>NZ_JBFBBA010000039.1:3641-79006 GCF_040682455.1 Streptomyces sp. NPDC051183
CGTCCGGGTCCGCGTCCGCGTCCGGGTCCGCGTCCGCGTCCGGGTCCGCGTCCGCGTCCGGGTCCGCGTCCGCGTCCGGGTCCGCGTCCGCGTCCGGGTCCGCGTCCGCGTCCGGGGCCGGAGTCACGTCCGCCGAGTACGCCACCGTGTACGAGTGGGTCATGGCCACCGCGGCCGAACACCCCGAGCTGACGGCCATCGTCGCCGACGGCGCCAGCACGTCGTACGGCGAGCTCGCGCGGACCGTACGCGCCATCGCGGACGGCCTGGCCGACCGCGGCGTGGGCCACGAGAGCGTCGTCGGCGTCGCCACCCGGGGACTGGCCGCGACCGTCGCGAGCGTGCTGGCGATCCTGGAGCGCCGGGCCGCCTATCTCCCGCTCGATCCCCAACTCCCCGCCGAGCGGCTCGACATGATGACCGCCCAGGCCGACTGCCGGCTCGTGGTCGGCGAAGGCGGCTTCGGCGCCGCCACCGTCCTCACCCCGGAGCTGCTGGCGGCCCCGCGCCCGGAGGGGGACGGGCAGGCGCATCGAGTTCCGCCCGCCGAGCGGGGCCCCGGGGACCCCGTCTACGCCATGTTCACCTCGGGCTCCACCGGGCGTCCCAAGGGCGTGCTCATGGGCAACGGGGCTCTGGTCAACCTGACCCGCTGGCAGCTCGACGTGCTCGCCATGGACGCCACCACGCGCTTCATGCAGTACGCGCCGATCGGCTTCGACGTCTCCTTCCAGGAGATCTTCCCGACCCTGGCCGCCGGGGGCACGCTGATCTCCCGCGAACCCGTGGACCGGCGCGACCTGCCCTCCCTGGTGCGACGGGTGGCCGAGACCGGGGTGACCCACCTCTACCTCCCGGTGGCGGCGTTGCGCCCCTTCGCCCTCGCCGCCGACGAACTGGCCGAGGGATTGGTGACGCTCCGTCACATCTGCGTCGCGGGCGAGCAGTTGCAGGTCGACCGCGCAGTGCAGGAGTTCTTCGCCCGCCGCCCCGGCATCGGCCTGTTCAACATGTACGGCCCCACCGAGACCCATGTCGTCACGGCGCAGGAACTGTCCGCCGACACCCAGCCCTGGCCCTCGCACGTACCGATCGGCCTCCCGATCCCCGGCGTCGGAGCCCAGGTCGTGGACGTCACCGGCCACCTGGCCCCGGCCGGCGTCCCCGGCGAGCTGCTGCTCGGCGGCGACTGCCCCGCCCAGGGCTACGTCAACGACCCCGAACGGACCGCGGAACGCTTCGTCCCCGACCCGTACGGCGCCGGCCCGGACGCACGCCGCTACCGCACCGGCGACGTCGTGTTCCGCGACGAGCGCGGGGTGCTGGTCTACGCGGGACGGGACGATCACCAGGTCAAGATCCGCGGCCACCGCGTCGAACTCGGCGAGCTGGAGAACGCGGCCCTGGCCGTACCCGGCGTCCGCGCCGCGGTCGCTGCGGCCCACAAGGAGGGCGCGCAGCGGGAGTTGGTGCTCTTCCTGGTCCCGGACGAGGGCCACCCGGCCCGTCCCGCGGACATGCGCGCCGCGCTCGCCGCGACACTGCCCTCCTACATGGTCCCGGCCCACGCCCTGACCGTGGCCGCCATCCCCACCAGCCACAACGGGAAGCTGGACCGGGCGGCGCTGCTGCGCGCACTGCCCGAGCTGCTCCCCGCCACCGCGTCGGCCGACGCGGACCCCGAGAGCACCGAGGGCCTCGACCCGTGGCTCGTCGAGGGACTGCGCGAGATCTGGAGCACGCTGCTCGACCGGCCGGTGACGGTGCACGGCTCCCTCTTCGACCAGGGCGCGCACTCCCTGAACGTACTGACCGCCCTCACCCGGATCGAGAACCGGTTCGGCGTACGGATCCCGGTCCTCGACTTCTTCAAGGCGCCGACGGTGGGAGCCCTCGCCGAAGCCGTCACCGCACGGAGGAACAAGGCATGACCACAGCGACCACACACCCACCGCTCCTCATCCCGCTCGGCGAGGGCGAAGGCGGCGACCAGACCGTCCTGCTGCCCGCGGCCGGCGGCGGCATCAGCCCGTACTACCAACTGGCCGGCGAACTCGTCCGCCGGGGCCCGGTCCACGCCATCCGCGCCGCGGGACTGCTGCCCGGCGAGCGGCCCGACCGCGACGTACCCGCCATGGTCGAGCGCTACCTCGCCGAACTGCGCACCCTGCCCCGCCCGCCCCGGTACCTCGTGGGCTGGTCCCTCGGCGGCGTACTGGCCTGGGAACTGGCCGCCCGGCTCGCGCAGGAGGGCGGCGCCCCCGCCCCGGCCGTGGTCATGGTGGACAGCTACGCCGAGCTCTCCGCCCGGCCCGGCACCGACCGCGAGGCGTTCCTGGACCGCATCGGCCGGTCCATGGGTTCGCGGCCCGACGGCGAACAGGGCGAGCGGCTGCGCGAGGTCGCCGCCGCCCACCTGGAAGCCGCCTACGCCCACCGGGCGTCCGACGCCCACACCGGACCCGCGCTGCTGGTCTCCTGCACCGCCGACCGGCACTCCGACCAGCTCGGGCAGTGGGCGCGGCGCGCACCGCAACTGCGCGTACGGGAACTGGAGTGCACCCACTTCGAAGCACTCGACGCCACCCGCGCACCCCTGCTCCACCACCACATCGACGGCTTCCTGACGGATCTCGCGCAGGACTCCGAGGGCTGACACGGTTCGACAAGGAAGAGCGACATGGTTACCACGGACACCAGCCCCCTCGACGGCGACATCACCGTCCCACTCGACGGCACCCCCTTCGCCCTGCTGCACCGCCCGCACGCAACCGGCCCCGACCGGCTCGAACTCCTCCTCGGGGACATCACGACGGTCGAGCACCTGGCCGCGATCCCGCTGGACGAGGACCCCGGCACCGCGACCGGCACCGCGACCGGCGGTCACGACCTGCTGGCGCTGCTCCCGTACCGGCAGATCGCCGAACGCGGCTACACCTGCACCGACGACGGCGCCCCGCTGACCGTCCTCAAGGTGCGCGAGCAGCACTCCCTGTCCACCGGCCGGTTCCTGGCCACCCTGCCCGAGGCGCCGCTCGCCCTGCGCGACGAGGCGTTCGACATCCCGGACGCCGAGTACGCGCAGATCGTGCGGAAGGTGATCGCCGAGGAGATCGGCCAGGGCGCGGGCGCGAACTTCGTCATCAAGCGCGCGTTCACCGCCACCATCGACGGCTACACCCCGGCCGCCGCCCTCACCTTCTTCAGCCGGCTCCTCGCCCGGGAGGCCGGCGCGTACTGGACCTTCCTGGTCCACACCGGGGACCGGACGCTCGTCGGGGCCTCGCCCGAGCGGCACGTCAGCCTGGAGTCGGGGACGGTCACCATGAACCCGATCAGCGGCACCTACCGCTATCCGGCGACGGGCCCCACCGTCGCCGGAGCCCTCGGACTCCTCGCCGACCGCAAGGAACGCGAGGAACTGCAGATGGTGGTCGACGAGGAACTCAAGATGATGTCCCGGATCTGCGAACCGGGCCTGCGGGTGGAGGGCCCCTTCCTCAAGGAGATGGCCCGGCTCGCCCACACCGAGTACTTCATCAGGGGCGAGAGCCGCCTCGACGTACGGGACATCCTGCGCGAGACGATGTTCGCCCCGACGGTCACCGGCAGCCCGGTGGAGAGCGCCTGCGAGGTGCTGCACCGGTACGAACCCCGCGGCCGCTCGTACTACAGCGGGGCGCTGGCGCTCGTCGGCCGGGACGCCGCCGGACGCCGGGCCATGGACTCCGCGATCCTCATCCGCACCGCCGAGATCGATACGGAGGGCCGGCTGGAGATCGGGGTGGGCGCCACCCTGGTACGCCACTCCGACCCCGAGAGCGAGGTCGCCGAGACGCACGCGAAGGCCGCCGGACTCCTCTCGGTCCTGCGCGAGCACCCGGCCGCGGCCGCGGCCGCCGACGCCGCCACCGTCGACCGCCCCGTACCCGTCACGGCCCGGCGGCTCGGCGAGCACCCGGAGGTGCGGAGGGGCCTCGCCTCGTACAACGAACGCCTCGCCCGGTTCTGGCTGGACCCGATGCCCGCCGGGGCGTACGCCGTACCCGAGCTCGCGGGGCTGCGGGTGGCCGTCGTGGACAACGAGGACACCTTCACCGCAATGCTCGCCCACCAACTGGGCTCCCTGGGGCCGTCGGTGACCGTACATCCCTGGCGCGAGGTCTCCGACGAGGACCTGGACCGGGCGGATCTGGTGCTCCTGGGCCCCGGGCCCGGGGACCCCCGGCGCACCGAGGACCTCAAGATCGCCACCTCGCGCCGGCTGGCCCGGCGGCTGCTGGCCGCCGGGACCCCCCTGGTCGCCGTGTGCCTCGGGCACCAGGTCGTGTCCTCGCTGCTCGGAGTCGAGCTGGTCCGCAAGGAGACCCCGAACCAGGGTCTCCAGCAGGAGATCGACTTCTTCGGCCGCCGCGCACGAGCAGGGTTCTACAACACCTTCGCGGGCCGGTCCGCCACCGACCGCCTGGACACCGCCACCGACGAGGACCACGACGCCGCCGGGCCCGCCACCGGCCCGGTCACCGGCCCCGCCACCCGGACCGTGGAGGTCAGCCGCGACCCGCACACCGGCGAGGTGCACGGACTGCGCGGACCCGGCTTCGCCACCGCCCAGTTCCACCCCGAGTCCCTGCTGACCGAGGACGGGCCCGCGCTGCTCCGCCAACTCGTCACCGCGGCCCTCGCCGACCCGACCGCCACGCCCACCCCGACCGGGAGCAACCGGTGAACACCCTGACCCGTCCCCGCCCCACCGACGCGGCCCTGCTGCCGCTCGCCGCCGCCGAACACGACGCGCTGCGCGCCCTGCCCGCCGCGCAGCAGCCGCACTGGCCCGACCAGGACCTCCTGGCCAAGGCCGTCCGCGAGATCCGCGACAGCCCGTCGCTCGTACCCTCGCGCGAGATCCTGCGCCTGCGCACGCTGCTCGCCGAGGTCGCGGCCGGCAACGCCCTGATCGTCCAGGCGGGCGACTGCGCCGAGGACCCCGCCGACCGCACCCCCGAGGCCGTGGCCCGCAAGGCAGGCCTCGCCGAGTGCCTCGCCGGCGTCCTCCAGGCGCGCTCCGGGCTGCCCGTACTCCGCGTCGGCCGGATCGCCGGACAGTACGCCAAACCCCGCTCCCAGCCGACCGAGCGGCGGGGCGGCGTCGAACTCCCCGTACACCGCGGTCCGATGGTCAACGGCCCGGAGTTCGACCCCCTGCTGCGCACACCCGACCCGCTGCGCATGCTCGACTGCCACCAGGCGGCCGGGGACGTACTCGGCCTGCTGCGCGAACGCCAGGACGGCTCCGACGGCGCTCCGCTCTGGAGCAGCCACGAGGCCCTCCTGCTCGACTACGAGCTGCCCCAACTGCGCCGCGACGCCTACAACCGGACCTTCCTCACCTCCGCGCACTGGCCGTGGATCGGCGAACGCACCCGCCAACTCGACGGCGCCCACGTCGCCCTGCTCTCCCAGGTCGCCAACCCGGTGGCCTGCAAGGTCGGGCCCGCCATGGACGCCGCCCACCTGCTCGCGCTGTGCGACCGCCTCGACCCCAACCGGCAGCCCGGCCGCCTCACCCTGATCCCCCGGCTCGGCGCCGACCTCGTCGCCGACCGCCTCCCCGCCCTCGTCGCGGCCGTACGGGACGCGGGGCACCCGGTGATCTGGCTGTGCGACCCCATGCACGGCAACACCGTCACCGGACCGGCCGGCCACAAGACCCGCTCCGTCGCCACCGTCGTACGGGAGGTCCAGGCCTTCCACTCCGCCGTGCTCCAGGAGGGCGGCGTACCGGGCGGGCTCCACCTGGAAGCCACCGCCGCCCCCGTCGTCGAGTGCTGGGCGGACGAGGCCGAGCTGAGCGCCCTGGGCGAGGCCTACACCACGCTGTGCGACCCCCGTCTCAACCTCGGTCAGGCCATCACGGTCGCCGAGTCCTGGCCCCACCAGTGAGAGGTTCCCCAACTCCCGTGTCCCTGCCAGCAATCCAGCCCTACCCGATGCCGGCCGAAGCCGACCTCCCGGCCAACACGGCCGACTGGACGGTCGACCCCGCACGCGCCGTGCTGCTCATCCACGACATGCAGCGGTACTTCGTCGACGCCTTCCCGGCCGGCACCGACCCCGTGCTCTCCCTCACCGCCAACGTCCGCAAGCTGCGGGAGCAGTGCGCCGCGCAGGGGATTCCGGTGGCCTACACCGCCCAGCCCGGCGGCATGAGCGAGCAGGACCGCGGCCTGCTGCGCGACTTCTGGGGGCCGGGCATGACGGTCGGCCCCGAGCAGCGCGAGGTCGTCGACGGCATCGCACCGCGGCCGGGCGACCAGGTGTACACCAAGTGGCGCTACAGCGCCTTCCACCGCACCGGACTCCTCGGCTTCCTGCGCGAGCAGGGCCGCGACCAGCTGGTCATCTGCGGGATCTACGCCAACATCGGAGTCCTGGCGACCGCCGTCGAGTCGTACACGAACGACATCCAGACCTTCCTGGTCGCCGACGCCGTGGCCGACTTCACCGCGGAAGACCACCGCAGCGCCCTGCACTACGCGGCCGGCCGCTGCGCCGTGGTGCTGCCCACCCAGACCGTCGCCGACCAGATCGAGCGGCTCGAAGCAACCGTGGAGACTCGATGAGCACCCTGTTCATAGCCAACAACCGCACCGCCCAGATGGTCGGCGACCTGGCGGAACTCACCGCGGAGCACCGCAGGACGGCAGGCGTGACCGCCCAGCGCATGATCTGGTACGCCTCCGAGGGCGACGTCCTCGTCGTACCGCACGTACCCAGCGAGGAGTTCCTCGCCTACGTCACCGCCCTGACCGGCGCCGACCGCGACCGGATCACCGTCCTCGCGCCGCCCGCGGGCGCCCTGGGCGTCGACGTCCTCACCCCGGAGCGCTGGGAGGACCGGCAGTTCGTCGAGGAACTCCGGCGCAGCGCCGAGGAGTCCGGCGTCGACCGGGTCTTCCCGATCTACTATGACAGCCCGGTCGTGCGCCTCGCCCACTCCCTGGAGCTCGGCCGCACGACCCCCGGATTCCGCTACATCCACCAGGGCGGCGGACAACTCCTCAACAGCAAGGCGACGTTCCGGGCGCTGGCCGCCGGCATCGGCAACCCCATCCCCAGGGGCGTGGTGGCCTTCGCCCGGGCCGAGGCCGAGGAGTTCCTGTGGGAACTCCTCGGACAGGACCGGCACGCCATCGTGAAGAAGGACTTCCACGTCGCCGGCTACGGCAACGCCATCCTCAGCCGCGACTCCGGCGTCACCCCCATCGGCGCCCCCGAAGTCACCGTCCTCAGCAGCCGGGAGGACCTCGCCCGCCACCTGGACCAGCGGTGGTCCTGGTACTCGGACGACGACAGCCGCCCGGTGGTCGTCGAGGACTACACCCCGGACAGCGTGCCCGTCTACGCCGAGTTCCGGATCGGCGAGGAGGAGACCGAGCTCTTCGGGCACGGCGAGATGCTCATGGGCCCGATCTTCAACGGTCTGGTCATTCCGGCGAAGTCGGCCGACCACCCGGGCTTCCCGCAGTTCCTCGCCGAGGCGCACCGCCTCTGCGAGACGGTCCGCGCCATGGGCTACCGCGGCCCGATCAGCGTGGACGCGATCGTCACGCCCGGCGGCGACATCCTGATCAACGAGTTCAACGGGCGCGTCGGCGGCTCGACCCACATCAACTACCTGGCCGAGCAGCTCGTGGGACCGGACTTCCTCCGGGAACGCATCCTCATCCAGCGCCACCACTGGCAGGTGCCGTCCTTCCGGGAGGCCGTCGACCGGATCCGGGAACTGGGCCTCGCCTTCGACCCGGAGACCCGGACCGGCGTCGTCATCACCTCCGACGACAGCACGCACGGCGGCACGGTCGAATACTGCCTCGTCGCCGAGGACATGGCCGCCGCGGAGAAGACCGAGGACGTCCTGTCCGGGCTGTTCGTCTGACGAGCGCTTGCGGCCGACCCCCACCCGCCACGGCCGGCGACCCGCAACAAGAAGCGAAGAGAAGAAGGACCATGAGTTACCGGAAGATCCTCAAAGGGAACGTCCTGCTGTGGATGGCAGCCGCCTTCGTCGGCAGGCTGCCCATCGCCGTAGCCCCCCTGGGCCTGGTGTTCCTCGTCCGCGACACCGCGGGCGGCTACTCGCTGGGCGCGACGCTGGCCGCCGCCTACGTCCTCGGCGAGGTGCTGGGATCCGTGGTGCTCGGGGCCTGGATGCGCCCCAAGCGTCTCCACGTCCACCTGGCCGTCGGCATGGCCGCCGGCGCCGCCGCGTTCGCCGGTCTCGCCCTGTTCCCCGAAGCCCCGGTGGCCGTGACCGCCGCACTGGCCTTCGCGGCCGGCGCGGCGCCGGCCGCGGGCCCCGGCGGAATGCGGTCGATGCTGATCGCCCTCGTGGACAAGGCCGACGAACCCCGGGCGCTGAGCGCCGAGACCGTCCTGACCCAGATCACCTGGGGCGGGGCTCCCGCGCTCGTCGTCGTCCTCGCGGTGAACGCCTCGCCGAGCGCGCCGATGGCGGTCGGTGCGGTCGGGTTCCTCGCGGCCGCGGTGATCCTCTTCCGGCTGCCCGCCTACCTGCCCGAGGCCGAGGCCCAGGCCGACGCGGGGGCCCCGGGGCAGACGGACGAGAAGGCCAGGGCCGCCGGCCGGGGCCGGGTGCTCGCCTCCGCCTGGCCCATCTACCTGACGAGCGCCGGTGCGATGTCCATGCTGGCCACCGCGGAGCTCGCCCTCACCCCGCTCCTGGAATACCGGCAGCTCACCGTCAACTGGGCCGGGGCCCTGCTCGCCCTGTTCTCCCTGACCAGCGCGGCCGGCGCGTTCCTCTACGGCCTGCGGACCTGGCCGGGCACGGTGCGGAGCCAGAGCCTGGTCTTCCTGCTGATCACCTCGGTCTGCGTCGCGCTGTCCGCGGTGTTCACCAACCTCGTCGGCATCGCCCTCGCCTTCCTCGCGGCCGGCGTCTTCCAGGCGGGCGTGATGGTCACCCGCAGCATGAGCCTGCGCGAGCGCCTCCCGGAGCACGCCCACACGGCCGGCTACTCCATCCAGTACGCCGTGCAGGGCGTCGGCTACACCATCACCGCCTCCGTGGCGGCGACCGTCCTCTCGGGCTCCACGCCCGTGGTGGCCATCCTCGGCGGTGTGGGGATCACCCTGCTGCTCACCCTGGTCAGCGCCGCCGCCGAGCTGCGCCGCCGCCCCGCACGCGACCCGGAGCTCCCGGCCGTACGCGAGGGGGCCCTCAGTTGAGCAGGTGGCGCTGGCTCACCGCGGGGGAGTCCCACGGACCGGCACTGGTGGCGATCCTGGAGGGCGTTCCCGCCGGCATACCGATCACCACGCAGGAGGTCGCCGACCACCTGGCGCGGCGGCGGCTCGGCCGCGGACGCGGCGCGCGGATGAGGTTCGAGCGCGACGAGGTCACCTTCCTCGGCGGTGTCCGCCACGGCCTGACCCTGGGCTCGCCCGTCGCGGTCATGGTGGGCAACACCGAGTGGCCCAAGTGGGAGCAGGTCATGTCGGCCGACCCCGTGGACCCGGAGGTCCTCGCGGACCTCGGCAGGGCCGCCCCGCTGACCCGGCCCCGCCCCGGCCACGCCGACCTGGCCGGCATGCAGAAGTACGGCTTCGACGAGGCCCGCCCGGTCCTGGAGCGCGCCAGCGCCCGGGAGACGGCGGCCCGGGTGGCACTGGGCGCGGTGGCGAGGTCGTACCTCAGGGAGACGGCCGGCATCGAGATCCTCTCGCACGTCGTCGAACTGGCCGCCGCCAAGGCCCCGCACGGCCTCTGCCCGGTCCCCGGCGACGTGGACCGGCTGGACGCGGACCCGGTGCGCTGCCTCGACGCGCGGGCCTCGGAGGCGATGGCCGCCGAGATCGACCGGGCCCACCGGGAGGGCGACACCCTGGGCGGGGTGGTGGAGGTCCTGGCGTACGGAGTGCCGGTCGGTCTGGGCTCGCACGTCCACTGGGACCGCCGCCTGGACGCCCGGCTGGCCGCCGCCCTGATGGGCATCCAGGCCATCAAGGGCGTCGAGGTCGGCGACGGCTTCGACCTCGCGCGGGTGCCGGGATCGCGGGCCCACGACGAGATCGTGCCGACCCCGGACGGCATCCGCCGCACCTCCGGCCGCTCCGGAGGCACCGAAGGCGGCCTGACGACGGGCGAGCTGCTGCGCGTACGGGCCGCGATGAAGCCCATCGCGACCGTGCCGCGGGCCCTGGCCACCGTCGACGTGGCCACGGGCGAGGCCGCGGCGGCCCACCACCAGCGCTCGGACGTCTGCGCCGTCCCGGCCGCGGGCATCGTGGCCGAGGCCATGGTCGCGCTGGTGCTGGCCGACGCGGTCGCGGAGAAGTTCGGCGGCGACAGCGTGCCGGAGACGCGCCGCAACGTGCGGTCCTACCTCGACGCCCTGGCCGTCAGGTAGTCCCTCGAACGCCGACAGCCCGGGCCGGAAACGGCCCGGGCTGTCGGCGTTGAGGGGTGTCCGCGTCGGCCCTACGCGGGCAGCAGCGCCTCGATGGCCGCGACGACCTCGGGGGACTCGGGCTCGGTGCGCGGCCGGAAGCGTGCCACGACCTCGCCGGCGGGGGAGATCAGGAACTTCTCGAAGTTCCACTGGATGTCGCCCGCGGCGCCCTCCGCGTCGGGGGTCTGCACCAGCTCCTGGTAGAGCGGGTGCCGGTTCTCGCCGTTGACCTCGGTCTTCTCCAGCATCGGGAAGGTCACGCCGAAGCCCGCGGCGCAGAAGGTCTGGATGTCGTCGGCGGTGCCGGGCTCCTGCTCGCCGAACTGGTTGCAGGGCACGCCGATGACGGTGAAGCCCTTCTCCTCGTACTTGAACTGCAGCCGGGCCAGGCCCGAGTACTGGGGAGTGAGCCCGCACTGCGACGCGGTGTTCACCAGCAGGATCGCCTTGCCCTTGTGGGCCGCGAGGCTGGTGGGCTCGTCGGACAGGGTGGTCAGCGGGATGTCGTACAGGCTCATCGAGCTCTCCTCGGCGGGAAAAGGCAGCTAATGCCTCCGAGCTTAAGGGGACGGGGCCCTCAGGCCCCGCCGCCGACGAGTGCGTCCGCCGGGTCGTTGACCGGCTGCGGCATGCCGGTGAGGTCCATGACGAACAGCGGTATCCCCAGATCGTCCGCGCGCGTGCGCGCGTCCTGGGTGTATCCGGCGAGCGCGAAGTAGACGCTGGTCGCGGAGGCCGTCAGGCCGTTCAGCCAGACGCACTCCACCGCCCGCAGCCCGGCCGGCGCCGTGGTCGGATCCACCTGCGCGACCAGGCCCGGAGCCCGCAGGTCCACCGCCGCCGACGGGATCGGCCGCCCGTCGGGCTGCCGTACGTCCTGGAAGCCGAGCCAGCGCAGGTACAGCGCGGCCGTGGCCACTGCGTCGCGGGCCGTACGGATGGTCACCGGGTGGAAGGCGGGCCGCGGCACCGGAGCCGCCGGCGGCGTCGCGGGCGGGGCGTGCGCCGGTCCGGGCTCCGCCGGAGCCTGCGGCCGCAGGGGCGCCGTGCGCTGCGGCGGCCGTACCTCGCCCGTACGCCCGGGAGCCGGACCCGGCTCGGGACCCGGAACCGGTTCCGGGGTCTCCAGCGGATGCACCGGAATCTGCACCACCGTCCCGCAGGACCCGCACCCCAGCTCCGGGTGCGGCCACTCGCTCTCCCGCCCGCAGGCGGTGCACCGTACCGCCACCCAGCTGTCCGACCAGGTGCGATGGGTCAGCGGCTCGGGCGGTCCCGCCAGGTCCAGCGGCGGGGTGACCGGGCTCCCGCAGGCGCAGGGGAAGACCGGGGCGACGTAGCTGTTCTCGCGCAGGCACGCCGGGCAGCGCACCGGTACCGCATCCGCCATGAGTCCTGGATCCCCTCCGTCGCCGTGCGTAGCTCCATGCTCCACCACCAGCTACCACCGGGGCGAGGCGGTCCTCGAATTTCCGTCGAGCGCTGGACATTCGTACAGCTCACCGCCCAAGACGCGGCTTTTGGTGGGTTCCTGGCAGCCGTATCGCCTTGACGTGCGCGAAGTCGCCGCTTAGCTTGTTCCGTATAGCAGAACAAAACTTCCGGATTACGGAAAAGCCTGACCGTCAGACCCGCAGGAGAACTCGATGCCTCGTATGACAGCCGCCGCCGCTGCAGTGGAGATCCTCAAGCGCGAGGGCGTTTCGCAAGCGTTCGGCGTGCCCGGCGCTGCGATCAACCCGTTCTACCGCGAGCTCAAGAACGTCGGTGGCATCAACCACACGCTGGCCCGCCACGTCGAGGGCGCCTCGCACATGGCGGAGGGCTACACCCGCACGACCCCGGGCAACATCGGCGTCTGCATCGGTACCTCCGGCCCCGCCGGCACCGACATGATCACTGGCCTGTACTCGGCCATCGCGGACTCGATCCCGATCCTGTGCATCACCGGTCAGGCCCCGGTCTCCAAGCTCCACAAGGAAGACTTCCAGGCCGTCGACATCGCGTCGATCGCCAAGCCGGTCACCAAGAAGGCCACCACGGTCCTGGAGGCCGCGCAGGTCCCCGGCGTGTTCCAGGAGGCCTTCTACCTGATGCGCTCCGGCCGTCCGGGCCCGGTCCTCATCGACCTGCCGATCGACGTCCAGCTGACCGAGATCGAGTTCGACCCCGACCTGTACGAGCCGCTGCCCGTGCACAAGCCGGCCGCGACCCGCAAGCAGGCCGAGCGCGCGATCCAGTTCCTGCTCGCGTCCGAGCGCCCGCTGATCGTCGCCGGCGGCGGCATCATCAACGCCGACGCCTCCGACCTGCTGGTCGAGTTCGCCGAGCTCATCGGCGTCCCGGTCATCTCCACCCTCATGGGCTGGGGCACCATCCCGGACGACCACGAGCTGGCCGCCGGCATGGTCGGTGTCCAGACCTCGCACCGCTACGGCAACGCGACGTTCCTGGAGTCGGACTTCGTCCTCGGCATCGGCAACCGCTGGGCCAACCGTCACACCGGTTACAACCTGGACGCGTACCTGGGCGACCGCAAGTTCGTCCACGTCGACATCGAGCCCACCCAGATCGGCAAGATCTTCGCCCCGGACCTGGGCATCGTCTCCGACGCCAAGGCCGCGCTGACGATCTTCATCGAGGTCGCCAAGGAGCTCAAGGCCGAGGGCAAGCTGCCCGACTTCAGCGCCTGGGTCGCCTCGCACCTGGAGCGCAAGGGCTCGCTCCAGCGCCGCACGCACTTCGACAACATCCCCATGAAGCCGCAGCGCGTCTACGAGGAGATGAACAAGGCCTTCGGCCCGGAGACGCGCTACGTCACCACCATCGGCCTCTCCCAGATCGCCGGCGCGCAGATGCTGCACGTCTTCAAGCCGCGCCACTGGATCAACTGCGGCCAGGCCGGCCCCCTCGGCTGGACCATCCCGGCCGCGCTGGGTGTCGCCACCGCCGACCCGCAGACCCCGGTCGTCGCCCTCTCCGGCGACTACGACTTCCAGTTCATGCTGGAGGAGCTGGCGGTCGGTGCGCAGCACAAGATCCCGTACGTCCACGTCCTGGTGAACAACGCCTACCTGGGTCTGATCCGCCAGGCGCAGGGCGGTCTCGGCATCAACTTCGAGGTCAACCTCGAGTTCGAGAACATCAACGCCCCCGAGCTGGGTGTCTACGGCGTCGACCACGTCAAGGTCGTCGAGGGTCTGGGCTGCAAGGCGATCCGCGTCCAGGACCCGAACGAGCTGGGTGCCGCTCTGGAGGAGGCCAAGAAGCTGGCCGCCGAGTACAGCGTCCCGGTCGTCGTCGAGGCCATCCTGGAGCGCGTCACCAACATCTCGATGAGCAAGACGGTCGACATGAGTGACGTCACCGAGTTCGAGGAGCTGGCGACCGAGCCGGGCCACGCCCCGACCGCGATCCGCCCGCTGACCGTCTGACGGTCCCCGCGGTAGCGGCAGCAGTACGCACGACCCCCGTCCCTCCCGGAGGAGGAACGGGGGTCGTTCTGCGTCCCGGGTGCGTTTCCGCGGTCCCGCGCGGCCGGCTACTCGGGGCGGGGGCCGAGTTCCGCGTCCACGGCGCCGGCGAGCAGTTCGCGGGCCCGCTCCAGGGTCAGGGAGCCGCTCAGCCAGCGCTCGCTCAGGCCCTCGACCAGGGCGGTCAGCCGGTCCGCGACATCGAGCGGGCTCACGCGCAGGTCGGCGAGGCCTGCGGCCTGGGCGTCCGAGACGGCCTCGGCGGTGTCCTGGGTCCAGCTCCGGGTGGACTCGGCCAGGGTCGCGCGCAGCTCGGTGTCGAAGATGGCGCTGGCCCGCAGCTCGCCCCAGGCGATGCTGTTCTCGCGGACCCGGTCGGTGTCCTGGAGCTCGCTCAGCAGTAGTTGGAGCAGGACGGTGCGGGCGTCCTCGGTGCCGGACACGGCCTCGTCGGTGTAGCCGGTGGCGCGGTCGCTGATGAAGGCCAGGGTGCGCTGGATCAGGCCCGCGCGGTCCTTGAAGTGGTAGTAGAGCAGCGCGGTGGAGACCTCGGCCTCGGCGGCCAGCTCCTCCACCCGCAGCCCTCTGACGCCGCTGCGTGCGATGACTCGTACCGCTGCTTCCAAGATCAACGTCTGACGATCGGCCACGCCGGCTCGCACCTTTCGGTCGGATACCCCTTGACTGATCTTTCAGTCAGGTCCCACGATAGCTCCCACCGACCACCTGACTGGATTTTCAGTCCATCTGGTCCTGACTGAAATTTCAGTCAGGATGCCGAGTGGTGGGTGTACCGGCCCGACCGCATCAAGGGAGCCACCCCCGATGTCCACGCAATCCACGCAGCCCTCGCAGCCCTCGCAGTCCCCGCGCACCGCGCAGAGTCCGCCGGGCCCCCGCATGCCCGCCGAGTGGGCCGAGCACGAGGCCTGCCTGATGGTCTGGCCGACCCGCGCGTCCCTGTGGGGGCCGGCCCACGAGGCGGCCAAGCGCGAGTACGCGGCCGTGGCCCTGGCCATCGCAGGCTTCGAGCACGTGATCATGATCGCCGCGCCCGGCCTGGCCGACGAGGCCCGCACCGCCTTCGGCGACGCCGCGGCCGAGGGCCACGGCGTCGAGGTCATCGAGCTGCCGGCCGACGACTCCTGGCTGCGCGACTCCGGCCCGATCTTCGCCCACGACGAGCGGGGCAACCGCGTGGGCGTCGACTTCCGCTTCAACGCCTGGGGCGAGAAGCACTACCCCTGGACCGCCGACGACAAGCTCGCCTCGCTCCTCCTCGACCGGCTCGGCGTGGAACGCGTCCACTCCTCGATGATCCTCGAAGGCGGAGCCATCACCGTCGACGGCGAGGGCACGCTCATCACCACCGAGCAGTGCCTGCTGCACCCCAACCGCAACCCGCGCATGAGCCGCACCGAGATGGAGGAAGAGCTGCGGCGCCGCCTCGGCATCGAGAAGGTCATCTGGCTGCCCTACGGCGGCCTGGAGGACACCGAGACCGACGGCCACGTGGACGGCGTCGCCGCCTTCGTCGCCCCCGCCAAGGTGGTCGTCTCCCTCCCCGAGGACCCCGGGCACCCCGACTACGCCCGGATGCGCGCCAACCTCGCCGTCCTGGAGGCCTCCACCGACGCCCGCGGCCGCGCCCTGGAGGTCGTGCCCGTACCGCAGACCGCGTACGGGGAGGTGGCGGGCACCCCCGTCGAGGTCTGCTACCTCAACTTCTACCTCGCCAACGGCGGCTGCGTGGTCCCCGTCGGCGGCGACGGCCGGTCCGGGACCGACGCGGCTGCCCTCGCCGTCATCGCCGCCGCCCTGCCCGGCCGCAAGGTGGTCGGCGTACCGACCCCCGTCCTCGCCTACGGCGGCGGCGGCATCCACTGCATCACCCAGCAGCTCCCGAAGGCGGCCCGCGCGTGACGACGTACGAACTCCTCACCTCCTACGGCTCCCCGCTCGGCTCCCCGGCCCGGACGGAGCCCGCCGAGCGCACCCCGCTGCGCGTCGGCCTCGTCCAGATGCGCTGGTACTCCGACGAGGACGAGCACGACGAGCGGCTGCGCGAGGGCGCCCGGCTGGCCGCCGCCGAAGGCGCCAAGGTCGTCTGCCTGCCGGAACTGACCCGCAGCCCGTACTTCTGCAACACCGACGACCCGATGGCCGCCGGCGCCGCCCGGTACCTGGAGGACCTGGAGACCGGGCCCACCGCCCGGCTGGCCGCCGCTCTCGCCGCAGAGCTCGACATCACCGTCCACGCCTCCCTCTACGAGCGCGCCGAGGACGGCGGCCTCGGCTACAACACCGCCGTCTGCGTGGACCGGGACGGCAAGGTGATCGCCCGGACCCGCAAGAACCACATCCCCGCCTTCCCCGGCTACCGCGAGGACCTGTGCTTCCGCCCCGGCGACAGCGGATTCCCGGTGGTCTCCCACGAAGGGGCCCGGTTCGGCTTCCCCACCTGCTGGGACGAATGGTTTCCCGAGCTCGCCCGTGCCTACGCCCTGCACGGGGCAGAGATCCTGGTGCACCCCACCGCCATCGGCTCCGAGGTGGACCTGCCGGACTTCGACACCCGGCCCATGTGGGAGCACGCCATCAGCGCCAACGGACTCGCCAACGCCCTCTTCATGATCGTGCCCAACCGGATCGGCACCGAGGGCCGCTCCACCTTCTACGGCTCCTCCTTCATCTCCGACCCCTACGGCCGCATCGTGCTGCGCGCGCCCCGGGACCGCCCCGCCGTACTCGTCGCCGACCTCGACCTCGACCAGCGCCGCGACTGGCTGGAGTTCGGCCTCCTCCAGACCCGCCGCCCCGAGCTGTACGGCCAGCTCACCGAGCCACTCGCCCCGTAGGGCCCCGGCCCTCCAGGCCCCGTCCGGGGCCCCTCCGCCAAGGAGCGTGCATGCCGATCCCCTCACGGCACCGCCTGGCCGGTCCCGCCGCCGCAGTCCTCGCCCTGATCCTCACGGGCGCGGGCTGCGCGGCCCCGGCCGGTGGCGCCGGCACCACCGGAACACACCTCTCCACCGCCACACCCCCCGCCCGCGGCGACATCGACGGCTTCACCTGGGCCCTCTACGCCGAACCGCCCGTCCTCGACTACATCTACGCCTTCGACTACCCGCAGAACACCGTCCTCGCCAACGTCTGCGAATCCCTGATGCGCTGGACCCCGCAGCTCACCATGGAGCCGGGCCTCGCCGAGAGGGCCACGAACCCCGACCCCACCACCTGGGTCTACGACCTGCGCCCGAACGTGCGCTTCCACTCGGGCGCCGCCCTCACCGCCGACGACGCCGTCGCCAGCCTGAACCGGCACCTCGACCCCGAGCTGGGCTCGTACTGGACCGAGGACTTCAAGAACGTCGACTCCGTCGAGAAGACCGGCCCGCTCCAGGTCACCGTCCACCTCAAGCGCCCCGACGCGCTGTTCGCGCAGGCCATGGCCAACTCCGCGGGCACCGTCGCCAATGCCCGTGCCTTGGCGGAGCAGGGCGAGACCTTCGGCACCGCCGACGGCGGCCTCGACTGCACGGGCCCGTACCGGCTGGGGGAGTGGGAGCAGGGCCGGTCCCTGCGCCTGGACCGCTTCGACGGCTACTGGGGCCGGCGCGCCAAGGCCGGGCACGTCACCTTCAGCTTCCTGCCCGACTCCGCCGCCCGTACCAACGCCCTGCTCACCGGTGAGGTGGACGGCTCCTTCGCGGTCCCGCCGGAGTCCCTGTCGCGGTTCCGCGCCGCCGACAACGGCCGGCTCTACGCCGGGGAGGCCCTGACCAACATCAACCTCGCGGTCGCCGACCTCGGCGGCACCCTGGGCGACGTCCGGGTCCGGCGCGCCCTGATGCTGGCCCTGGACCGCGAGGGCTTCGCCAAGGGCGCCATGCGCGGCGCCGCCTCGCCCACCGGCTCACTGGTGGCCAAGGAGACCTGGCGCGGAGTCCCGCCGGAGCAGGTGGCCGGGCAACTCGCCGCGCTGCCCCCGGTCCACCGCGACCTGGAGCAGGCGAAACGCCTCGTGGAGGAGGCCGGCGCGCGCGGCAGGAAGGTCACCGTCGCCTCCAGCCCGGTCGGCCCGGACGTCGCGCTCCTCGCCATCGCGGTCCAGGACGCCGGCCGCCGGATCGGCCTGGACGTGGAGATCCGGACCATCGCGCCCGACGCCTTCACCGCGCTGTTCTCCGACGCGGAGGCCCGCAAGGGACTCGACCTCTTCCCCTACACCTACTACTTCTCGATCACCGACCCGCTGAGCCTGTACTCCAACTTCCGCACCGACCAGTTCGAGAACTACGGCGGCCACAGCAACCCGGAGTACGACGCGGTCGTAGACGAGGCGAGCGCCGAATACGACCCGGCCAAGCGCGGGGCCGTCACCGCCCGGCTCGCCAGGATGGCCGCCGACGAGGCCGTGTGCCTGCCCGTCGCCGAATACCCGGGCACCGTCTTCCTGAACAAGCGCATCACCGGCGCCCCGACGACGATCTCGTACATGTACTCCCCGTGGGCCGCGGAAGTGGGTGCCTCCTGATGAACCCGGGCGTGATCCGCTTCCTGCTGAGACGTTTCGGCGAGCTCCTCGTCACCCTGCTCATCGCCTCGTTCCTCGTCTACGCCTCCATCCGCCTCGCCCCCGGCAGGCCCGAGACCTTCCTCCTCGGCGGCCGCGGGGCCAACCCCCAGGCCCTGGCCGCCATCCGCGAGCACTACCACCTCGACGACCCGTTCTTCGTGCAGTACGGGAAGTGGCTCGCCGGAGCCGTCACCGGAGACCTCGGCACCTCCGTCCAGTACCGCAGCGACGTCCTGGACCTGGTCTCGGCCCGCATCCCCGTCACCCTCTCCCTGATCGGAATGTCAGCCTCCCTCGTCATCGCCGGCGGGCTCCTGCTCGGCCTGCTCGCCGCCGTCCGCGGCGGCCGCACCGACCGCGCCGTCCTCGTCGCCACCTCGGTCGCCGTCGCCACGCCGTCGTTCATCGCCGCGATCCTGCTGCTGTCGCTCTTCTCGGTGCGGCTCGGCTGGTTCCCCGTACTCGGCAGCGGAGACGGCTTCCTCTCCACCCTCCACCACCTCGCCCTGCCGGCCGTGGCACTGGCCCTGCCGTTCGTGGGGGTCCTCGCCCGCGTCACCAGGGCGGCCCTGCTGGAGCAGTTCGCCCAGGACCACGTCACCGTCGCCCGCAGCCGGGGCGTGCCCGAACGGACCGTCGTACGCCGCCACGTGCTGCGCGGCGCGCTCGGCACGGTCGTCACCCAGGCCGGGCTCGCCATCTCCGGGCTGATGGTCTGCACGATCCTCGTGGAGTCGGCCTTCGGCCTCGGCGGGCTCGGCGAGTTCCTCGCCAAGTCGGTGACCGTGAAGGACTTCCCGGTGGTCCAGGCGATCTCCCTCCTCACCATCGGCCTCTTCGTCCTCGTCAACCTCGCCGTCGACCTCGTCCACCCGCTCATCGACCCCCGGGTCCGGCTCGGCGCGAGGAGCTCCGAATGACCGCTCTGCTGCTCCGCTCCACCACGAGACCCCGCCGCAAGGCCGGGGGCGGCGGCTCCCTGCTCCACCGCGCCTGCCTCGGCTTCGCCGCGCTCGTCGTCCTGACCGCCCTCGCCGCGCCCTGGCTGGCGCCGCACGACCCCAATGCCGTCGACTTCGCGGCCTCCCTCGCCAACCCCACCCCCGACCTGCTGCTCGGCGGGGACATCAGCGGCCGCGACACCCTGTCCCGCCTGATCACCGGCGCCCGCACCTCGCTCCTCGGCCCGCTCGGCGTCGTCGCCCTGTCCACCCTGCTCGGCGCGGCCATCGGAGTCACCGCCGCCTGGCGCGGCGGCTGGCTCGACGCCCTGCTCTCCCGTACCGGCGAACTGCTGCTCGCCTTCCCCGGGCTGCTGCTGGCGATGCTGCTCGTCTCCCTCTACGGGCGCGGGCTGATCGCCCCCGTGGTCGCGCTTTCCCTCGCGTACACCCCCTTCGTCAGCCGGCTCGCGCGCAGCCTCGCGCTCGCCGAGGCGGGCAAGCCGTACCTCGCGGCGTACCGGGTCCAGGGTTTCTCCGGGCTGCGGATCTGCGTGCGCCACCTCGTCCCGAACATCGCCCCGGTCGTCCTCGCCCAGTCCACGGTCAACTTCGGCTACGCCCTCCTCGACCTGGCCGCCCTGTCCTTTCTCGGCCTCGGCGTGCCACCGCTCACCCCCGACTGGGGAGCCATGATCAACGACGGCCAGTCCGCGATCCTCGAAGGGGCGCCGCTCTCCGCGCTCGCCCCCTGCCTCGCGGTGATCCTCACCGTCGTCGCCTTCAACGTCGTCGGCGAACGCTTCGCCGACCGGGTCGCAGGGAGGACCGCATGAGCACGAGCCCCGCCCCCGTGCTGGAGGTGGAGTCGCTCCACCTCACCCTCCCGGGCCTGCCGCGCCCCGTGCTGGCCGGGGTCGACCTCACCGTCCGGGCCGGCGAGACCGTCGCCCTCGTGGGGGAGTCCGGCTCCGGCAAGTCCCTCACCTCCCGCGCCGCCCTCGGCCTGCTGCCGCCGGGTGCGACGGCCGCCGGAACCGTACGGGTGGCGGGCGAGGACGTACTGGCCATGGCCCCGGACCGGCTGCGCGGCCTCCGCGCCTCCACCGCCTCGATGATCTTCCAGGACCCCCGGGCGGCCATGGACCCGCTGCGCCGCCTCGGCGACTTCCTCACCGAGGGCGTGCGGTACGCCTCCGCGAAGGCACCCGACGGCCGCCTCGCCGAACTCCTCGACGCGGTCGGCCTGCCCCCGCGCATCCTGCGCCAGTACCCGCACGAACTCTCCGGCGGCATGCTGCAACGCGTCATGATCGCCGCCGCGCTGCTGCCCGGCCCCCGGCTGCTGCTCGCCGACGAACCCACCACCGCCCTCGACACCACCACCCAGGCCGAGACCATCGCCCTGCTCACCCGGCTCCGCGAACGCGAGGGCTGCGGGCTGCTCTTCGTCACCCACGACCTCGAACTCGCCGCCGCCATCAGCGACCGCGTCTACGTCATGTACGCCGGCCGCATCGTGGAGACCGGCGCGGCCGCGACCCTCTTCGAGCACCCCCGCCACCCCTACACCCGAGCCCTGCTGGCCGCGACCCCGCGCCTGGAGGCCCCGCCCGGCCCGCTCCCCGCCATCCCGGGCCGGCCGCCGGACCTGCGTACGGTCCTCACCGGATGCGCCTTCGCCCCGCGCTGCGCCCGCGCCACCGACCTGTGCGGCGCCGAGGTCCCGGTCCCGCGCGCGGGCGTGGCCTGCCACCACTCGGAGGTCCCGCGATGAACCCGGCACTGGAAGTCCGCGGCCTTCGCCGCACGTACGGCGCCACGCGCGCGGTGGACGACGTGTCGTTCACCGTCCCGGCGGGCGGCTCGCTGGGCATCGTCGGCGGATCCGGCTCGGGCAAGACCACCACGGCCCGCATCGTGACCGGCCTGGAACAGGCGGACGCGGGCGAGGTGCGCGTACGGGGAACCGTGCGCGAGCCCGCCGCCCGCGGCCGCGCCGCCCGGCTGCGCAGGGCGCGCGAGGTCCAGCTGGTCTTCCAGGACCCGCTGCTGTCCCTGGATCCGAGGGTCCCCGCGGGAGAGGTGCTGCGGGAGACCCTGCGGCTGCACTTCCCGGACCGCGACCCGCGCCCGCGGGTCCGCGAACTGCTGGACCAGGTGGGCCTGGGCGAACGGGAGGCGGCGGCGCGCCCGCGCGAACTCTCCGGCGGCCAGCGCCAGCGCGTCGCCATCGCCCGGGCCCTGGCCGTGGAGCCCGCGGTCCTGGTGCTGGACGAGGCGGTGGCGGCCCTGGACGTCTCCGTGCAGGCGCAGATCCTGAACCTGCTGGCCGACATCCGGACCCGCACGGAGATCGCGTACCTCTTCATCACGCACGACCTGGGCGTCGTACGGGCGGTGACCGACTCCCTGGTGGTCATGAACTCCGGCCGGATCGTGGAGCAGGGCCCGACGGCCTCGGTGCTGGCGGCCCCGGAGCACGCGTACACGCGGCTGCTCCTGGACTCCGTACCGGGGCCCGGCTGGGACCCGCAGGCCATCGCGGCCCGCCGGCCAAGCCGGACATGACAAAGCGCCGAGTCACGGGACCGTCCGTGACTCGGCGCTCTGGTATGGGGGGATGGGCCGTGCTGTTACCGCCCGACGGAGCGAGGCTGGCGCGACAGGACGTTCGCACCGCCGGGCGGAGACTGTGGAGAGGTTTCCGTCCCCTCTGTACAGGGGGCTCTGTGCGTAGCCCCTGGACACGGGGACGGAGATTTGGCTGGGACCGTGGCGGGCGGCGACGAGAACTCCGGCTTCGTCTCCCTCAGGTCAAGAGACGGGCCTCGGAACCCATTACCACCGCACTGGCTCGCACGCTCGCCACGGTCCTCGTCCTGCCCTTACCGCGTACCACCCCTCATCCGGGTCCGCAGCTCGGGCTCAGCACCCGGAGCCTGACCTCCCGTCAGGCTCCCGGCGCAGCTTGGGGCTCTCAGGCGTCGCGCAGGGCGCGAACGGCCTCCTCGACGCGCTTGCCGTAGTCGGCGTCCGCGGCGTGGAAGTGAGCCAGGTTCTTCTCGATGACGTCTTCGAGGGTGACCTGAGACAGGCCGCCGGCGATGTTCGCCACCAGACGCTGCTTCTCGGCCTCCGACATCAGGCGGTAGAGCTCACCGGCCTGGAAGAAGTCGTCGTCCTTGGTGTGGGCCGGGGCCTCGTGGGTGCCCGTGTAGCCGGAGACGGCCTTGGGGGCGCCGAGCGCCAGACCGGTCTCGGCCGGGCCCTGGTACGAGTTGGGCTCGTAGTTCTTGTCGTGGCGCGAGCCGTTGCGCAGCGCCATGACACCGTCGCGGCCGTAGTTCTCGGCCTTCGTCGCCTTCGGGGCGTTGACCGGCAGCAGGGTGTGGTTCACACCGAGGCGGTAGCGCTGGGCGTCGGCGTACGCGAAGAGACGGCCCTGGAGCATCTTGTCCGGCGAGGCGGTGATGCCCGGGACGAAGTTGTTCGGGGAGAAGGCGGACTGCTCGACCTCGGCGAAGACGTTGTCCGGGTTGCGGTCGAGGACCAGACGGCCCACGCGCTGCAGCGGGTAGTCGCTGTGCGGCCACACCTTGGTGAGGTCGAACGGGTTGAAGCGGTAGTCCGCGGCCTCGGCGGCGGGCATGATCTGGACGTAGAGGGTCCAGCTCGGGTTCACACCGCGCTCGATGGCCTGGAGCAGGTCGGTCTGGTGCGAGTTCGCGTCCGAGCCGACGAGCTCGGCGGCCTGCTCGCCCGACAGGCAGCGGATGCCCTGGTTCGTCTTGAAGTGGTACTTGACGAAGAAGGCCTCGCCCTGGGCGTTGGTCCACTGGTACGTGTGGGAGCCGTAGCCGTTCATGTGACGGTACGACGCCGGGATGCCGCGGTCACCCATCAGCCAGGTGATCTGGTGCGTCGCCTCGGGGGCGTGCGCCCAGAAGTCCCAGACGTTGTCCGGCTCCTGCTTGCCCGTGAAGGGGTCGCGCTTCTGGGAGTGGATGAAGTCGGGGAACTTGATCGGGTCCTTGATGAAGAACACCGGGGTGTTGTTGCCGACGAGGTCGTAGTTGCCCTCTTCGGTGTAGAACTTCAGCGCGAAGCCGCGCGGGTCGCGGACCGCGTCCGCGCCACCCAGCGAGTCGGCCACGGTGGAGAACCGCAGGAAGGTCTCGGTCTTCTTGCCGACCGTGTTCAGGAACGCGGCGCTGGTGTACGCGGTGACGTCGTCGGTCACCTCGAAGTGGCCGTACGCGGCGCTGCCGCGGGCGTGCACCACGCGCTCCGGGATGCGCTCGCGGTTGAAGCGGGCGAGCTTCTCGAGGAGCTGCTGGTCCTGGACCAGGAGCGGGCCACCGACGCCGGCGGTAGCGGAGTTCTGGTTGTCGGCGACCGGGGCGCCAGACTCGGTCGTCAGCGTGCGCTTCGACATGGTGACCTTCCGTACGGGGAACTGCTGGCGGAAATCGTCTTCCGTCATGCGGAACAGCCTAATTTCGGCGTGAACGCATCGTCAACAGTTTGTTGAAAAGAAAGATGGCGGAGAGGTGATCCGGACGGTGCCGGCGCTTGGGCGCGACAGGACAGGTGTCAGCACCGGCACCATCCGGAAACTCAGGCCCCCCGGATGTCAGGGGGAGGGGGTGCTCAGATCTGGGCGCCGGAGAGGCGCTCGACGGCACGGAGCAGGGCCGAGTGGTCCAGGCCGCCGTCACCCTGGGCGCGCAGCGAGGCGACCAGCTGGGCGACGACCGCGCCGACCGGAAGGGCGGCACCGACGTTGCGGGCGGCGTCGGTGACGATGCCCATGTCCTTGTGGTGCAGGTCGATCCGGAAACCGGGCTTGAAGTCGCGGTTCAGGAAGTTGTCCTTCTTGCGGGTCAGGACCGTGGAGCCGGCCAGACCGCCGTTGAGGACGTCCAGGGCGGCCTGGAGGTTCACGCCGGACTTCTCCAGGAAGACCACGGCCTCGGCGCACGCCTGGATGTTCACCGCGACGATGAGCTGGTTGGCGGCCTTCACCGTCTGGCCGGAGCCGTGCGGACCGCACAGGACGATGGTCTTGCCGAGGGCCTCCAGGACCGGCAGGGCCTCGTCGAAGTCGGCCTGCTCGCCACCCACCATGATCGACAGTACGGCCTCGATGGCGCCGGCCTCGCCGCCGGACACCGGGGCGTCGATGACGCGGATGCCCTTGGCGGCGGCGTTCTTCGCGAGGTCGATCGAGGTCTGCGGGGTGATCGACGACATGTCGATGATCAGCGCGCCGGACTTCGCGTTCTCGAGGATGCCGTTCTCACCGTAGGAGATGGCCTCGACCTGCGGGGAGGCGGGAACCATCGTGATGATGACGTCGGCGTCCTTGACGGCCTCGGCGATCGAGCCGGCCGCGGAGCCGCCGGCGGCGGCCAGGCGGTCCAGCTTGTCCTGCTCCAGGGTGAAGCCGGTGACGGAGTAGCCGGCCTTCAGGAGGTTCTCGGCCATGGGGGAGCCCATGATTCCGAGACCGATCCAGGCAATCTTGGGGAGGGTGCTCATGATGAGGGTCCTTCTCTTAATGCTTTGTACGAAAAGTTCGTGACGTGCCTGGCTGATCGCCTGGACTTTGTCCGCCTACTTCGCGGCGCGGGCCTCGGCCGGCAGCCACTCGAAGGAGGCGGCGGCGTCGGCGGCCTTGTACTCCAGGCCTACGTAGCCCTCGTATCCGGCCTTCTTCAGCTGGTCGAGCAGCTCCTCCAGGGGCAGCTCGCCGGTGCCGGGGGCACCTCGTCCGGGCTTGTCCGCGATCTGGACGTGCCCGGTCTTGGCGGCGTACTTTTCGATGACCTCGGAGAGGTCCTCATCGTTCATCGCCAGGTGGTACAGGTCGAGCAGGAACTTGGCGTTGCCGAGGCCGGTGGCCTCGTTCACCTTGTCCACTACCTCGATGCCGGCCGGGGCGCTCACCAGCGGGTAGAGCGGCGACTCGGGCTTGTTGAGGGTCTCGATCAGGAGGATCGCGCCGACGCGGTCCGCGGCCTGAGCCGCCACGACCAGGTTCTTCAGCGCGAGCTCGTCCTGGACGGCCGGGTCCACGCCTTCGACGCGGTTGCCGTACAGGGCGTTCAGCGCCTTGCAGCCGACCGAGGCCGCGAAGTCCGCGGCCACGTTGATGTTGGCGTTGAAGCGCTCCGACTCCTCGCCGGGAACCGATACCGCACCGCGGTCCGGGCCCGGCAGCTGGCCGGCGTAGAAGTTCAGGCCCACCAGCTGGGTGCCGGCGTCCTCAAGAGCCTTCTTGAGGGCGTCGAGCTCCGCCTGAGCGGGGGTGGGGGTCTCGATCCAGGGCCACCACAGCTCGACCGCCGTGAAGCCCGCCGCGGCGGCAGCCGCGGGGCGCTCCAGGAGCGGGAGTTCCGTGAAGAGGATCGAAAGGTTCACATCGAAGCGCTGGTCCGTGTATCCCATGAGGGGTGTGCGCTCCTTCCGTATTGCGGAAGTTAGTTTCTGCTTGATGGAAGACTGCATCGGGCTTGTCCTGGATGTCAAGTGCGGACTGCCGGAAAATCGTGACCGGGAGGTAGCTTGACCAGCGTGCGATTGAGAGTGGAGTTCACGACCGAGCCCTTCGATCTCGAAGAGGCCCCCGCCCATGCCGTGGCTGCTCGCGAGGTCATTCAGAAGGCGCAGCTGGACGCGGTGGATGTCGGCCCGTTCGGCAACACCGCCGAGGGCGGCGCCGACGAGGTGCTGACCGCGGTGGCCGCGCTGCTGCGCCGTTCGCTGGAGTCCGGGGCGACGCGCGTCTCGCTCCAGGTCAACGTGATCGGGGAGGACACCCCATGACCGAGCCCCGCGACCACCCGTTCGTCACCGCGGTCAAGCCGCTGGTGGACGCGATGGGCGGCGAGCTGATGGATCCGGCCCTGGCGCAGCCCGACGACGTGGTGCTGGCCTGGGAGGGTCAGGACCTGCTCGCCGTACGCCTGCCGCAGCTGTCCGACTCGCTGGACCACATCCTGGCGGCGCTGGAGCGCCGGCACGGCGTACCGTTGTCGCAGCTCGACCGGAAGTCCAAGCAGGACGTCGTGCGGATACTGGAGGCGCGCGGCGCCTTCTCGGTCCGGCACGGAGTGGAGACGGTCGCGGGTGCCCTGGGTGTCAGCCGCTTCACGGTCTACAACTACTTGAACAGGGACGCAAACACTCCCAAAGGGCCCGCCAAAACCAACCAAGAGTGAAACGACTCTGACCCACTGTGACGAGCCGCCGCCCAATTCACCCGGGCGGCGGCTTTTGTGTACGGGAAGTTTCAACAAAGTGTTGACGCCGTGTTGTCGAGGGCGTTAGCTATGCGCAGCCCGTCAAAGCAACAACAGGCCACGGAGGCCTACCGTGACTTCGAGTCCGACCCCGGGTCTCACCCGGTTCAACGCCTTGGACGACAGCGCGGCCACGGCCGAGCTCCACGAGGTGTGCGCCAGCTCGGCATGGGGGAGCAAGCTGCTCGCCCAGCGCCCCTTCGCCGGCGCCGAAGCCCTGTTCTCGGCCAACGAGACCGCCATGGCGGAGCTCACCGCCGAGGACCTGGGCGAGGCGATGGGGGGCCACGCGCCGATCGGCCGGCCGAAGCCGGGAGACCCGACCTCAGCCCGCGAGCAGCGGGGCATGGCCGGTGCCTCGGAGGAGCTCAAGAACGAGCTCCTGGAACTGAACCTGGCCTACCAGGAGAAGTTCGGCCACGTCTTCCTCATCTGCGCCACCGGTGCGACCGGTGAGTTCATGCGGGACGCGGTCAAGGTCCGGATCGACAACTCGCCGGAGCAGGAGCGAGAGATCGCCCGCGGTGAGCTCGTCAAGATCAACAAGATCCGCCTGACCCGCCTCGTGGAACTCGCAGAAGAAGAAGGAGCGTGAGCATGAGCACCGAGACCACCGCGTCGGTGTCCACGCACATCCTGGACACCAGCATCGGCAAGCCCGCCGAGGGCGTCGCCATCTCCCTGTCGGCCCGTACGGGCCTCGACGGCGAGTGGGCGGCCCTGGGCGGCTCCGCCACCGATGCGGACGGGCGCTGCAAGGACCTGCCGGCCCTGCCGGAAGGCACCACCCACGTACGCCTCGACTTCGAGACCGAGACGTACTTCTCAAAGAAGCAAGCCGAGGCGCAGCAGGACGCCCCCCGCGTAAGGGACAGCGGTGCGTTCTTCCCCGAGGTCACCATCACCTTTGCGGTGAACCCGGGCGAGCACTATCACGTACCGCTGCTGCTCAACCCGTTCGGCTACTCCGTTTACCGAGGGAGCTAGCATGGCCACGATTCTGGGCCAGAACCAGTACGGCAAAGCAGAGAACCGCGTCGTAAAGATCACGCGGGACGGCGACACGCACCACATCAAGGACCTGAACGTCTCGGTCGCCCTCTCGGGCGACATGGACGACGTCCACTACTCCGGCTCGAACGCCAACGTCCTTCCGACGGACACCACCAAGAACACGGTGTACGCGTTCGCCAAGGAGTACGGCATCGAGTCCGCCGAGCAGTTCGGCATCCACCTGGCGCGCTGGTTCGTCAACAGCCAGGAGCCGATCCAGAAGGCCCGCATCCGGATCGAGGAGTACTCCTGGTCCCGGATCGCCACCTCGGACGCCAACTCCAAGTTCATCGGCTCCGACGAGGTGAACCACTCCTTCGTCCGTGAGGGCCAGGAGACCCGCGTCACCCAGATCACGTACGACGGTCAGAACTGGGAGGTCATCTCCGGCCTCAAGGACCTGGTCGTCATGAACTCCACGAACTCCGAGTTCTGGGGTTACGTGAAGGACAAGTACACGACGCTGAAGGAGGCCTACGACCGCATCCTGGCCACCCAGGTGTCGGCTCGCTGGCGCTTCAACTGGTCGGACGACGAGCAGCGGATGCCCAACTGGGAGAAGTCCTACGCCGAGACCCGCAAGCACATGCTGCAGGCCTTCGCGGAGACCTACTCCCTGTCGCTGCAGCAGACCCTGTACCAGATGGGTTCGCGCATCATCAACCACCGTTCGGAGATCGACGAGGTCCGCTTCTCGCTCCCGAACAAGCACCACTTCCTCGTCGACCTGGAGCCCTTCGGCCTCAAGAACGACAATGAGGTCTACTTCGCCGCGGACCGCCCGTACGGTCTGATCGAGGCGACGGTCCTCCGCGACGGCGTCGACGCCCGTATCCCCGTGGACATGACCAACCTCTGACGCGGCACGCGCGTCCCGGGGCTCCGCAGTGGCCCCGGGACGCGCGACACCCCCAACTTCCTGAATCGGCACCCGGACGCAACACACGGGGCGGCAGTACTGTCAGCTGTCAAGGCCCCCGGCTCCGGCACTCAAATCCCCAGGGTTTTGCCGTGCCCGCACCGCCACTGAAAGCACGAGGAAGTCCCATGGCAGCATCGGCAGCCCATGACAGCGCCGTAGAGCGCATCGTCATCGAGAACTGTGCGATTGCGACCGTCGACGCGAACGACACCGAGTACGCCTCGGGCTACGTGGTCGTCGCCGGCAACAAGATCGAGTCCATCGGTGCGGGCAAGGCCCCCGAGAAGCTCGACAACGTGGTCCGCCGCATCGACGGCACGGGTCACCTCGTCACCCCGGGTCTGGTCAACACCCACCACCACTTCTACCAGTGGATCACCCGTGGTCTGGCCACCGACCACAACCTCTTCAACTGGCTCGTCGCGCTGTACCCGACCTGGGCGCGCATCGACGAGCAGATGACGTACACGGCCGCACAGGGCTCCCTCGCGGCGATGGCCAAGGGCGGCGTCACGACCGCCATGGACCACCACTACGTGTTCCCCAAGGGCTCCGGCGACCTCTCCGGCTCGATCATCCGCGCCGCGTCCGAGATGGGCGTGCGGTTCACCCTCGCCCGCGGCTCGATGGACCGCAGCGAGAAGGACGGCGGCCTGCCGCCGGACCACGCCGTCGAGACCCTCGAAGGTGCGCTCGCCGACACCGAGGCGACCGTGAAGAAGTACCACGACGCCTCCTTCGACGCGATGACCCAGGTCGCCGTCGCCCCGTGCTCCCCCTTCTCGGTCTCCACCGAGCTGCTGAAGCAGGGCGCCGAGCTGGCCCGCCGCCTGGGTGTGCGCATGCACACGCACGGCTCCGAGACCGTCGAGGAAGAGCAGTTCTGCAAGGAACTGTTCGGCATGGGCCCCACCGACTACTTCGAGTCGACCGGCTGGCTCGGCGAGGACGTGTGGATGGCGCACAGCGTCCACATGAACGACTCCGACATCGCCGCGTTCGCCCGTACCAAGACCGGTGTCGCGCACTGCCCGTCCTCCAACGCCCGTCTGGCCGCCGGCATCGCCCGCGTCCCGGACATGCTGGCCGCCGGCGTCCCGGTCGGCCTCGGCGTGGACGGCACCGCCTCCAACGAGTCCGGCGAGCTGCACACCGAGCTGCGCAACGCGCTGCTGATCAACCGCCTGAACCCGGTCCACCGCGAGCGCGCGCTCAACGCCCGCCAGGCCCTGCGCCTCGGTACGTACGGTGGCGCCCAGGTCCTCGGCCGCGCCGACAACATCGGTTCGCTGGAGGTCGGCAAGTGCGCCGACCTGGTGATGTGGAACCTGAGCACCTTCCTGCACTCCTCGATCGCCGACCCGGTCACCGCGCTGGTCTTCGGCGCCGCGGCCCCCGTGACGGCTTCGTTCGTCAACGGTAAGCAGATCGTCGAGAACAACCGACTGCTCTTCGCCGACGAGGACGCCATCGCCGTGTCCACGCGGGAAGAGGCCCAGCGCCTCGCGCGGATCTCCGCGCAGGCCTGATCCCACGGAGTCCGGCCGGGGGGGACGGCCCCCGGCCGGCGGCCGCGGACCCGAGCGGGGTCCGCGGCAGCTGTTCCCGGGTAGCGCCTGAGGAAATCCGAAGGCGCCCCCGGGAGCGGTGACTCGTGCCACTGCTTGCTCTCCTCTGACGGAACGACTCGGGCGAATCGTTTCCGCATGCCCTCACAACTGAACAAGAGATCGACTCGCACAGCTTTCGCACCACCTCCAAGACACCCACGTCCCTGCCGACGTGTTACCCGACCGGAGGAAGCCGTGGCCATGGCGCCCAGGTTTCGCAAAGACGCTGTCGCAGTACCGGAGGAGAAGCACCCGGTCGATGAGACCCTGCCTCCTCTGAAGATGTTCACGAGCGGTCTCCAGCACGTGGCCGCCATGTACGCGGGTGTCGTGGCCCCGCCCATGATCGTCGGCCCGGCCGTCGGGCTCTCCGCCACCGAGACCGCCTTCCTGATGGGCGCCTCGCTCTTCACCGCAGGACTCGCCACCCTCCTCCAGACCCTCGGATTCTGGAAGATCGGCGCCAAGCTCCCCTTCGTCAACGGCGTCTCCTTCGCCGGTGTGACCCCGATGATCGCGATCGGCAAGGGGGAGGGGGCGGACGCGATCCCCGTCATCTTCGGCGCGATCATCGTCGCCGGAGCCATCGGCTTCTTCGCAGCCCCCTACTTCGGCAAACTCGTCCGCTTCTTCCCGCCGGTCGTCACCGGTACGGTCATCACCCTGATCGGCGTCTCGCTCCTGCCCGTGGCCTTCAACTGGTCGCAGGGCGGCACCCCGACCGCCACCGACTACGGCTCGATGAAGAACATCGGCATGGCCGCCGTCACCCTGGTGATCGTCCTGCTGATGCGCAAGTTCCTGACCGGCTTCCTCCAGCAGATCTCCATCCTGCTCGGCCTGGTCGCCGGCACGCTCATCGCGATACCGCTGGACATGACCGCGTTCGACGCCGTGCGCAACGCGTCTCTCGTCGGCTTCCCGACCCCGTTCCACTTCGGCGCCCCGCAGTTCCAGGTCGCCGCCATCGTCTCGATGTGCATCGTGATGCTCGTGTGCATGACCGAGTCCACCGCCGACATCCTGGCGCTCGGCAAGATCGTCGGCCGTCCGGCGGACGCGAAGACCATCGAGGGCGGCCTGCGCGCGGACACCCTGGGCAGCGCGCTCAGCCCGCTGTTCAACGGCTTCATGTGCAGCGCCTTCGCCCAGAACATCGGGCTCGTGGCGATGACCAAGGTCCGCAGCCGCTTCGTCGTCGCCGCCGGCGGCGGCATCCTGATCCTGCTGGGCCTGTGCCCGATGGCCGCCTCCGTCATCGGCGTGGTCCCGCTGCCGGTCCTCGGCGGCGCGGGCATCGTCCTCTTCGGCTCGGTCGCGGCCAGCGGCATCCAGACCCTGGCGGGCGCGGCCATGGAGAGGGGCGAGAACGCCCTGATCGTCGCCGCCTCGGTGGGTATCGGCCTGATCCCGATCGCAGCGCCGGACTTCTACCACGCCTTCCCGAAGGACCTGCTGGTCGTCCTCGACTCCGGCATCAGCACCGGCTGCGTGGTGGCCATCGTGCTGAACCTGGCCTTCAACCACCTCGGCGCCAGGAAGGGCGCGGCCCCGGCCGTCGGCCCGGATCCGGTGCCGGTGCACTGACCGGCGCTCCGGCGCCCGGACGTGCGGATCGTGCGACGGTGCGCACGCCACCCACTGCGGGTGTGGCGTGCGCACCGCCGCCGTCGTTGCCTCCCGCGCGGTCGGCGCGGCCGGCGGGCGCACCCCGCTGCGGGATCAGGACCCGTCGTCGGCCGGGGGAGTCCAGAGCATCAGGTTGCTCATCAGCTCGGCCTGCTCGACCGCGTCGTCCAGCGCGTGGTGGGTGTGCGGGCGGCGGGAGAGGAGCTGGCGCGGCATCCGGCCCTTGACGGCCGCGCGCAGCGGGACCCGCGCCTTGGCCGCGTAGAGGGTCTTCATGTCCAGGCAGCCGGAGTGGCCGAACGGGCTGTCCCCGCCGAACCGGATCAAGTACCAGTACAGGAAGGTCCAGTCGAAGGAGGCCGGGTACCCGCACATGACGGGCTGCGCCCCGGCGGACACCTCCCGCACCCAGATGCGGAACTCCGCCATCGCGGCCGCCGGGTCGGCGCCCTCGCGCAGCAGCCGGTCCCGGTCCAGGCCGCTCACGGCCAGCGCCGCGGGCACGAACTCCTCGCTGATCGGCCGCAACTCCCGGTAGAAGGTGTGCTGTTCGGGATCGGCCGCCGTATACGAAGCGCCGTCCTGCCGCCCGGCGACGGCGGCCCCGAAGCTGATCATCGAATACGGCCCGGGGATCGGTCCGTCGGCCTCGATGTCGACGGAGATGTAGAGACTGGGACGTGCGGTACGGGCTGCCATGGGCCAGAGCATGTCAGCCGGCGCCGCCCCGGCCCACGGATTTTCCGGCGGGTACGCACGGTGGCCCGGCGCGGACGGTACGTGCGCGGGCCCGCCGGTCGCCGGGCGGCGCGACCGGGAGGAAGATGGAAAGCGGGGCGCGTCGGATCGAAGGAATGGCCATGTTCGAAGACGCCAAGGCATTCAGCGGATTCTCGGTCGACGACATCGGCAGGGCCAGGGAGTTCTACGGCGACACCCTCGGCCTGCGCGTCTCGGAGGAGCAGGGCATGCTCGTCCTGCACCTCGCGGGCGACACCACGGTCCTGGTCTACCCGAAGGACGACCACGAGCCCGCGACCTTCACGATCCTCAACTTCCCGGTGGCCGACGTCGAGCGGGCCGTCGACGAGCTCGGCGCGCGCGGTGTCGGCTTCGAGCGGTACGAGGGCTTCGAGATGGACGCCAAGGGCATCGTCCACGGGGACGGCGACATGCCCACCATCGCCTGGTTCAAGGACCCGGCGGGCAACGTCCTGTCGGTGCTGGACGGATCGCTCTAGGGCCACGGCACCAGCGCCGGTTCGGCGGCGCGACCGGAGCCGCGCCGCCGAGGTGGACGGCTACCCGACGGGCGTCAGGAACATGCCCGTCTGGTCGGCGCCCGGCGTGTTCTTGCAGCCGAAGTTGGACGTGGCCGGCTGGGCCGTGACCAGCGCCAGGCAGCGCCCCGCCGCGAGCTGCCCGAAGTAGTTCGGGTGCATGGACTCCTGGACCAGGCTCTGGGTCTCGCTGCTGTCGATCCAGCGCGCCCACTCGCTCGTCTGCGCCGACGCGGGCGCCGAGGTGGTCACGTGCTTGCTCGCCTTGGCGCACACCTCGCGCCCCTGCATCATGTCCCGCAGGTCCATGAACTGGACGCCCTTGCTCGCGGCGACCCCCTTGAGGCGGTTGGCGAGCTGCGGCACCAGCGAGTCCCGCGCCCAGTCCGAGTCACGGTTCCAGAAGGGGCATCCGCCGGTGTTCAGACGGCTCCAGTCGCTCTGCGTGTAGCGGTTCTCCGCCCCGCGCGGGATCGGCGAGGGGTAGGACTGCAGCACGATGCGGTACGAGGAGTCGGTGTAGCCGGCCCCGCGCATGACCGTCCGTATCTCGTCCACGGACTTGCCGACCTTGCCCATCACGGCGTCGATCTTCGCGTCGACGCCCTCCTGCTGGTCGTCGTAGCAGTAGGAGTTCCAGATGACGAAGTCGAGCGCGCAGTCCTTGATGATGTCGGCGAAGCCGAGGTCGTTGCCGCCGATGGACAGCGCGATGACCTTCACGTTGTGGCTCGCGGCCACGGCGGCGAGCTGGTCGGCCTGCGGGGCCTCGCCCTTGTAGGCGACGCCGCCGTTGGAGGCGCGGAAGACGTTCTCCGAGGTCGCCCCGGAGCAGGCCAGGTTCACGGCGACGTCGGCGATGGCTCCGGCGCTCTTCACCTCGGCGGAGTCCGAGCGGTGGCACCCGCCGACGGTGGTCCCGTACACCTTGCCGGGGTCGTAGGTGCTGCCGCTCACCCATGCCCGGTCGGTGCCGGTCCGGTTGCCGGTGTTGGTGAGGCTGTTGCCCTTCCAGCGCCCGGCCTCGCCGGAGATGTAGCTGTCGCCCATGGACACCACGGCCGTGGGTCCGGTCCCGGGGCTGGCGGCGGAAGTGCCGGCCCCGCCGGCCAGCAGCGCGCTGACGGCGAGCGGCACGACCATCCCGGCCCCGGCAAGTCGTCGCACTCGACTGCGGGTCGGGCTGTTGCTGTCGTTGCGGAATCCGATCACTGCGGAACTCCTGCTGTTGGCCATGCGGGAGCCAGGAACAACTCCGGCGCATGGCTGGGGAAGTGGGGGTACCTCCGGCCGGTGGCAACCGGAAAGGTGACATGCCGCCGCTTGTTACCGCTAGGTACAGGCAAGTTACGAACAAGTAACAACCGATCGGTCGTTCGGCCACCGAGTGGCCCCGTGGTCGAGTCCGAGGGTTCTTCCAGTGCCTATACCGCGGCTATCCCGTGACGGGCCGCAGGGTGAACGCCCCGCCTGTGCACCCGGAGTTCCCGTACGCGAAGACAGCTCCGCCCCCGGGGCCTGGGGGCCGCGGGGGCGGAGCTGTCGGGTTCCGGCTGCTGTGCGATTCGGCCGGAGGCGGGGTCTCAGCCGATGAGCTGGTCGTACGCGGGGAGGGTGAGGAAGTCCGCGTAGTCCGCGTCCAGGGAGACCTGGAGGAGGAGGTCGTGGGCCTGCTGCCACTTCCCGGCCGCGAAGGCCTCCTCGCCGACCTCGGCGCGGATGGCGGCCAGTTCCTCGGCGGCGACCTTGCGGGCCAGGTCCGCGGTGGCCGTCAGGCCGTTCTCGAAGACGACGCCGGCGTTGATCCACTGCCAGATCTGCGAGCGCGAGATCTCGGCGGTGGCCGCGTCCTCCATCAGGCCGAAGATGCCGACGGCGCCCAGGCCGCGCAGCCAGGCCTCGATGTAGCGGGTGCCGACCTGGACGGCGTTGCGCAGGCCCTCGTAGGTGGGCCTGGCGTCCAGGGAGTCGATCGCGATCAGGTCGCCCGGGGCCACGGCGACGTCCTCGCGCAGCCGGTCCTTCTGGTTCGGCCGGTCGCCGAGGACCGCGTCGAAGGAGGCCATCGCGATCGGGACCAGGTCGGGGTGCGCGACCCAGGAGCCGTCGAAGCCGTCGCCCGCCTCGCGGTCCTTGTCGGCCTTGACCTTCTCGAACGCGACCTTGTTGATCTCGGCGTCCTTGCGGGACGGGATGAAGGCTGCCATGCCGCCGATGGCGTGCGCGCCGCGCTTGTGGCAGGTCTTGACCAGCAGCTCGGTGTACGCGCGCATGAAGGGGGCGGTCATCGTCACCGCGTTGCGGTCCGGCAGGACGAACTTCTCGCCGCCGTCACGGAAGTTCTTGACGATGGAGAAGAGGTAGTCCCAGCGGCCCGCGTTCAGGCCCGCCGCGTGGTCCTTGAGCTCGAAGAGGATCTCTTCCATCTCGTAGGCGGCGGTGATGGTCTCGATCAGGACCGTCGCGCGGACGGTGCCCTGCGGGATGCCGACGTAGTCCTGGGCGAAGACGAAGATCTCGTTCCAGAGGCGGGCCTCAAGGTGCGACTCGGTCTTCGGCAGGTAGAAGTACGGGCCCTTGCCGAGGTCGATCAGGCGCTGGGCGTTGTGGAAGAAGTACAGGCCGAAGTCCACGAACGCGCCCGGCACGGAGCGGCCGTCGAGCTGGAGGTGACGCTCCTCCAGATGCCAGCCGCGCGGCCGCATCACGACGGTGGCGAGCTGCTCGGCGGGCTTGAGGGCGTAGGCCTTGCCCGAGCGGGCGTCGGTGAAGTCGATGCGGCGCTCGTAGGCGTCGATGAGGTTGAGCTGGCCGAGGACCACGTTCTCCCAGGTGGGAGCCGAGGCGTCCTCGAAGTCGGCGAGCCAGACCTTGGCGCCCGAGTTCAGGGCGTTGATGGTCATCTTGCGGTCCGTCGGACCGGTGATCTCCACGCGGCGGTCGTTCAGCGCGGCCGGTGCCGGCGCCACCTTCCAGTCGCCCTCGCGGACCTGTGCGGTGTCCGGGAGGAAGTCGAGGTGGGAGGTGCGGGCGATCTCGGCGCGCCGCTCGGCCCGGAGGGCGAGGAGCTCGTCGCGGCGGGGGGTGAACCGCCGGTGGAGCTCGGCCACGAAGGCGAGGGCCGCATCGGTGAGGACTTCGTCCTGCCGGGGCAGGGGCTCGGCGTCGACGATGGCCAGCGGGGACGGCGCTGGTGCGGACATATCTGTCACTCCTTCAGCGGCGGTGCCTTGCGTCCGCGGGGGAATGCTCGCGCGAGACGGCACGCAGTGCCGTCGGGTGTGGAGAGTTCCGGGATACGGTCGCGGGCGCCGTCTTGGGGTTCAGGGCGCTTCTGACCAGTGGATAGTAATTTCCTCATGGTGGAAGTTCAATGGTTTGTTGATATCGAGATTCTCCGGGTCGACAGATTCCGATGACTGGTGGCCCTCAGTGCCATGCCCGTTACGCCCTGCTCAGGCCGGAGCCGAGTCCCGCTCAAGCCAGACGTGCCAGGTCGGGCGGCGTGTCGATGTCGAAGGCCTCCGCGACGTCCCCGCACTCGACCAGCGTGAGCTCCGCCGCGTGTGTGCTCAAGTGCACCCGCGCGCCCTTGTCGCCCGTGGCCGTCGCCGCGATGTCCGCCCAGCGGTCCGCCCCGAACAGCACCGGATGCCCGCGCTCCCCTTGGTAGGCCGCCGCCACCAGGCTCGCCGGGGAGCGGTACGCCCCCAGGACCCGGGCCACCGCCGCCGGCCCGATGCCCGGCTGGTCCACCAGCGACACCAGGGCCGCGCGGGCGCCCGTACCGGCCAGCGAGGCGAGGCCGACCCGCAGGGACGAGCCCATGCCCTCGGCCCAGTCCGGGTTGTCGGTCACCACGCACCCGCTCAGGTCGGCGCGCTCGCGGACCTCGGCCGCCGAGGCGCCGAGCACCACGTGCACCGGGCCGCAGCCGGCCTCGCGCAGTACGCGTACGGCGTTCTCGACCAGCGGGCGGCCGCGGTAGGGGAGCAGGGCCTTGGGCCGCCCGCCGAGCCGGCGGCCGCCGCCGGCCGCCAGGAGCAGGCCGGCGATCACGGGCGGAGCGGCGGGGGCGGGAGAGGGGGAGCTGTGGGCTGACATGCCACCGATTCTCGCTCCTGCGCCGAAGCCCGCGTCAGGACCCGGCGTACGGCGGCCAGCGCGGCCCCGATCCGCAGTGGCGCGGCGATCCGGTTCTCGGCGGCTGCCAGCAGGGCTCGTTCGTCACGGTCCGTGAACACTTCGGCATCTCCTTGCCAATCGGGGGCCAATGCAGCGAGTCTGGACCTGGATTGGCCTGGCTGGCAGAGCCAATCGGGGGAGGTTGGCATGGCAAACGGGCGAGTGGTCCATACGGCGGACAGGACGATCGGCAGCCGCCAGCTCGCGGCGCTGCTCCCGGCCGAGGTGCTGGCCCGCCCCGGCTACCGCGCCCTCGCCGACGCCGTGCGGACCCTGGTCCTGGACGGCCGGATCCCCCTGCACGTACGGCTCCCCGCCGAACGCGAGCTGGCGGAGGCGGTCGGCGCCAGCCGAGCCACCGTCACCGGCGCCTACGACCTGCTCCGCGAGAGCGGCTACGTCCGCAGCCGCCGCGGCTCCGGCACCTGGACCGAGCTCCCCGACGGCCACCTGCCGGTCGGCTCGCCCGCCATCCTCGGCGGCGGCACCGGCGGCCGGCCCGACGGCGACCCCGGCATCGACCTCGCCATCGCCGCCATGGGGGCCCCGGACGGCAGCCTCGCCGAAGCCTTCGCCTGGGCCGCGCCCCGGCTGCCCGGGCTCGCCCGCACCCCCGGCTACCACCCCTTCGGCCTGCCCGACCTGCGCACGGCCGTCGCCGACCGGTTCACCCGGCGCGGACTGCCCACGCGCCCCGAGCAGATCCTCGTCACCGCCGGCGCCCAGCAGGCCTTCTCGCTGGTCGTCAGCCTGCTCTGCCGGCCCGGAGACCGGGTCGTCACCGAGAACCCCACCTACGCCAACGCCCTCGACGCCCTGCGGCACGCCCGGCTGCGCACCGGGTCCATCGCCGTCTCCGACGCGGGCTGGGACATGGAGATCGCCGAGTCCACGCTGCGCCAGACCGTGCCCAGGCTGGCGTACGCGATCCCCGACTTCCACAACCCGACGGGCGCGCTGATGCCGCCGGAGCAGCGCCTGCGGCTGCTCGCCGCGACCCGGTCCACCGGGACCTGGCTGGTGGTCGACGAGACCATCGCCGACATCGCGCTGGACGTCCCCGCGCCCGCGCCCCTGGCCTCGCTCGCCCCGCGGGGCGGCGCGGAGCACGTCATCACCATCGGCTCGCTCAGCAAGACCCACTGGGGCGGCCTGCGGGTGGGCTGGATCCGGGCCACCGCGAAGATGATCACCGAGCTGACGGCCGTCCGGGTCTCGGCCGACATGACCGGCTCGGTCCTCGACCAGCTGGTCGCGCTCCCGCTGATGGAGGCCCTGGACCGGTCCCTGCCGGCGCGGCTCGCACAGCTGCGCATCCAGCGCGAGGCCCTGGTCCGGTCGCTCCAGCGGCACACCCCGGAATGGTCCTGGCAGCTCCCGCCGGGCGGGCTCTCGCTCTGGGTCGACCTGGGCGAGCCGGTCAGCTCCGCCCTGGCCGAACGGGCCTCGGCCGCCGGGGTGCACCTCGGCCGCGGGGCCCGGTTCGGGGTGGACCCCGGAACCTTCGAGCACCGGCTGCGGATCCCGTACACCCTGCCCGCCGACCGGCTGGACGAGGGCGTACGGCGCCTCGCGAGCGCCTTCCACGACGGGGTCCCGCTGCCCTCGGCGGTGGAGCGCCCGCACTGGGTGGCGTAGGCGTTCCGTGCGGGCCCGCGGACCCTACGGCGTGCGGATCAGGCGGCGGGTGGCGGCCGCGGCCACCGCCGAGGTGCGGGAGTCGACGCCGAGCTTGGCGTAGATGTGGACCAGGTGGGACTTGACCGTGGCCTGGCTCAGGAACAGCTCCTTGGAGATCTGCTGGTTCGACAGCCCGTCCGCGACCAGCTGGAGCACCTCCAGCTCGCGCTTGGTCAGCGCCTCCGCGGGCGTGCGCATCCGGTCCATCAGGCGCAGCGCCACCGCCGGCGCGAGCGCCGACTGGCCCGCGGCCGCCGTGCGGACCGCCGCCGCCAGCTCCTCCGGAGGGGCGTCCTTGAGCAGGTAGCCCGAGGCGCCCGCCTCCACCGCCGCCAGGATGTCCGCGTCGGTGTCGTACGTGGTCAGGACCAGCACCCGCGGCGCCCGCTCCGAGGCGGTGATCAGGCGGGTGGCCGCGGAGCCGTGCATCCCGGACCCGAACTGGAGGTCCATCAGGACCACGTCCACCGGCTCGGAGGCGGCCAGCTCCACCGCCCGCTCCGCGGTGGCGGCCTCGGCGACCACCGCGAAGTCCGGTTCCGTGTCCAGTACGGCCCGCAGCCCGGCCCGGACCACCGGGTGGTCGTCGGCGAGGAGCAGCCGGATCGTCATCAGGGGGCCTCCACGGGCAGCGGAAGGGTGACGGCCACGGCGGTGCCCTGGCCCGGGGCGGACTCGACGGTGAACAGCCCGCCCAGCGTCTCCGCCCGCGAACGCATCGCCGGCAGGCCGAAGCCGCCGCCGTCGCCGGACGGCGCCGAGCCGGGGTCGAAGCCGGTCCCGTCGTCCACGATGTCCAGGGTGACCGAGGCTTCCATGAAGGTCAGGGTGATCTCGGCGCGCCCGGCCCGGGCGTGCCGCACCACATTGGCCAGGGCGGACTGCGCGATCCGCAGCAGGGCCACCTCGTACGGGGTGGGCAGCACCCGCGGGGTGCCGCTCAGGCAGAAGCGGACCCGCGGCCCGGGTGCCGCCGTGCACAGCCGCTCCAGGGCGGCCGCGAGCGATCCGTGCTCCAGGTCCGGTGGGGTGAGGGCCCGTACGAACCGGCGCGCCTCGGCGAGGTTCTCCTGGGCGGCCTCCCGGGCCCGGCCGATGTGCTCCAGCGCGGGGGCCTCGGGCGGCAGTCCCCGCTCCGCGGCCCGCAGCAGCAGCTGGATCGAGGACAGGCCCTGGGCCAGGGTGTCGTGGATCTCCCGGGCCAGGCGCTCGCGCTCCGCCAGGATCCCGGCGCCCCGCTCGGCCGCCGCGAGCTCGGCCCGCGTGGTGATGAGCTCCTCGATCAGCTCGCGCCGCCGCTCGCTCTCCCGGTACAGCGCCTGGTAGCCCAGTACGGTCGCCACCGCCACGGCCCCGCCGAGCAGCGGCCCGAGGAAGGCTCCGGGGGTCACGGCGCTGCTGTGCGCGAGGAAGCCGCCGATGGCCGCGCAGGCCGTCACGGCGACGGCGGTGACGCCCCAGCGCAGCCGCAGCAGGTGCAGCTCCAGGAAGTACAGCGGGAAGGCGATCCACAGCCCGTCGGGGGAAACCACCAGCAGCCCGCCCCAGGCGGCGCCGAGCCCGGTGAGCCACACGGCCCCGGCGCGCGGCGAGCGGTGCACCACCGGGGCCAGCACCCCGGCGAGGTACACGGCGGCCAGCACCGCGCACGCGGCGACCACCCACCCCGACCGGGGCGCGGAGTCGGCGACGGCCCGCCCGGCGGCCAGGGCCAGCAGCCCGAACAGCAGCGCGTGCAGGCACAGCTGCAGGACGCGCGAGACGGGGGTCAGCGGGCGGCCGGGCCGGGCGGGACGGGTGGGGCGGGTATCCGGAGCAGTCATGACCTGACCAGCGTAAGTGGGCCCCGGCCGCCCCCGGTCAACCGAAAGTTTGATGTCCGCATGGGTCCTTCGATACGAGGATCGCTACCGTGGCGCGATGCCTTGCGTCCACGCGGAGGACCAAGGTGGGGGACATGTTCGTCGCATGGAGAGATCTACGGTTCGCCAAAGGCCGCTTCGCCCTCATGGGCTCGGTCGTACTGCTGATCACGCTGCTGGTCGGCCTGCTGTCCGGGCTCACCTCCGGCCTGGCCCGGGAGAACATCTCGGCCATCACCGGCCTGCCCGCCACCCACCTCGCCTTCGCCGCACCCACCGGGGACCAGGAGGTGTCCTTCACCAACTCGCAGGTGCCCGAGAAGGCCTGGCTCGCCTGGCGGCAGCAGCCCGGGGTGAAGTCCGCGGAACCGCTCGGCATCCGTACGACGAACGCCGTCTCGGGTGAGCGCACCGCGGCCGTCTCCGTCTTCGGCGTGGAGCCGGCGGGGAAGCTCGCCCCGCAGGGCGCGGGCCTGACTCAGGGCCAGGTCGTCCTCAGCGAGAAGGCCGCCAAGGAGCTCGGCGGCCTCGGCGCGGGCGCCAAGCTCAAGGCGGGCACCCTCGAACTGACCGTGGCCGCGGTGTCCGGCACCGCCTCCTACAGCCACACCCCGGTCGTCTGGATGGACCTCAACGACTGGCAGCGCATCGGCAACCCCGGCACCTCCATCGACACGCTGGCCACCGTGGTCGCCGTGTCCGGCAGCGGGGTGGACCTCGCCGCCGCGGACGGGGCCGCGGGCACCGAGGCCCGGACCGTCGACGAGGCGCTCGGCGCCATAGGCTCCTACCAGGCCGAGAACGGCTCGCTCCAGCTGATGCGCGGCTTCCTCTTCGCCATCTCGGCCCTGGTCATAGGGGCCTTCTTCACGGTGTGGACGATCCAGCGCAGCGGGGACATCGCCGTCCTGAAGGCACTCGGTGCCTCCACCGGCTACCTGCTGGGGGACGCCCTCGGCCAGGCCGTCGTCATGCTCGCGATCGGCACCGGGGCCGGTACCGCGCTCGCGGCCGGCTTCGGAGCCCTGATCAGCGGGGGCGACGTCCCCTTCGTGCTCGACGCCGCCACCGTGCTGGTGCCCGCCGCGATCATGATCGCGCTCGGCGCGCTCGGCGCGGCCCTGTCCATCCGGCGCATCACCGCCGTAGACCCCCTGACCGCCCTCGGGAGCGTCCGATGACCCTGCTCGTCCACGACGTCACGCTCACCTACCCGGACGGCGAGAGCCGGCTGACCGCCCTGGACTCCGTGTGCCTGGAGGTCCCCGCGGGCACGCTGACCGCGGTGATAGGCCCTTCCGGGTCCGGCAAGTCCAGCCTGCTCGCGGTCGCGTCCACCCTGGTCACCCCGGACTCCGGGCGGGTGGTCGTCGCGGGGGAGGACACCGCGCGGCTCGGCGCGGCCGAGAAGTCGGCGCTGCGCCGGGAGAAGATCGGCATCGTCTTCCAGCAGCCGAACCTGCTGGCCTCCCTCACCGCCGCCGAGCAGCTCCTGGTGATGGCGCACCTCTCCGGCCGCCCCCCGCGCGCCCTGCGCCGCCGGGCCCTGGACCTGCTGGACGCGGTGGGCCTGGCCGACAAGGCCGACAAGCGCCCCCACCAGCTCTCCGGAGGGCAGCGCCAGCGCGTCAACATCGCGCGCGCCCTGATGAACGAGCCGGGGGTGCTGCTGGTCGACGAGCCGACCAGCGCCCTCGACCACGAGCGGGGCGCGGCGGTGCTCGACCTGCTGGTCACCCTCACCCGGGACCGCGCCACCGCCACGGTCCTGGTCACGCACGACCACGCCCACCTGGAGCGCATGGACCGGACGGTGACCATGACGGACGGCCGCCTGACCGAGGCCGCGGCGCGGGCCGTCCCGGCGGTCTGAGGACGTACGTACGAAGGCCCCGGCCCCTCCGCACTGGGAGGGGCCGGGGCCTTCGTACGCGGACGGGACCTACGCGGGGTTCTGGCTCTGCAGGGCCACCGACAGCTCGTCCGCGATGCCCTGGAGGATCGGCACGATGGAGTCGGTCAGCGCCTCGGTGACCCGGCCCGCCGGGCCCGAGATGGAGATCGCGGCGGCGGTCGGCGAGTTCGGCACCGACACGGCGAGGCAGCGAACCCCTATCTCCTGCTCGTTGTCGTCGACCGCGTAGCCGACCTTGCGCACCTGCTCCAGGGCCTCCAGGAAGCCCTCGGGCGTGGTGATGGTCTTCTCGGTCGCGGCCGGCATCCCGGTGCGCGCGAGCAGGGCCCGTACCTCATCGGCGGGGGTGTAGGCGAGCAGGGCCTTGCCCACGCCGGTGGAGTGCGGGAGCACGCGGCGGCCGACCTCGGTGAACATGCGCATGGAGTGCTTGGACGGCACCTGGGCGACGTAGACGATCTCGTCCCCGTCGAGCAGCGCCATGTTCGCGGTCTCGCCGGTCTCCTCGACCAGACGGGCGAGGTAGGGGCGGGCCCAGGTGCCCAGCAGCCGCGACGCGGACTCGCCGAGGCGGATCAGCCGGGGGCCGAGGGAGTACCGTCGGTTGGGCTGCTGGCGGACATAGCCGCATGCCACGAGGGTGCGCATGAGACGGTGGATCGTCGGCAGCGGCAGGCCGCTGGCTGTGGAGAGCTCGCTGAGGCCGACTTCGCCCCCGGCGTCGGCCATGCGTTCGAGCAGATCGAAGGCGCGCTCAAGGGACTGGACACCACCGCTGGCGGCGGTGGGCTTGGCGGAAGCGTCGGTGGTGCTGGCGCTGGACGTCGGCACGGCGCGGTCCTTTCGGTGCTGGCAGGCAAGCAAGCAGCCTACCGGTCGGTCGGCGTCGGCCCTAGAGCCGGGGACCGTCGTCTCCGCCGGTCAGAGGCGGTTTGTCCGGCGGCGGACGGCCTCGGGAAGTTGGCCGTCCGGCTTCCGGTGGTGGTAGCTACATTCTGTAGAGCGAAATCTTAATTCCATCCTGTGGAAACATCCAATTGCGATGAAGGTGCGTCGGCGGTCCGTCCGGGCGCTCTTGACTGGCCCCGGATCCGCGGGAAGACTCCGTCAACAGAACGTTGAATTTTGCTCTGTGGAAGTAGATGGGGAGGTTCCGGTGTCCGACCTGGCTGTGGAACTGGTACTGCGCTCGACGCGCGTCATCACCCCCGAGGGGACGCGCGCCGCCTCGGTGGCCGTCGCCGGCGGGAAGATCGCGGCCGTGCTGCCGTACGAGGCCGAGGTGCCGGCCGGAGCCCGGCTGGAGGACTTCGGGGACGACGTGCTCCTCCCCGGCCTCGTCGACACCCACGTCCACGTGAACGACCCCGGCCGCACCGAGTGGGAAGGCTTCTGGACGGCCACCCGCGCCGCCGCGGCCGGAGGCATCACCACGATCCTCGACATGCCGCTCAACTCCCTGCCGCCGACCACCACGACGGAGAACCTGCGCGTCAAGCAGGAGGTCGCCCGCACCAAGGCGCACGTGGACGTCGGCTTCTGGGGCGGCGCGCTGCCCGACAACGTCAAGGACCTGGCGCCGCTGCACGACGCCGGCGTGTTCGGCTTCAAGTGCTTCCTGTCGCCCTCGGGCGTCGAGGAGTTCCCCGAGCTCGACCAGGACCAGCTGGCCGCCTCCCTGGCGGAGATCACCGGCTTCGGCGGCCTGATGATCGTGCACGCCGAGGACCCGCACCACCTGGACTCGGCCCCGCAGAACCCGGGCCCCAAGTACGCGGACTTCCTCGCCTCCCGCCCCAAGGACGCCGAGAACACCGCGATCCAGAACCTGATCGACCAGGCCAAGCGGCTGAGCGCCCGCGTGCACGTCCTGCACCTGTCGTCCAGCGACGCGCTGCCCCTGATCGCCGCGGCCAAGGCCGAGGGCGTGCGGATCACCGTCGAGTCCTGCCCGCACTTCCTCACCCTGACCGCCGAGGAAGTCCCGGACGGCGCCACCGAGTTCAAGTGCTGCCCGCCCATCCGCGAGGCCGCCAACCAGGACCTCCTGTGGGACGCGCTCGCCGACGGGACGATCGACTGCATCGTCTCCGACCACTCGCCCTCCACCGCGGACCTCAAGACCGGCGACTTCGCCACCGCCTGGGGCGGCATCTCCTCCCTCCAGCTGGGCCTCCCCGCCATCTGGACCGAGGCGAAGAAGCGCGGGCGCACCCTCGAAGAGGTCGTCCGCTGGATGTCCGCCGCCCCGGCCGCCCTCGCCGGACTGGCGCAGAAGGGCGCGATCGAGGCGGGCCGCGATGCCGACTTCGCCGTCCTGGCCCCCGAAGAAACCTTCACCGTGGATCCCGCGGAACTGCACCACCGCAACCAGGTCACGGCGTACGCGGGCAAGACCCTGTACGGCGTCGTGAAGTCCACCTGGCTGCGCGGAACGCAGATCGCCGACCACGGCACCCCGACCGAGCCCACGGGCCTCCTCCTCGAAAGGCAGAACTGACAGTGGCGATTCCCTCTTTCACCGGTAACGCGAACCCGTACGGAGGCGGCGACCCGTACGCGGACTACCGCACCGCGGACTTCCCGTTCACCCAGTACGCGAACCTCGCCGCCCGTGAGCTGGGCGCCGGTGTCATCGCCGCCAACGACGAGTTCTTCGCCCAGCGCGAGAACCTCCTCATCGCCGAGGCCGGACACTTCGACCCCGAGCACTTCGGCCACAAGGGCAAGATCATGGACGGCTGGGAGACCCGCCGCCGCCGTGGCGTCTCCGCCACCCAGCCCTGGCCGACCGCCGACGACCACGACTGGGCGCTCGTACGCCTGGGCGCCCCCGGCGTGATCCGCGGCATCGTCGTCGACACCGCCCACTTCCGCGGCAACATGCCGCAGGCCGTCTCCGTCGAGGGCACCAACTGGGAGGGCGCCCTGGCGCCGACCCCGGAGGAGCTCCAGGGCGACGACGTCAAGTGGACGACGCTGGTCCCGCGCACCCCGGTCGGCGGCCACGCGGCCAACGGCTTCGAGGTCACCGTCGAGCAGCGCTTCACGCACCTGCGCGTCAATCAGCACCCCGACGGCGGCATCGCCCGCCTGCGCGTCTACGGCGAGGTCCTGCCCGACCCGAAGTGGCTCGCGGCGCTCGGCTCCTTCGACGTGGTGGCGCTGGAGAACGGCGGCTCCGTCGAGGACGCCTCCAACCGCTTCTACTCCCCGCCGACCAACACCATCAACCCGGGCCGCTCCCGCAAGATGGACGACGGCTGGGAGACCGCCCGCCGCCGTGACAACGGCAACGACTGGATCCGCTACCAGCTCGTCACCGAGTCCGAGATCCGCGCCGTCGAGATCGACACCGCGTACCTCAAGGGCAACTCGGCCGGCTGGGCCTCGCTGTCCATCAAGACGGGCGAGGAGGGCGAGTGGACGGAGTTCCTGCCGCGCACCCGCCTGCAGCCCGACACCAACCACCGCTTCGTGCTGGACGCCCCGGCGGTCGGCACGCACGTCCGGATCGACATCTTCCCGGACGGCGGTTTCTCCCGTCTGCGCCTGTACGGCTCGCTGACGGAGACGGGCGCCGCCGCGCTGGCCGCCCGTCACCAGGAGCTGGGCGGCTGACGCCACCCTCCGCCCGGCCCGGGGGCCGACACCCCCGGGCCTGCGAACCGCCGATGGGGCGCACCGGAATCCGGTGCGCCCCATCGGCGCGTCGCGGGAGCGCCCCCCGGCGGCCCGCCCGCTACCCGGAGTGCCCGGCCGGTTCGAGGCGCCGCTCCCCGGCCGCCGCCGACGGGGCGTCGTCGAGGCTGGCCTCCAGCGCGTCCAGGGCGAGGCGCGCCGCGACGATCCGGTCCCGGACCTCCTCGGCGGGACCGCCGGGATCCTGTGCCCGCTTGCGCGCCCGCGCCTCCTCCGCCTCCATCTCCCTCGCCTCGTCGAGGGAGTTGAGCACCACCCCGATCAGGACGTTGACCAGCACGAACGAAGCGAGCAGCGCGTAGGAGGCGTAGTACAGGATGCTGAGCCGGGAGATCTGCAACCCGGCGCGGACGGCGTCGGTCAGGCCGTCCAGGGTGGTGAGCAGGAACAGGGTGAGCCCGGCCCGCCCGATCGAGCCGAAGTGCTGCGGATCGGACTCCGCGAAGCAGACCCAGCCGACCATGGCGTACACGTACAGCACCAGCGCGCCGACGAACAGGAAACTGGCGGTGCCCGGCAGGCTGCGGCCCACCGCGACCAGCAGGATGCGCAGGTGCGGGAGGAAGCGGGCGGTGCGCAGCACCCGGGCGAGGCGCAGCAGCCGGAGCACGGTGGTGTTCTCACGCAGCAGCGGCACGAACGCCGAGGCCACGATCAGCAGGTCGAAGATGTTCCAGGGATCCCGGAAGAATGCTTTCGGCCGGTCCGCGTAGGAGCCCAGGCGGAGCAGCATCTCCAAGGTGAACAGGGTGAGGCAGCACTCCTCCAGGGCTTGCAGGGCCTGGTGGTGCGACTCGGCCAGCCCGTGGTACGTCTCCGCCCCCATCAGCCCCGCGTTGAGCATGATCACGGCGAAGACGGTCATCCCGAACGCAGGGTCCTCGGTGATCCGCCGACAACGGCCTGCCAGTCTCGCTCGGCCCTGTCCGGCCTGCGTCGGGTCCGTCATCTCGCTCCTCGTACTCGTACTCGTACCGGCATCGTCGGGACCGCGGCGCGCGCGGGCGCACGCGCCGGTCCGCCCTGCTAACGCCGCACGCCGGTACGGGTTTCTGCGCGCCGGCCGGAATCGGCCCGCGGGTTCGCGCGCGCCGCACCGATGAGTCCGGGCGCTGCCGGGAGTCTGAACCGGTGGACAGGACACACCGACCAAGGAGCGCGGAACCATGGGCAAGCTGACCCTCACCACCTTCCTGACCCTCGACGGCGTGATGCAGGCCCCCGGCGGGCCCGACGAGGACCCCAGCGGCGGGTTCGCGTACGGCGGCTGGCTGGTGCCGTTCGCCGACGAGGGCATGGGGGAGTTCATGACCGAGGTCTTCGACCGGGCCGGGGCCTTCCTCCTCGGCCGCCGGACGTACGAGATCTTCGCGGGTTACTGGCCGAAGGTCACCGACCCGGCCGACCCGATCGCGAGCAGGCTCAACGGACTGCCCAAGTACGTGGCCTCGGCCACGCTGAAGGAGCCCGGGTGGGCCGGGACGACGGTGATCGACGGGGAGCAGCTGCAAGGCGAGATCGTGCGGGTCAAGGACGCGCTCGACGGCGAGCTCCAGGTGCACGGCAGCGGCCTGCTCGCGCAGTGGCTGCTGGCGCGGGACCTGGTCGACGAGCTGAACCTGCTGGTGTTCCCCGTCTTCCTGGGGGCCGGGCGGCGGCTGTTCCCCACCGGCGGCCTGCCGACGGCCTGTGAACTGGTCGCCTCCCGCACCACGGCGAGCGGAACGGCCGTCCACACCTACCGGCCGGCCGGCCGCGCCGCCTTCGGCACCTTCGAGTGACCGGGCGGTCCCCGCCGAGCAGCCGATCCCCTCCCGAGCAGCCGATCCCTCCTGGGCGGCCGATCCCTCCCGGGGCGGCCGCCCCCCGAGCGGCCAATCCCCCCGAGCGGCCAATCCCGCCCGAGCGGCCAATCCCCCGTGGCGGCCGATCGTCCCGGGCGGTAATCCCCTCGACCGGTGTGATCATGCTCCGGTAGCGTGATCCGCACCCCGTGCGAGCCGCCGACGCCTCCACCCGCTTCCCGCTGTTGGAGGACCCAGGTGACCTCGTCCGCCGTCGCAGGCCCCGCCCCCGCGCTCGCTCCCCGCAGGGGCTGGCTCGCCGATCTGCCCGTTCTCGCCGTGGCCGTCGTGTGGGGCGGCAGCTACCTCGCCGCCAAGGGCATCACCGCCGCCCACACCGTGGTGGCCGTGCTCGTCCTGCGCTTCGCGCTGGTGCTGCCCGTCCTCGTGATCGCCGGCCGCCGCCGGCTGCGCGCCCTGACCCCCGCCCAGCTGCGCGGCGCGGGCGTGCTGGGGCTCGTACTCGGCGGGATCTTCCTGCTGGAGACCTACGGGGTCGTCCACACCTCCGCCACGAACGCCGGGCTGATCATCAGCCTGACCATGATCTTCACCCCGCTGGCCGAGGCCGCCGTACGGCGAACCGCCCCCTCGGCGGGCTTCCTCGGCGCCGCCGCCGTCTCGGTGGCCGGAGTCGTACTGCTCACCCAGGGCGCCGGGTTCACCGCCCCCAGCCTCGGCGACCTGCTCATCCTCGGCGCGGCCCTCGCCCGGACCCTGCACGTCCTGCTGATGGCCAGGACCAAGGCCGTCCAGGACGCCGACTCCCTCTCCCTGACCACCGTCCAGCTCGCGAGCGCCGTCCTGGTCTTCGCCGTACTCGCCGCCCTGCCGGGGACCGGGGCCTCGCCCTGGTCGGTGGCCGCGGGCTTCGGGGCCGCCGAGTGGGCGGGGCTCGTCTTCCTCTCCGTCTTCTGCACCCTCTTCGCCTTCTTCGTGCAGATGTGGGCCGTGCGCAGCACCTCGCCCTCCCGCGTCAGCCTGCTGCTGGGCACCGAACCCCTGTGGGCGGCGGCCGCCGGCATCGCGATCGGCGGGGAGCAGCTCGGCGCCCCCGGACTCGTGGGGGTCGTCCTGGTGCTCGCCGGCACCGCCTGGGGCCGGCGCGCGGCCGCCTGAACAGATTGTCGAAAACCGCCCTCGTCCGGCGATCGGCGGCCTACTGTGGCCCCCATGCCCGCGCACTTACCGGTCGGGGAGCCCCGGGTCGCGCAGATCCGGCAGCTCCTCCAGGCGTACCCGGCGCCGCTCCCGCCGCGACAGCTCGCACGCCTCCGCGACCCGGAGCGCGGCGAGCGCCTCGCGGCCGTCGCACGGGTTGGGGCCCTCGCCGCGGACCAGCCGGACGAAGGCCGTCAGTTCCGCCTCGTACGCCGGGCCGAACCGCTCCAGGAACCCCGTCCACGGCTTGCTCGCCGGGGGCGGGCCCTGCGGTTCGGTCGAGGCGATCGGCGTACGGTCGTCCAGTCCGGCGGAGACCTGGTCCAGCTCCCCGGCCAGCTCCATCCGGACGTCGTAGCCGGCCCCGTTGCAGCGCGTCCCGGTCGCCGTCACCAGCGTTCCGTCGTCCAGCGTGAGCACGGCCGCCGCCGTGTCGATGTCGCCCGTCTCGCGGAAGCGCACCGGCCCCGCGTCCGAACCGGCTGCGTACACCTCCACCACCTCGTGCCCGGTCACCCAGCGGACCATGTCGAAGTCGTGCACCAGGCAGTCCCGGTACAGTCCGCCGGAGGTCGCCAGGTACTCGGCGCTCGGCGGCGCCGGGTCCGCGGTCATCGTCCGTACCGTGTGCAGCCGCCCCAGGGCACCCGAACGGACCAGTTCGCGCGCCGTGCGGTAGCCGGCGTCGAAGCGCCGCATGAAGCCCATCTGGAGCACCCCGCCCGCGGCCGCCACCTCGCGCAGCACCGACAGGGTCCGGGCCAGGTCCGGGGCCACGGGCTTCTCGCAGAACACCGGCAGCCCGCCGCGCACCGCCCGTACGACCAGCTCCGCGTGCCCGTCGGTCGCGCAGGCCACCACCACCGCGTCGACGCCCCAGGTGAAGACCTGCTCCACCGTGGGCGCGGCGGTGGCCCCGAGCCGGTCGGCGAGGCGCGCCGCCCGCGCGGGGTCGGCGTCCGCGAGCAGGAGCGAGCCCGCCTCCGGGTGGCGGGCCAGCGCCGCCGCGTGGAAGGACCCGATCCGGCCCGTCCCGATGAGCCCGATGCGCATGCACTCAACGTGGCCCCGTCCGGGGGACCTGTCAATCTGCCCGGCTCTGTCCCCCGAAGGCCACGATGGTTCGCGATGGCCCCGATGGCCTTGCATGGTCCACTGTGACGGATACTGGGCGGCTGGAAACGGAATGCACCGATTTCTCGAGACCGGATCTCTCAAGACCGGCAAGCGTGGCAGGACAAGGGAAGGCGCGGCAGACGTGGCTAGGGTTCGGACAGGGGTACGCGTCGTGGGCGCCGTGCTCGCGGCGGTACTGGGAGCCTCCCTCGTGGGCTGCAGCAGTACGGGCGGCAAGCGGGCCGAGGATCGGGCGAAGGCCGCCGCGGCGGGCCGCCCCGCGGTCTCCACACCGCGCTGGACCTTCGCGATGGTCACGCACGCGGGCGACGGCGACACCTTCTGGGACATCGTGCAGAAGGGCGCCAAGGAGGCCGCGGCGAAGGACAACATCAACTTCGTCTACGCCCACGACGACCAGGCGCAGCAGCAGGCGCAGTTCGTACAGAACGCCATCGACCAGAAGGTCGACGGGCTGATCGTCAGCCTCGCCAAGCCCGAGGCCCTCAAGGACGTCATCGCCAAGGCCGTCAAGGCCGGCATCCCGGTGGTCACGGTCAACTCCGGATCGGCCCAGTCCGCCGAGTACGGAGCCCTGACCCACATCGGCCAGGACGAGGAGGTCGCCGGCGAGGCGGTCGGCACCGAGCTGACCAAGCGCGGCAGGAAGCGCGCCGTGTGCGTCCTGCACGAGCAGGGCAACGTCGGCCACGAACAGCGCTGCGCCGGGGCGAAGAAGACCTTCGGCGGCACCATGGAGAACCTGTACGTCGAGGGCACCAACATGCCCTCCGTCCAGGCCTCCCTCCAGGCGAAGCTCCAGGCGGACCCGTCCATCGACGCGATCCTCACCCTCGGCGCGCCCTTCGCCCCCACCGCCGTCAAGGCGAAGGACGCCGCGGGCAGCAAGGCCGAGGTCGACACCTTCGACCTCAACGCCTCGGTCGCCCGCGACCTGAAGTCCGGCGCCCTCGGCTTCGCCGTCGACCAGCAGCCCTACCTCCAGGGCTACGAGGCGGTCGACCTGCTCTGGCTCTACCGCTACAACGCCGACGTGCTCGGCGGCGGCCGCCCGGTGCTCACCGGACCGCAGATCGTCACCGCGGCCGAGGCCGCCAAGCTGGAGGAGTACATCAAGCGGGGCAGCCGATGAGCACCGCCTCCGCCGTCGACGAACGGCTCGCGCCCGCCTCGCTGGTGCGCCGCCTGCTGGGCCGCCCCGAGCTGGGCGCGGTCGTCGGCGCGGCCGCCGTCTTCGTCTTCTTCTCCTTCGCAGCCGACAGCTTCCTGCGCGCCTCCAGCCTGAGCACCGTCCTGTACTCGGCCTCCACCATCGGGATCATGGCCGTCCCGGTGGCCCTGCTGATGATCGGCGGCGAGTTCGACCTGTCCGCCGGCGTCATGGTCACCACCTCGGCGCTGCTCAGCTCGATGTTCAGCTACCAGATGACCGCCAACGTCTGGGTCGGCGTCCTGGTGTCCCTGCTGGTCACCCTCGCCGTCGGCTTCTTCAACGGGTTCATGCTGACCCGTACCAAGCTGCCCAGCTTCATCATCACGCTGGGCACCTTCCTGATGCTGACCGGCCTGAACCTGGGCTTCACCAAGCTGATCAGCGGCTCGGTCTCCACCAAGACCATCGCCGACATGGAGGGCTTCTCCTCCGCCCGGGCGCTCTTCGCCTCGCAGTGGAACATCGGCACGGTCACCCTCAAGGTCACCATCCTGTGGTGGCTGGTCCTGGTCGCGGTGGCCACCTGGATCCTGCTCCGTACCCGCGCCGGGAACTGGATCTTCGCGGTGGGCGGCGGCGCGGACGCGGCCCGCGCGACCGGCGTCCCGGTCGTGAAGACCCGTATCGGCCTCTACATGGGCGTCGCCCTGTGCGCCTGGATCTCCGGCCAGCACATCCTCTTCTCGTTCGACGTGGTCCAGTCCGGCGAGGGCGTCGGCAACGAGTTCCTGTACATCATCGCGGCCGTCATCGGCGGCTGCCTGATGACCGGCGGATACGGCTCCGCCATCGGCTCGGCGGTCGGCGCGTTCATCTTCGGCATGACCAGCAACGGCATCGTCTACGCCCAGTGGAACCCGGACTGGTTCAAGTTCTTCCTCGGCGCGATGCTCCTGCTCGCGACGCTGCTCAACGCATGGGTCCGCAAGCGGGCGGAGGCGAGCAAGTGACGGCCCTGGTGAAGCTGACCGAGGTCAGCAAGTACTACGGCAACATCCGCGCCCTCCAGGGCGTGTCGCTGGAGGTCTCGGCCGGCGAGATCACCTGCGTCCTCGGCGACAACGGCGCCGGCAAGTCCACCCTCATCAAGATCATCGCGGGGCTGCACCGGCACGACGCCGGCACCTTCGAGATCGAGGGCGAGGAGACGGCCCTCGCCAACCCGCGCGCCGCCCTGGACCACGGCATCGCCACCGTGTACCAGGACCTCGCCGTCGTCCCGCTCATGCCCGTCTGGCGCAACTTCTTCCTCGGCTCCGAGCCCACCAGGGGGCGCGGTCCCTTCCGCCGCCTCGACGTGGAGTTCATGCGCGAGACCACCCGCGCCGAACTCCTGCGCATGGGCATCGACCTGCGGGACGTGGACCAGCCCATCGGCACCCTGTCCGGCGGCGAGCGGCAGTGCGTGGCCATCGCCCGCGCCGTCTACTTCGGCGCGAAGGTCCTCGTACTGGACGAGCCGACGGCCGCCCTCGGCGTCAAGCAGTCCGGCGTGGTCCTCAAGTACGTCGCGGCCGCCCGCGACGCGGGCCTCGGCGTGGTCCTGATCACGCACAACCCGCACCACGCCTACCTGGTCGGGGACCGTTTCGTGCTCCTCAAGCGCGGCACGATGGCGGGCAGCCACACCCGCGATTCGATCACGCTGGACGAGCTCACCCGCCAGATGGCGGGTGGATCGGAGCTCGACGAGCTGAGCCACGAACTGGAGCGAGTGGCAGAATCAGGGCCTGAGGCCGTTTCCGGCACCACCGAACCATGAGGGACGACACGACTCGATGAGCACGTACCGGGACTTCACGCTCGCCCACCGGGGGTCGGCGCGAGGCACCGTCCTGCGGACCATCGGGACCCGTGAGCGCCGGTCGCACCTGACCGCCCCGCGCGTCCCGACCGTCGGCATCGACATCGGCGGCACCAAGGTGATGGCCGGCGTCGTCGACGCCGACGGCGTCATCCTGGAGAAGATCCGGACCGAGACCCCGGACAAGTCCAAGAGCCCCAAGGTCGTCGAGGACACCATCGTCGAGCTGGTCCTCGACCTCTCCGACCGGCACGACGTGCACGCCGTGGGCATCGGCGCCGCCGGCTGGGTCGACGCCGACCGCTCCCGCGTGCTCTTCGCCCCGCACCTGGCCTGGCGCGACGAGCCGCTGCGCGACGCCCTCCAGTCCCGGCTCGCGGTCCCCGTCATGGTCGACAACGATGCCAACACCGCGGCCTGGGCCGAATGGCGCTTCGGTGCCGGGCGCGGCGAGGACCACCTCGTCATGATCACGCTCGGCACCGGCATCGGCGGGGCCATCCTCGAAGGCGGCCAGGTCAAACGCGGCCGCTACGGGGTGGCCGGCGAGTTCGGGCACATGCAGGTCGTCCCCGGCGGCCACCGCTGCCCCTGCGGCAACCGCGGCTGCTGGGAGCAGTACAGCTCCGGCAACGCCCTGGTCCGCGAGGCCCGCGAGCTGGCCGCCGCCGACTCCCCGGTCGCGTACAACATCATCGCCAGGGTCGGCGGCAACGTCCACGAGATCACCGGGCCGCTCATCACCGAGCTGGCCCGCGAGGGCGACGCCATGTGCGTCGAGCTCCTCCAGGACATCGGCCAGTGGCTCGGCGTCGGCATCGCCAACCTCGCCGCCGCCCTCGACCCGTCGTGCTTCGTCATCGGCGGCGGCGTCAGCGCCGCCGACGACCTGCTGATCGGCCCCGCCCGGGAGGCCTTCCGGCGCCACCTCACCGGCCGTGGCTACCGCCCCGAGGCCCGTATCGCCAAGGCCCAGCTCGGCCCGGAGGCCGGCATGGTCGGCGCCGCCGACCTCTCCCGGCTCGTCGCCCGCCGCTTCCGCCGCGCCACGCGCCGGCGCGTCGAGCGGTACGAGCGGTACGCGCAGCTGGGCCGGCAGGGCGCCACCGGCCCGGCCGGCACCACGGACCCCAAGGATCAGGACCAGCAGTGACACCGCCCCCCATGCTGCCCCGCCAGGCCTCCGCACCGGACGACGGCGCCGCCGCGCAGCGGCCCGCCGAGGACCGCAAGCACGTCGTCCGGCGCCGCTGGGTCACCGCGATCATCATCCTGCTGCTGGTCGGAGTCCCGGCCGGCTACCTGGCCGTCTCCGCGCAGCAGAGCCGCCAGAGCGGACGCGACAAGGCCGCCAAGGTCGGCGCCGCCAAGGTGCGCACGGCCTGGCCGTCGAAGGTGCAGCGCAGCATCTACGAGGTCCCCATCCCGCCGAAGGCCTGGCGGGTCGGGTTCCTGGAGACCAACAACTGGCACACCAGCCGGCTGTACGTGCAGTTCGCGGTGACCCCGGCCCAGCTGGAGGACTTCCTCGACGACGTCGGCTCCAGCCGGGCCGAGCTGACCCGCGGGGTCTCGATCTCCGCGCACGACGCCGCCGTCGCCGGCTGGAGCTGGAGCCCGAAGCACTCCTGGTACGGGACCACCCTGGACCCGGAGAACCCCCGGCCCACGCGGGACATCACCGTGGACCTGACCGACCCGGACAACCCCAGGGTGTACGTGGTCTCCACCGCGATCCCGTAGACGGCCCTCCGTGAACGGCGGAACCCGTTCTCCTTGATCCGCCGGGTTCGGTGACTAGCCTGGGATCATGAAGCTCACGAAGCGGTTGCACTCCTGCGTCCAACTGGAGAAGGACGGGCGCGTGCTCGTCATCGACCCGGGCGTCTTCAGCGAATCCGACGCGGGCCTGGGGGCCGACGTCCTGCTGGTCACGCACGAGCACCCCGACCACTTCGACGAGGGCCGCCTGCGGGCCGCCCTCGACGCGAACCCGGCGGCCGCGCTGTGGACGCTGCGCAGCGTCGCCGAGCGGATCGGCCCCGCCTATCCGGGCCGGGTGCACACCGTGGGGCAAGGAGACGCCTTCACCGCCGCCGGCTTCGACGTCCAGGTGCACGGAGAACTGCACGCGGTGATCCACCCGGACTTCCCGCGGGTCACCAATGTCGGCTACCTCGTGGAAGGTTCGCTCTTCCACCCCGGGGACGCGCTGACCGTGCCCGGGGCCCCGGTGGACACGCTGATGATCCCGGTGCACGCGCCCTGGAACAAGGTCTCCGAGGTGATCGACTACGTCCGCGAGGTCAAGCCGCGCCGGGCCATCGACATCCACGACGCCTACCTCTCCGACATCGCCCGGCCCATCTACGACGCCTCCCTGGACGCCCTCTCGGGCGCCGACCACAGCCGACTCACCGCGGGGGACTCCACGAACCTGTGACTGTCGGTGCCGGGCGGTAGGTTGGGATGCATGCGTATCGCCACGTTCAACGTCAACTCGATCACCGCCCGGCTGCCGCGCCTGCTGGCCTGGCTGGAGAGCTCCGGCACCGACGTCCTGTGCGTCCAGGAGACCAAGTGCTCCGCCGAGCAGTTCCCGCACGCCGAGCTGCGCGAGCTGGGCTACGAGGCGGCCGTCAATGCCACCGGCCGGTGGAACGGCGTGGCGCTGATCTCCCGGGTGGGCCTGGACGAGGTGATGCTCGGGCTGCCCGACGGCCCGGACTACGAGGGCGTGCAGGAGCCCCGCGCGATCTCCGCCACCTGCGGCGGGGTGCGCGTCTGGTCGGTGTACGTGCCCAACGGCCGCGAGGTCGAGCACGACCACTACGGCTACAAGCTGAACTGGTTCCGCTCCCTCGCCGCCGCGGTCGCGGAAGACGCGGCCGGCCCGCGGCCGTTCGCCGTGCTCGGCGACTTCAATGTGGCCCCGACCGACGAGGACGTCTACGACCCGGCGGTCTTCGCGGGCGCCACCCACGTCACCCCGGCCGAGCGGGCCGCCCTGGAGGCGCTGCGGACCGCGGGGCTCTCCGACGTCATGCCGCGACCGCTCAAGTACGACCGTCCGTACACCTTCTGGGACTACCGGATGCTCGCCTTCCCGAAGAACCGGGGCATGCGCATCGACCTGGTCTACGGCAACGCGCCGTTCACCAAGGCCGTCACCGACGCGTACGTCGACCGCGAGGAGCGCAAGGGCAAGGGTGCCTCCGACCACGCGCCGGTCGTCGTGGACCTCGACCTCGACCGCGTCTGACCCTTCCCTTCCGGATCTTTCCCGGGGCCGTGGATCCCCGCCGGCCGATCCAGGCGCGTCCTGTGGCCAGCGGGGGATCCTGGTGCCAGGCTGGGCGGTATGAACATCCCTTTCCTGGCCAACTGGCTGAACCGGCACGAAACGGAACTGGGTGCGGGGCTCGCCGCCGCCCTCGCGGATGATCCCGAGGGCGTCAACGAGCTGTTCTCCGAGTGCGAGATGCTGCGCGACCAGGCGAGGAGGGCCGGGCTGGAACTCGACGGGAGCCCGGCCTCCTTGGAGGCGCTCGACCAGCTGATGCCGCGCTGGCGCCGGGACCCCGAGGTGGTGCCGTGGCTCGGCAACGACGCGGGCTTCTACCTCGGGACCGTGATCATCCGGACCATCCCGGGCAGTGCCTGGCAGGTCTGGCCCAACGGTCAGCCGATGATCCGACTGGCCTCGGGGCGCGAGCTGAACGTGGTGGAGTCGGGGGTTTCGTGGGCCATGACGGGATCGCCGGAGCTGAGCCAGGCCTACGCCGAGGCCTCGGAGGGCTGATCCCACCACCCCCGTGGGCTTTATGTGGCCTTTAGGGCGTGTCGTGGCGAAGTGCCCTTCCCGGCTGGATAGTTTGCGCTGACCTCGACACACCGACAAGTGGGCAGGGCAGCTTATGGCCGTCGATCCGTTGATCGAGCTGCGGAACGTCAACAAGCACTACGGACAGTTGCACGTCCTCCAAGACATCAACCTCACCGTCGGCCGCGGGGAGGTGGTGGTGGTCATCGGCCCCTCCGGCTCCGGCAAATCCACGCTCTGCCGGACCATCAACCGGCTGGAGACCATCGAGTCGGGCACGATCACCCTCGACGGACGCCCGCTCCCCGCAGAGGGCAAGGAGCTGGCCGAGCTGCGCGCCGAGGTCGGGATGGTCTTCCAGTCCTTCAACCTCTTCGCGCACAAGACGGTCCTCGCCAACATCTCCCTCGCCCAGATCAAGGTCAGGAAGCGCAAGCGGGAAGAGGCCGACAAGCGCTCCCGGGAACTCCTGGAGCGGGTCGGCCTCGCCGGCCAGGCGGACAAGTACCCCGCCCAGCTCTCCGGCGGCCAGCAGCAGCGCGTGGCCATCGCCCGCGCCCTCGCCATGAACCCCAAGGCGCTGCTCTTCGACGAGCCCACCTCCGCGCTCGACCCTGAGATGATCAACGAGGTGCTGGAGGTCATGCAGCAGCTCGCCACCGAGGGCATGACCATGGTCGTGGTCACGCACGAGATGGGTTTCGCCCGCTCCGCGGCCAACCGCGTCGTGTTCATGGCCGACGGAAGGATCGTCGAGGACCGGACCCCCGAGGAGTTCTTCACCGCCCCCGAGAGCGACCGGGCCAAGGACTTCCTCTCCAAGATCCTCAAGCACTGAGGAGGCCGGCCCGATGACCCGCACACGCAGCCCGCTCCTGCCCGCCTGCCTCCTCGCCCTCGCGCTCCTCGGCGCCCTCACCGGCTGCGGAAAGTCCGGCAGCCCCCCGGTCAAGGGCCCCCAGCCCGAGGACCTGCCGGTGTACAAGGTCGACACCGGCTTCCGGCTGCCCGACTCGCGCACCTGGGAGAAGGCCAAGCGCCGCGGCCACCTCGTGGTCGGCGCCAAGGAGGACCAGCCGTACATGGGGGAGAAGGACCCCGCGAGCGGCCGCTACTCCGGCTTCGACATCGAGATCGCCAAGATGATGTCGGCCTCCCTCGGCTTCGACCCCAAGACGATCGAGTTCAAGACCATCGCCTCCGCCAACCGCGAGACGGCCCTGCAGAACGGCCAGATCGACTACTACGTCGGCACCTACACCATCAACGCCAACCGCAAGAAGCAGGTCGGCTTCGCCGGCCCGTACTTCCTGGCCGGACAGTCGCTGCTCGTGCGCAAGGACGAGAAGGACATCAAGGGCCCCGAGGACCTCGCCGGCAAGAAGGTCTGCTCGGCCGCCGGCTCCACCCCCTACCAGCGGCTCCAGAAGGAGTTCCCCCGGGCCGTCCTGGTCGCCTACGACACCTACTCGGTCTGCGTCGACAACCTGCTGACCTACCAGGTGGACGCCGTCTCCACCGACGACTCCATCCTCCTCGGCTACGCCGCCAAGGTCCCCGAGGAGCTCAAGGTGGTCGGCAAGGCCTTCTCCGAGGAGCCCTACGGCATCGGCGTCCCGCGCGCCGACAACGCCCTGCGCTTCGCACTCGACGACGCCCTGGAGAAGAACGAGAAGGACGGCAACTGGAAGAAGGCCTTCGAGGCCACGCTCGGCCTGTCCGGCGTGCCGGCCCCGAAACCGCCCGCCATCGACCGCTACCCGGCGGGCTGAGGGGAGAGCGCACCGCCATGGACGTACTCACCAACAACTTCTCGCTCTACGGAAAGGGCTTCCTCGGCACCGTCGAGCTGACGGTCTACGCCTCGCTCGTCGCCCTGGTCCTCGGATTCCTGATGGCCTCCTTCCGCGTGGCCCCCGTCGGCTCCTTCCGCGTCTTCGGCACCGTGTGGGTCGCCGTGCTCCGCAACACCCCGCTGACCCTCCTCTTCTTCGCCGTCCTGCTGGGCCTGCCGCGCTTCGGGCTCGTGCTGCCCTTCCAGCTCTTCGCGGTGCTCGCGCTCGGCTGCTACACCTCCGCCTTCATCTGCGAGGCCCTGCGCTCCGGCATCAATACGGTGCCCAAGGGCCAGGGCGAGGCGGCCCGCAGCCTCGGCATGTCCTTCGGGCAGACACTGGGCACGGTGGTGCTCCCGCAGGCCTTCCGCTCGGTGATCCCGCCCATCGGCTCCACGCTGATCGCCCTCGCGAAGAACTCGGCGATCGCGGGCGCCTTCAGCGTCACCGAGCTGCTGGGCACCTACAAGACGCTCAACGAGCTGGGCTACAGCATCATCTGGACCTTCGTCTGGATCGCCGTCGGGTACCTGATCATCACCCTGTCCATCAGCGCGGTCTTCAACGTGCTGGAGAAGCGCTTCGGAGTCGCCCGATGACCGCGCACGCGCTCCACGGTGACCTGGAGTCCACCGCCCTCTACGACCTCCCCGGACCCCGGGCCCAGCGGCGCCACTTCCTGTACGGCATCGCCTCGACGGTGGTGATCCTCGCCCTCGTCGCCTGGCTCCTGTACCTGCTCTTCGACACCCACCAGTTCACCGCCGCCAAGTGGCGCCCCTTCGAGTACGAGGGCATCCAGGAACTGCTGCTCAAGGGCCTGTGGAACACCCTCAAGGCCTTCGCGTACGCCTCGGTGCTCTCGATCGTGCTCGGCGCGGTGCTCGCCACGGGCCGGCTGTCGGTCCACCGGCCGCTGCGCTGGCTGGCGACGCTGTGCGTGGAGTTCTTCCGGGCCATGCCGGTGCTGGTGATGATCTTCTTCATCTTCGTCGCGCTGAAGGTGCAGCCGCTGCCCGCGCTGGTCGCGGGCCTGACCCTGTACAACGGCTCGGTGCTCGCGGAAGTCTTCCGCACGGGCGTCAACTCGGTCGAGAAGGGCCAGCGCGAGGCCGCGTACGCCCTGGGCATGCGCAAGACCCAGGTGATGACCCACGTCCTCGCCCCGCAGGCGGTCCGGGCGATGATGCCCACCATCATCAGCCAGCTGGTGGTGGCGCTGAAGGACACCTCGCTGGGCTTCCTGATCACCTACGAGGAGTTCCTGCACGCGGGCAAGCTGATCGCCTCGAACCTCGACTACGACCTGCCGTTCATCCCCGTCGTGATGATCATCTCCCCGATCTACATCGGGATGTGCATGCTCCTGTCCTGGTTCGCCACCTGGGTGGCCCGGCGGCAGCGGCGCAATCCCAAGACCGAGGCGGTCGACGTCGCCCCGGCCGAACCGGGCACGGTGCTGCCGGGCACCCTCCTGTAGCTCCGAGAGCCACCCCGCCCGGCAGCAGCCGTGGATCACTGCTCGCGCAGCGGCACCGAGACGTAGCTCGGATCGGTGCGAGGCGAGGAGAAGGTCAGCTGCGCGCCGGTCGGGTTGTGCTCGATGTAGAGCGGATCGACGGTGTCGACGACCAGGGCGAGCCGGTGCCCCGCGGGCACGTCGTAGGCGGTGGAGAAGAGCTCCAGGTCCACGCCGAAGGACTGGCCGGGGGTCTTGCCGTGGAAGGTGTACGGGGCGTTGGTGACCAGCTTGCCGATGCCGAGCGGGCCGACGTCGTAGAGGTACGCGACGAAGGTGCCGTCCGCCTTGGTGGGCGTGACGGTGGTGTGCAGCTTCACCGTGCCGCGCACCCGGCGCTCCTCGTCGTAGCGCTGCGACTGCCAGACGGCGGCGAAGGCGCGGGGGAGGAGGGGGATGGAGGCGATCGGGGGAGCCTTGGCGAACTGGTCGAGGACGTTGGACAGGAGGACGATCCCGCCGTCGGCGCCGGAGTCGACATTGGCGAAGAGGTGCTCGCTGTCGGCGAGGGCGAGCCTCTCGGCGCCGCCGGAGCCGACCGACCGCCAGTCGGCGTAGCCCTCGTAGCCGGCGTTGCTGCGGGACTTGATCTGCACCGGGGCCTCGGTGTCCACGCCGTTGCGGTCGCCCTTGAGGTAGCGGTCGAACCAGCGGTGGGCGTTGGTCCAGGTGTCGTTGGGCAGGCCCAGCAGGCCGGTGCCCTCGGCGGTGGCGTGGTCGCCGGGGCGGAACTCCAGGCGCTTGGGGCCGGTCAGCCTCTCGAAGAACTTCGCGTACTGGTTGGGCGGGAAGATGGTGTCGCCCCAGGCGTTCCCGAGCATGATCGCGGCGCCGTTGGCGTTGATCCGGTCGACCTGCTCGGAGGCCGAGCGCTGCTTGCCCCAGTCGATCATCTGCTGTTCCCGGTCCAGGTTCGAGCCGAGGAAGTCGCCGAGGATCCGCTGGAGTTCGGGGCCGGGGCGGCCGGTGAGGCAGCCGGCGGCGCCGAGCAGCCCGGCGGCCTGGAGGTGCTGGGTGCGGCCGGAGTAGATGGACTCGATCAGGTCGGCCCAGCCGCTGAGCGCGACCACGGCCTTGATGCGCGCGTCGTGCGCGGAGGCCAGCAGGCTGATCCCGGCGCCGTACGAGACCCCGCCCAGGCCGATGCGGTCCGGGTCGGCGGGGGTGTTGGCGAGGGCCCAGTCGATGACGGCGGAGACGTCGGCGATGTCCTTCGGCCCGGCCGTCTCGATCTCGCCGCCGGAGAGCCAGAAGCCGCGGGAGGTGTAACTGACCACGACGTAGCCGGAGTCGGCGAGCTTCTTGGCCTGGGCGATGTATTCGATCTGCGGCATGCCCCAGCTGGTGGGGAGCACGATCACCGGGTAGGTGCGGCCGGGCTCGGCGCCGGCGGGGGTGAAGACGTTGCCCTTGAGCGTGATGCCGCCGGAGCCGGGGATGTCGTGGAAGCGCAGTTCGGCGGGGGCGGCGGAGGCAGTGGAGGCTGCGGCCGTGGGCGCCGCCTGGGCCTGGTGGGGGGCCAGGCCCAGGGCGGCTGCGGCCAGCACGGCGGCCAACGCCGCTGTCGTGGTGGTGCGGACGGTGGTGCGGACCATCAATCGCTCCTCGCGTGCGCCGGGTGTCAAAGTGACCCGACGGTAACGGGAGGGGCTTACCGGAGGTAACCCATCAGTAAGTTACGCGCTGGTAACGATTGAACGAAAGTCAGTCGAGGCCGGTCGAGATCGGTCGAGGTCAGCCGGTCTGGGCGCCGCCGCCGGCCGGCGCGCTCAGCTGCTTCCACTCGTCCCAGGACTTGTTCCACTCGCCGTAGCCGTTGCCGAGCGGGGCATTGCCCTTCGAGCCGCTGCCGACGACCTCGAACGGGTCGCCGACCTGCACCTGCCCGTAGAAGTCCGCGGCGTTGGCGTCGCTCATGCCCACGCAGCCGGAGCTCGTGTTGGCGCGGCCGAAGTTCGCGGTGTTCCACGGCGCCGCGTGCACGTACATGCCCGACCAGGTCAGCCGCATCGAGTAGTCGACCATTTTGTCGTAGGAGTCGCCCAGGCCCACCGTCTGGGAGTCCATCCGGATGGTGCCCTCCTTCGACATCAGCACCATCTTCCCGGACCAGGAGGCCTTCTGGCCGCCCGGCGTACCCGCCGAGACGGGGATCGTCTTGACCACCTGGCCGTCCTCGGACACCGACATCTTCTTCGTGTCGAGGCTGACCTCCATCCGGCGGTCCTTGCCGATCTTGAACTCGGTGGTGTAGTCGCGGGCGAAGAGGCCGCCGCCCTGGCCCGAGTCCACCCCGTTCAGGTTCATGTCGACCTTCACGTCGGTGCCCGACTTCCAGTACTCCTTCGGCCGCCAGTCCACCCGGTCCTTGCCGGAGTAGTCCTTGAACCAGCCCCAGGAGCCCTCGGTGTTGTTCGAGGTCGTGACCTTGAGCTGCTTCTCGACCTCGGCCTTGTTCTTGACGGGGTTGTCGAAGACGAGCGAGACGGGCATGGCCACGCCCACCGTGCTGCCCTTGGGCACGTTGATCGAGACCTTGTTCACCTTGTCGGCGGCGCCGGTCTTGAACTGCGCGGCCGCGTTCTGGCTGTCGGTGTTCTGCGCCTCGACCTTGTAGTCGGTGCCCGGCGAGGCGTTGCGCTCGGAGGTCCAGGTCTTGCCGTCGGCGGATATCTGGCCCGCCAGCTCCCCGCCCTTGGCGTCCGTCACCTTCACCAGCGCCAGCTTGCCGTCGGCGATCGTCACCTTGACCGGCTCGCCCGCCTTGACCTGATCGCCCGTGAGGTTCACGGATATCGCCATGTCGGGCTTCTGCTTCGGCTTCATCTCCGACTTGGACCCGTTGTCCGCGGCCCCCGAACCGCCGCCGCAGGCGGTCAGAGCGGCGGCCAGAAGTGCGGTGCCCGCCACCAGGACGTGGCGGCTCCGGCGGCGCGGCAGTGCGGTACGGCGTGTGCGGCTCAACGAAAACCCCTCCAAGTAATGATCGTTCGCAAATGTAGATGCGAACGGTACGACTCTAGGTTGCAGAATCCGCGGAAGAGTTCGTCCTTTCGGTTGTGACATGGACCGCAGCGAAACGGTCATCGTCCGGTCACAATCGCCGCTCACATCGGTCATGGACACCTGTGAGAGTCCTGTGCATCCCCCGTTCCGGACGTACAGGAAGGCCGATCAGCCGTGTGTGCACTGCTCGTGAACCCCACCCAGCGGCACCAGGACCAGGAGCTGAAGGTGCGTTCCCTGTCCGTCTCGGAATACCAGGGATTCCTTTCGCGGCACGGGAGGGCGAGTTTCCTCCAGTACCCCTCCTGGGCCCAGGTGAAGGACCTTTGGCGCTCGGAAAGGGTCGGATGGCACTACCCGAGCGGGCGGATGGCCGGTGCCGCGCTCGTTCTCTATCGCCAATTCCCGGGCACCCGCAAATACTTCGCCTACCTGCCCGAAGGGCCCGTCGCGGACTGGGCCGACCCGCAGATCGACCAGTGGCTGACCCCGCTCATGCGCCACCTGAAGGGCGCCGGGGCCTTCGCCGTCCGCATAGGTCCCACGCCCGCCTACCGCCGCTGGGACGCCGCCGCCGTCAAGGCCGGCACCGGACCCGGCCGCCAGCTGTCCGACGTGCTCGCCACCGAGGTCGACCCCGTCGGCGCGGCCCTCGCCGACCGCCTGCGCACCCGCGGCTGGAAGCGCTGCGGCGGCGAGGACGACGGCGACGCCCAGCCCCGCCACGTCTTCCGCGTACCGCTGGCCGGCCGCTCTCTCGACGACCTGTGGTCCGGTCTGAACCAGGAGTGGCGGCGCAATGTGCGAAAGGCCACAAAGTCCGGAGTCGAGACGGTCCTCGGCACCGCCGCCGACCTGCCCGAGTTCTACCGGCTGCTGCGCATCACCGAGGAGCGCGACGGCTTCCGGCTCGGCCGCTCCCTGGAGTACTACCAGCGTCAGTACGAGGTCCTCAACGCCGAGGAGCCCGGCCGGATGCGCCTCTACCTGGGCATCCACGGGGGCGAGATCCTCGCCGCCCACACCATGATCGTGGCCGGCCGCAGGGTCTGGTACCAGACCGGCGCCTCCGCCGACCACCGCCGCGAGGTCCGCCCCAGCAACGCCCTGCAGTGGCGGATGATGTGTGACGCACATGCCCTCGGAGCGGACGAATACGACATGCGCGGGGTACCCTCCACCCTCGACCCCGACGACCGATCCTTCGGGCTGCTGCGCTGGAAGCTCGGCACCGGCGGACAGGTCGTAGAAACGCTCGGCGAGTGGGAGACCCCGATGGACGGATACGCCAACACGGCGCTCTACAAGGCGTTCCAGGCGTACCTGGCCCGCCGGTGACCACGACCGACACCAGACCGGCCGAGACGGGCCCCTCGGCCGGACAGGGCGCAGCACCGGGCAAGACCTCGGTGCTGCGCAGCGGCGCGCTCATGGCCGCCGGCTCCATCGTCTCGCGCGCCACCGGCTTCGTCCGCTCCGCGGTCGTCGTCGCCGCACTGGGCACCGGACTGCTCGGCGACAGCTACGCCGTCGCCAACACCGTCCCGAACATCCTGTACATGCTCCTCATCGGCGGCGCCCTCAACGCCGTCTTCGTGCCCGAGCTGGTCAAGGCCGCCCGGGAACACCGGGACGGCGGCTCCGCGTACACCGACCGGCTGCTCACCGCCTGCACCGTCGCACTCGTCGCGCTCACCGCGGTCGCCGTGCTGGCCGCCCCGCTGATCGTCTCGGCGTACACCGACTACAGCGGGGCCCAGGCGAGCACCACCGTCGCCCTCGCCCGGTACTGCCTGCCGCAGATCCTCTTCTACGGCCTGTTCACCCTCCTCGGCCAGGTGCTGAACGCCCGCGGCCGGTTCGGCGCGATGATGTGGACCCCGGTCCTCAACAACCTCGTGATCATCGGCGTCTTCGGGCTCTTCCTCTACGTCTCCCACGATGCGGCGGACGGCCTGACGGCCGGCGAGACCCGGCTCCTGGGCCTCGGCACCACCGCCGGCATCGTCATCCAGGCCCTCGCCCTGATCCCCTCGCTGCGCGCCGCCCGCTTCCGCTGGCGCCCCCGCTTCGACTGGCGCGGCAGCGGCCTCGGCCGCCCGCTGCGCAACGCGGGATGGCTGGTGATGCTCGTCCTCACCAACCAGATCGCCTACTGGGTCGTCACCCGGCTCTCCACCACCACCGGACGGCACGCCGCCGAACTGGGCCTCGCGGGCGGCGCCGGTTACACGGCCTACAGCAACGCCTACCAGCTGTGGATCGTCCCGCAGGGCATCATCACCGTCTCCCTGGTCACCGCCCTGATGCCGCGGATGAGCGCCGCCGCCGCCGACGGCGAGCTCGGTGCGCTGCGCCGGGACGTCTCGTACGCGCTGCGCTCCAGCGCCGCCCTCGTGGTCCCCGCCGCCGCGCTCTTCGCCGCCCTCGCCCCCTGGGTGATGGGCAGCGTCTTCGAGTACGGGCGCACCGGCGCCGCCGACATCGAGGTCATGGCGGGCATGCTCATCGCCTTCGCGCCCGGCCTGATCGCCTTCTCCGCGCAGTACGTCCTCTCGCGCGGCTTCTACGCGCTGTCCGACACCCGGACCCCGTTCTTCCTGAACCTGGTCATCGCCGCCCTGAACACTGCGCTCTCGGCCGCCGCGTACCTGCTGTTGCCCGCGCGCTGGGCGGTCACCGGCATGGCCGCGGCGTACTCCGTGGCACTGTTCGCGGGCGCGGCCGTGACCGCGTACGCCCTCGCCCGGCGGCTCGGCCCGCGCACCGGGACCCGTACCGAGCGCCGGGCCACGGCCCTGCGCACCCACGTCCGGCTGCTGATCGCCTGCGTTCCCGCGGCGGCCGCCGGGTACGCCGCGGCGCGCGCCGCCGACGGATTCGGGAACTTCGCCGCGGTCGGGGCGGGAACCGTCGCCCTCGCGGTCGTCGTCGTCCTCCTCGCCGGGCCGCTGCGCCTGACGGAGATCACCGACCTGCTCGACTCCCTGCGGCGCAGGGTGGGCCGGGGGCCCGCCGAAGACCGGCCGTAAGCCTGAGGAGAGCCACGGAACATGCTGGGATACTGACCGGATGCCACGCGTACTGCTGATCGAGGACGACCCTTCCATCCGGGAGGGGGTGGGCCTCGGCCTGCGCCGCCGCGGCCACGAGGTGAGCGCCGCCGAGACCGGTGAGGACGGACTCGCCCTGATGGCCGGCTTCCACCCCGAGCTGGTCCTTCTCGACCTCATGCTGCCGGGCATGAACGGCGTCCAGGTCTGCCGCCGAATACGCGAGACCAGTCAGGTACCGATCATCATGCTGACCGCGCGCGGCGACGACTTCGACATAGTCGTCGGCCTGGAGGCCGGCGCCGACGACTACATCGTCAAGCCCGCCCGCACCGAGGTCATCGAGGCCCGGATCAAGGCGGTGCTGCGCCGCCTCAGCGACACCTCGGTCGGCCGCCCCGAGGTCGAGTTCCACGGCGAACTCGCCATCGACCGCTCCGGGCTCACCGTCGCCAAGAACAGCGAGCGCATCGCGCTGGCCCCCAGCGAGCTCAAGCTCCTGCTGCACCTGTCGGCCTCGCCCGAGCAGGTCTTCTCCCGCCAGCAGCTCCTGGAGTACGTGTGGGAGCACAGCTACCACGCCGACGCCCGGCTCGTGGACGCCTGCGTCCGCCGGCTGCGCCACAAGATCGAGGACCCCGACGCGGGCCCGCGCTACATCCAGACCGTGCGCGGCTTCGGCTACCGCTTCGGCCCCCTGTAGGCGTGGTGAGACGAATAGCCCCCCTGGGCCTGCGCACCCGGCTGATCGCGGCCTTCCTGCTGGTCGCCGCGATCTGCGCCGTGACCACGGCCGCGCTCACCTACCAGCAGGCGCGCACCGCGGTCCTCAGGCAGAGCCAGGACACCGCCGTCAGCACCCTGCGCGACCAGGTCGAGCAGCAGGCCATCCACCTGCCCGTCGACCAGCAGGAGCTGAAGCGGATCGTCGTCGACCTCGCGAAGCGGGGCAAACCCCACCCGTGGAACGTCTTCGCCGAGTACGGCACCCTGCGGGTCTCCTCCAACTTCGCCCAGCCCACCTCCACCGTGATCACCGACGAACTCCGCGCGAAGGTGCGCAACAACCAGCACGGGGCCTTCCAGCGCGTCGACGACCGCAGCGGCACCCCGTACCTCACCGTGGGCGTGGCGGCCGTCTTCACCCACGCGGGAGTGAGCGAGCCCACGGGGGCCGTCTTCTTCGCCAGCATGCCGCTGATCGACGAGAGGCGGACCGTCGAGGCCATGGTCGATGCCGCCCAGCAGGGCGCCGTACCCGGCCTCGCCATCGCCGTCATCCCGGCCCTGCTGGCCGCGCGCAGCGTGCTGCGGCCGGTACGGGAGATGCGCCGGGCCGCCCAGCGGCTGGGCCGGGGCCGCCTCGACACCCGTATCGAGGTCCGGGGCGCCGACGAACTCGCCGGACTCGCCCGCACCTTCAACGAGACGGCCCGCGCCCTCGAACAGTCGGTGAGCGAGCTCCGGGAGGCCGAGGTCCGGGCCCGCCGCTTCGCCGCCGACGTCTCCCACGAACTGCGCACCCCGCTCGCCGGGATGCTCGCCGTCACCGAGGTGCTCGACGAGGACGCCGAGCACCTCGATCCCGACACCGCCAAGGCCCTGCGCCTGATCAGCGCCGAGACCGGCAAACTCGCCGTGCTCGTCGAGGACCTCATGGAGATCTCCCGCTTCGACGCCCGGGCCGCCGAACTGAACCTCGACGACGTGGACATCGCCGAGGCCGTGGGCAAGACCCTGGAACGCCGGCACTGGGACGACGACCGCGTCGTCACCGACCTGCCGCACGGGGTCCGCGCCCGGCTCGACCCCCGCCGCTTCGACGTGGTCCTCGCCAACCTCGTCGGCAACGCCCTGCGGCACGGAAGCGCCCCGGTGCGGATCGCCGTACGGACCGAACCGCGGCCGGACGGCGAGCGCCTGCTCGTCGAGGTGGCCGACAGCGGGCCCGGCATCGCCCCCGAGGTGCTGCCGCACATCTTCGACCGCTTCTTCAAGGCCGACGCGGCCCGCACCCGCTCCGCCGGCAGCGGCCTCGGGCTCGCCATCACCCTGGAGAACGTACGCCTGCACGGGGGCACCCTGCGTGCGGCCAACGGCACCGCCCCGGGGGTCGCCGGGGCCGCCGGAGGAGCCGCGGGAGCCGTCTTCACCATCGACATGCCCCTGGAGGCCGGCGCGTGACCCGGACGAAGGCGTTGTCCGCCGCCGCGGCGGCCGCGCTGGCCGGCATGCTGCTGCTGGTCGGCTGCGGGATCAAACCCACCGGGGTGATCGACAGCGGTGACGCCGCGACCGTGCAGGTACCCGGCGCCACCAGCGGTCCCGTCCTCTACTTCGTCTCCGCGGAAGGCAGCCGGCTGGCCCCGTACCCGCTGCTGGCCGGAGTGGACTCCTCCCAGCTCCTGACGGCCCTGCTGGCCGGCCCCACCAACACGGCGCGCGAGGCGGGCATCACCACCGCGCTGCCGACGCCGGCCGAGCTGAACCCGGATCAGCTGGCCGTCGAGTACTCGCCGACCGACGGGGTGACGGCGAGGTTCCCCTTCGCCGTGAGCCGCCTGTCCGAACTGGCCCGCCGCCAGGTGGTGTGCACCCTGGCCTTCGCCGTGGTCCCCGGCACCATCAGCCCCGTCACCGTGACGGGCACCGACACCAGCCTCGGCCCCGCCCAGTGCGACCTCAAGGGGTAGTGCCGCGTCAGGCAGCGTTCGCCCGTCGCTGCCCGTCGCTGCCCGTCGCTGCCCGTCGCTGCCCGTCGCTGCCCGACGCGGCACCAGAACCGCACTAGAGCCGCACGCCGTCTTGCCGCCGGGGCACAGCGCGGTCACCGTGGCCCCATGGACCACGCCGCGGACGCCGCCGAAGTTTCCGAAGCCTCCGATGTCCCCGACGCCCCCGACGTCTTCGACCCGCGCCTCTACGCCGGGGGCGTCCCCCACGCGCGCTACCGCCTGCTGCGCGACACGCGCCCGGTGGCCTGGCAGCCCGAACCCGAGGTCCTGGGCTGGCCCGCCGGTCCCGGCTTCTGGGCCGTCACCCGGCACGCCGACGTCGTACGCGTCCTGCGCGACCACCGCGCGTACTCCTCCTGGCTCGGCGCCACCCAGATCCGCGACCCCGACCCCGCCGACCTGCCGTTCCTGCGGCGCACCATGCTCAACCAGGACCCCGGCGGGGCCGGCGCGGACCACGGGCGGCTGCGCCGGCTCGTCTCCCGCGCCTTCACCCCGGCGCGCGTGGACGCCTTCGCCGGCCGGGTCCGCGAGCGGGCCCGTACGCTGCTGCGCGCGGCCCGCGACGGAGCCGAGGGCGGGACCGCCGACCTGGTGCGCACCGTCACCGACGAGTACGCACTGCTGAACCTCACCGACCTGCTGGGCATCCCGGCCGCCGACCGCGGGCTGCTGCTCGACTGGACGGTACGGGTCATCGGCTACCAGGACCCCGAGGACGCCCCGGCCCCGCCGGCCGGCCCCGACGGGAAACCGCTCAACCCGCGCTCCCCGGCCCTGCTCGGCGAGATGTTCGGGTACGCCCGGGAACTGGCCGCGTACAAGCGGGCCCACCCCGGCGAGGACGTCATGACCGCCCTCGCGCTCGCCCCGCTGGAGCCGGCCGAGCTGGAGATGTTCTTCTTCCTGCTCACCGTCGCGGGCAACGACACCGTACGCTCCGCCGCGCCCGGCGGCCTGCTCGCGCTGGCCCGCACCCCGGACGCGTACCGGCAACTCGCCCGGGGACGCGCCCCGGTGGACCGGGCCGTGGAGGAACTCCTGCGCGTCCACCCGCCGGTGCTCAGCTTCCGCCGCACCGCGGCCGCCGACACCGAGCTGGCCGGGCAGCGGATCCGGGCCGGGGACAAGGTGGTGGTCTTCCACGCCTCCGCCAACCACGACGAGCGCGTCTTCACCGACCCGGGGCGCCTGGACCTCGGCCGCGCGCCCAACCCGCACGTCTCCTTCGGCGACGGCCCGCACGTCTGCCTCGGCGCCCACTTCGCCCGGCTCCAGCTGCGCACGCTCTACGAGGAGTGGTGCGCCGCCATGCCCGTCCCCGAACTCGCCGGGGAACCGCGCCGGTTGGTCTCCAACTTCATCAACGGCATCACACGGCTGCCGCTGCGGGTGTCCGGGCCGCCCGCGTGACGTCCGCGACCAGCTCCGTCACGTCCGGTCCGTAGGCATCGGAGTTGACGACCTTCAGCATGATGCAGAAGGAGTCGTTGCCGTACTTCCGGGCGAGCTGCTCGTGGTGCCGCGCCAGGTAACGGGCCGCGGCCTGGTTGCTGTTGGCGGTCTGCCCCGACAGCAGGAACACCGGCCGGGTCCGCGGACCCGCCGTCAACCGGGCCAGCAGCACGTACTCGACCGTGCCCTTCTCCCAGCGGTACGTCTCCCCGCCGACGCCGATCGACCCGCGGTCCGGACCCGGCTCGGACGAGACGTCGACCCGCACCCCCGGCAGCATGGACATCAGGTGCGCCGTCGTACGGGCGTTGGAAACGGGCCCGCCGACACAGAACTCGGCCCGCTCGCCGAAGCCCTGGCGGGCCGTGTCGTGCGTGACGATCTGGACGTTCGCCCCGCAGTCCTTGATCAGGGCGGATATCTCCAGCAGCGCGAAGGCGTCGTTGCGGTGCAAGGAGGAATCGGTCCCGCCCATCTGGCGGTTGACCACGAACAGGCAGTCGGACCCGGTCGGCAGCCCGAAGAAGGCCTGCTTGCGGCGCAGCGCGCGGCGCCACAGGTACGTCCGCGTGAACCACCCGAAACCACCGCTGACGGCCGTCGCCACCACCCCGAGCACGATGTTGCGCACGTCGTCGTTCATGGCCCGGATGGTAGCCCGGAGCAGGTGCTCCTGACGCGGGGGGTGCACGGAAGTTACAGTGCCGAGCCTAGGCCTGACGCACGGTCCGGCAGGCCGCGACTGGAGGTCCGGATGCACCGTCCCGCCGCCCGCACGTTACCCCTGCTCGCGCTCGCCGCCGCGCTCGTCGCCACCGGTGCGGCGGCCCCGCCCCAGGCGGCCCCCGCCCCCGCCAAGGTCCCGGTCGCCGTCGGCCACGGCGGGGCCGTCGCCAGCGTCGACGCCGACGCCAGCGCGGCCGGCATCGCCGTGCTGCGCTCGGGTGGCAACGCCGTGGACGCCGCCGTCGCGACGGCGGCCGCGCTCGGCGTCACCGAGCCCTACTCCGCCGGGATCGGCGGGGGCGGCTACTTCGTTTACTACGACGCCAAGTCCCGCCGCGTACAGACCATCGACGGCCGGGAGACCGCGCCCGCGACGGCCACGGCCACCCTCTTCCAGGAGAACGGCGTCCCCATCCCGTTCGCCGAGGGCCAGACCAGTGGCCGCGCCGTCGGCGTCCCCGGCACCCCGGCCACCTGGCAGAGCGCACTCGACTCCTGGGGCACACGCCCGCTGCGCACGCTCCTGAAGCCCGCCGAGAAGCTGGCGCGCGACGGATTCACCGTCGACAGCACCTTCCGGGCCCAGACGGAGCTCAACCAGGACCGGTTCAAGGACTTCCCGGCCACGGCGCAGCTGTTCCTGCCGGGCGGCGCCCTCCCCGTCGTCGGCTCCACCTTCAAGAACCCCGACCTCGCCGCCACTTACGCCGAGATCGGCCGCAAGGGACCGGCCGCGATCTACCGCGGGCCGATCGCCGAGGACATCGTCGGCGCCGTCCGCAAACCCCCGGTGAACCCGGCGGCCACCCGGAACGTGCGCCCCGGCGACCTGACCGCCGAGGACCTGCGTACGTACGGGACCAAGCGGCAGGCCCCGACCCGGGTGAGCTATCGCGGCCTGGACGTCTACAGCATGGCGCCCTCCTCCTCCGGCGGCACCACCGTCGGCGAGGCGCTGAACATCCTGGAGCGCACCGACGTCTCGAAGCTGTCCGAGACGCAGTACCTGCACCGCTTCATCGAGGCCTCGCGGATCTCCTTCGCCGACCGCGGCCGCTGGGTCGGCGACCCGGCGGCCGAGTCCGTCCCGACCCGGGAGCTGCTCTCCCAGCGGTACGCCGACACGCGCGGGTGCCTCATCGACCCGGCCCGGGCGCTGACCAGCCCGCTGGCGCCGGGCAATCCGCGCGAGCCGGTGCCCTGCGGGAACACCGGGCAGGCGGCCCCGACCACGTACGAGGGGGAGAACACCACGCACCTGACGGTGGCCGACCGCTGGGGCAACGTGGTCTCGTACACCCTGACCATCGAGTCCACCGGCGGCAGCGCGATCACCGTCCCGGGCCGCGGCTTCCTGCTCAACAACGAGCTGACCGACTTCTCCTTCGCCCCGGCCGCCCCCGGCGTACCGGACCCGAACCTGCCCGGCCCGGGCAAGCGGCCGCGCTCGTCGATGTCCCCGACCATCGTGCTGGAGGACGGGCGGCCGGTCCTCGCGGTGGGCTCCCCGGGCGGCGCCACCATCATCACCACCGTGCTCCAGACCCTGCTCGGGCACCTGGACCGGGGCCTTCCGCTGGGCGACGCCATCGCCGCGCCGCGGGCCAGCCAGCGCAACCAGACGACGACCGAGCTGGAGCCGGGCCTGTGGAACAGCCCGCTCCGGGCCGAACTGGAGGCCCTCGGCCAGGGCTTCCGCCAGAACCCGGAGATCGGCGCGGCCACCGGTGTCCAGCGCCTGCCGGACGGCCGCTGGCTCGCCGCCGCCGAACCCACCCGCCGCGGCGGCGGCTCGGCCATGGTGGTCCACCCGCACGGCAGGTACTGACGGCCGGTACTAGAGGGCGGTGAGGATGCGGGGGCCCTTCGGGGTGATGGCCACCGTGTGTTCCGCGTGGGCGGCGCGGGTGCCGTCGGTGGTGCGCAGGGTCCAGCCGTCGGGGTCGCAGGCGTAGTCGTCGGTGCCGCCCGCGATCAGCATCGGCTCGATCGCCAGGACCATGCCGGGGCGCAGCTTCATGCCGCGTCCCGGCGGGCCCTCGTTGGGGACGCCCGGGTCCTCGTGCATGGTGCGGCCGATGCCGTGGCCGCCGAAGCCGTCCGGGATGCCGTATCCGGCGGCGCGGCAGACGGTGCCGACGGCGTGGGCGATGTCGCCGATGCGGTTGCCGGGCACGGCGGCGGCGATGCCGGCGGCGAGGGCCGCCTCGGCGGTGCCGATCAGCCGCAGGTCCGCCGGGCTGGGCCGGCCGACGGTGAAGCTGACGGCGGCGTCGCCGACCCAGCCGTTCAGCTCCGCCCCGATGTCGATGCTGACGAGGTCGCCGTCGCGCAGCCGGTATGCGCCGGGGATGCCGTGCACGATCGCGTCGTTGACCGAGGCGCAGATCACCGCGGGGAAGGGCACCGGCGCGAACTCCGGCCGGTATCCGAGGAAGGGGGAGGAGGCGCCGGCCTCGCGCAGGACGGCACGGGCCGCCGCGTCGAGCTCCAGCAGGGAGACCCCGACCCGCGCGCTCTCCCGTACGGCGGCCAGGGCGCGGGCGACCACCCGGCCGGCGGCGCGCATCTCTTCGATCGACTGTTCTGTCTTCAGTTCCACCATTCCAATAACTATACCGGTATAACTTTACCGGGATAGTTATTGGGGGAGGGGGTAGGATGGCGGCATGGTCCGTACCCCCCTCACCCCCGAAGAGCGCGAGCGCGGCGAGCGGCTCGGCGCCCTGCTCCGCGAGGCCCGCGGCGCCCGCAGCATGGTCGAGGTCGCGGCCGGCGCCGGGCTCTCCGCCGAGACCCTGCGCAAGATCGAGACCGGCCGGGCGCCCACCCCCGCCTTCTTCACCGTCGCCGCCCTCGCCGAGGCCCTCGGACTCTCCCTCGACGACGTCATGCGCCGCTGCGCCTTCGTCCCCGCCTGAGGCCTGCCGTTCGGGCGGGCCCGCAGGCCGAAGGGCCCGATCGGCGGTGGGGCCGGCGGGGCGCGGGGCAGGCGTGATGGGGTGTCAGCCAAGAACGCATCGAAGCGACTCGGTCTCGGACTCCTCGGCGCGCTCCTCGCGGTAGGCCTGCTCCTCGCAGCCTGTGCGGTGCCCGACGGCCGGGCCCGGGCCACCACCGCGGCCGACGTGGTCTTCCGCCACCCGTGCGGACGGGCGCGGAACTCCCGTACACCCGCGAGCTGGTCGAGAAGACGCGGCCGGCGGGGACGGACGACCTGTTCGTGGCGTGGGAGACGGTGAGCCACGGGGAGGCCGCCCTGGCCGCGGGCGCGGCCGGGCCCGTCGTCTGGTGCTGTGGTCGGGAAGGTTCACCGTGTCGGCCACAGCACTAGGGGGTGTCTGGCGGAGGAGGGGCCGCGCCCGGCCCGGGGCCGCCCTGAGCCCCCAGGGCGGGGGGGCCGAGCGGGGGGGTGGGGGCGGGTCGGCGGGAGCGGACGGA
>NZ_JBFBBA010000040.1:0-76909 GCF_040682455.1 Streptomyces sp. NPDC051183
CTGGCGGGGCGGGGTGCGGGGACGCCGGCCCTGGGGGTGTGGGGCGGATCGGGGCCGGGCCCGGCCCTGATCCGCCAGACACCCCCTAGACCCGCATCAGCGGGCGGAGCCGGGTCCCGGCCGTCCGGCCCTGCCGCGTCGGCGGCCGGCTCGAACGGACCTCGCTGACCGCGGTTTCCACGGCACACAGGATCTGCTCCGCGCGGGGCTGCAACAGCGCTCCCGCCGCGGTGAGTTCGACCGGGAGCCGGCCCCGCCGGTGGAAGAGCTCCACGCCGAGGGCCTGCTCCAGGAGCTTGATCTGGCCGGTGACCGTGGACTGCGCGCAGTGCAGGTTCTTCGCCGCCTGGGTGAAGCTCAGCTCCCGCGCTACTTCGCGGAAGGCCCGGAGATGCTGGAGTTCCACGAGTTCCCCTCCCCCACCGGCGCCACGGGAACACGGGGACGGTAGAGGGCCGTGCAGCGCGCGATCGTGCGCTCCCCCTGAACGGCCGCCAGTTGGATGCGGCGCAGCCCGTGCCGCCCCGTGGTCGGCAGGGCCGACACGCCGTCGACGACCTTGATCATGGTAGGCTCGCGCAGCTCGCCGAACGTGTCGAAACGCACCTCCGAGAAGGCGAGCGACCAGGCCGCGGGCCGCTGACCGGACCCTCCCTCCGCCGCATCCCGCCCGACCCGGCCGACGTGACCGACCTGGTGGCAGCCCGCCTGGCGGAACGCCTCGACGAGCGCCATGCCGGGAACGTGATCGCAGGAATGCTCGAAGTAGCCCGGGTGGTCGCCGTCCACGTGCATCAGGTACCGCCCCGGAGCGGCCGTCCCCGTCCGGTCGACGGACAGCAGGACGTTCTCCTGCCGCTGCCGCCCGGCCTCGGCGGCGTCGAGCATGCGGGGCTCCCCATCGAACGGGCCGACCACCACCCCCGCCCCGGCGGGCGCCGGGGCACGACGGTTGCGCAGCAGCCCGTACAACTCGGCGCCGACCGCCAGCAGGCGTACCGACACCCGGGCGCAGCGGCGGCCGCCCGACTCCACCCACGCTTCGAAGCGCGCCCCGATCCGGTTCCCGGACGGGTGGGCGTCCGGGACGAACCGGCCGTCGAGCACGAGCTGGAGGGGCTCGCCGCCCACCACCAGCGCGCCGGGGTCCACGATGTGGAAGTCCAGGTCGCGGAAGATGAAGCTGTGCGTCAGCGGGACCTCGTAGAAGCGGTGCGCGGTGTAGATCGCCGCCTGCCGCACGGTCTCCACCAGCAGCAGCGGATCGCTGCTGCCCTCGGCGTCCGGCTGGTAGAGCGCGTGCTGACGGGGCCACTGCGCGGCGATGCGCACCCGGTTGTCCTCGCCACGGCGTCCGTCGGTGAGGAAGACCTCGGCCACCGAGGCGCGGTGGACCAGGGAACGCGGGACCGTCCGGTCGAAGGACAGGGCGCCGTCGCGGGCCGCGGACCCCGACGACAACTGCCGGGGCATGCGCGGCACGTCGGCGCGGGAGACCGGGCCGGGCGCGAGTGAAGGACTGGACAACAAGACAGAACCCCCCGATAGATCGATCCTCGGCAACGTGCGTCCGATTATCGGATCGAAAATAAACCTGCCGGAAGGTATATTGCAACCCTTGAAAGTTTCCGGAAACTGCCATACCGGGGGGTCGGCAGCAGGGACACCAGAGATCAGCGGGGACATGCCATGAGCACCAGCGACACCACGACCAGCATCGGCTCGACCCGGCAGCACGCGGGGCGCGAGCTGAAGCAAGAGCGCGCCCGACGGACCAGGGAGCAGATCCTGTGGGCCGCCGCCGAGGAGTTCAAGGAGAAGGGCTACCCGGTGGTGACGCTGCAGCACGTCGCCACCCGGACGGGGCTGACCAAGGGCGCCGTCTACTTCCACTTCGCCAACAAGGAGGCCCTCGCCGTCGCCGTGGTCGAGGAGCACTACGCCCGCTGGGCACCCCTGGTGACCGAAGTGCAGGAGTCCGAGCGCTCGCCGCTGGACATCATGCTGACCGTGCTCGACCGCACCGCCGAGCTCTTCCGCGACGACACGATGGTCCAGGCCGGCGCCCGGCTGCAGATCGAGCGTTCGCTCATCAAGGCGGACCTCCCCCAGCCGTACGTGGGCTGGCAGGAGCTGATGACCACGCTGGCCTCAGCGGCGCTCGACGCCGGCCAGCTCCGCCCGGGCACCTCCCCCGCCGCGCTCGCCCGCGTGATCGTCGCCGCCTTCTTCGGCACCCAGCACATCTCCGACGTGCTCACCGGCCGGGCCGACCTGATGGAGCGCTACGCCGAGCTCCGGGACATCGTCTTCGCCGGAGTCACGGCCTGACGCACGGCCTACCCTGCGTACGGCCTGACGCACTACCCGGCGTACGGCCTACCTGGCACACGGCCCGACGACCCGACCCACCCGCCGAGGACCGCACGGCGGGTGGCCGGAGAGCCTTCCATCGAGATTCCCGATCTCATTTGAAACCTTCGCGAAGGTTGGATTTAGTGGTGGTCGGCCCGAGAGACTCGGTTGCCATCGCAATCTCTGGAGTGCTTGCCATATGAAGCTTGAAGCGGTCATCTCGGATGTGCTCGCCATACCCCTGGGGGAGGTCGACGACAGCCTTGGCCCCGCGCGCGACGACCGCTGGGACAGCCTGAAGCAGATGCAGCTGATCGTCACCCTCGAAGATCAGTACAAGGTCAACTTCACGCGCCAGGACCTTCGTGCCATGAAGTCGGTGGGCGCCGTGCGCGAGGTGCTGCTGAGCAAGGGAGTGGCGGCGTGACGCTCACCGAGCCGGCCCCCATGGCCCCCCCGGGTGTGGCGCCGGATCCCCTCGGGGACGGCGACCTCGCCTCCCTGCTGATGATCCGGCACTTCGAGTGGAAGCTGCTCGACCTGTTCGCGGAAGGGAAGCTCAACGGTACGACCCACACCTGCCTCGGCCAGGAGTACGTACCGGTCTCCCTCGACCCGATGCTGGCCGCCGGCGACTTCGTCTTCAGCAACCACCGCGGGCACGGCCACTACCTCGCCCGCTTCGCCGACCCCGCCGGGCTGCTCGCCGAGATCACCGGGCGCGAGGGCGCCGTCTGCGGAGGAGTCGGCGGCAGCCAGCACATCTTCCGCGACAGCTACCTGTCCACCGGCATCCAGGGCGAGAGCCTGCCGGTCGCCGCCGGAGCGGCACTGCACTTCAAGCGGGCCGGCCTGCCCCACATCGCCGTCGTCTACATCGGTGACGGGACCTGGGGCGAGGGCTCGGTGTACGAGGCCCTGAACATCGCGCGGCTGTGGGAGCTCCCCCTGCTCGTGGTGGTCGAGAACAACGGCATCTCCCAGACCACGCCGAACAGCGTCAACATGGCCGGCACGATCGCGGGCCGTGCCCGCGCCTTCGACGTCGACCACCACCGGGTGACGGGCAACGACGTACGCCGCATCCGCGCCGAGCTGGCTCCCCTCATCGACCGGGTGCGCCACCAACACCAGCCGCTCGTCGTCGAGTTCGACACGGTACGGCTCGGCCCGCACAGCAAGGGCGACGACACCCGCCCCGAGCGGGACATCGAGTCGGCACGGGCGCGCGACTGGTACGGCGCGCTGCGCGCGGAGGACCCCGAGCGCTTCGACCGCCACGACCGAGAGCAACGAGAACTGATCGCCCGGGTGGCCGCCGATGTCCTGGCGCGTCCGCTGGTGGCTGGAGAGACCGCATGAAGCGCAACGAGCGCGTGGGCGAGAACCTGAACCAGGCCCTGCACCAGGTGATGGCGTCCCACGAGGACGTCTACCTGATCGGCGAGGACGTCCTCGACCCGTACGGCGGCGCCTTCAACATCACCAAGGGGCTCTCGGACCGCTTCCAGGACCGGGTGCTGACCACGCCCATCAGCGAGAACGCCATCCTCGGCATCGCCAACGGCCTTGCCCTCACGGGGAACAAGCCGATCGCCGAGATGATGTTCGGTGACTTCATCACGCTGGCGTTCGACCAGATCGTGAACTTCTCCGCCAAGTCCGTCTCCATGTACGGCGCGGCCCACCCGATGCACCTGGTCGTACGCTGCCCGGTCGGCGGCCGGCGCGGATACGGCCCGACGCACAGCCAGAGCCCCCAGAAGCACTTCCTCGGCGTGCCGGACCTGCACCTGTTCGAGCTGTCGCCCTTCCATGACAACGCGACGGTCATGCGGGGAATGGTCGAACTGGGCAAGCCCTGCATCTTCTTCGAGGACAAGGTGCTCTACACCGAGCGCCGGCACCAGGGCGGCCCCGTCGGGGACCTGTTCTCACTGGAGTTCACCGGCGAGGACCCCTTCCCCGTGGCGCGGCTGTTCATCGAGGACACCGACCCGGAACTCGTCGTCGTGGCGCCGGGCGGTCTCGCGCACCGGGCCGTCGAGGCGGCACGCGAGCTGTTCCTGGAGCACGAGATCGCCTGCGAGATCTACGTACCTTCGGCGCTGTACCCCTTCGACGCACGGCTGTTGGCGGAGCCCGTCGCGCGTGCCGGCCGCGTCTGCGTGGTGGAGGACGCCCCGCCCGGCGGCAGTTGGGGCGCCGAAGTCGCCCACCAGCTGTACTCGCACCTCTGGGACAGCCTCCGCGCCCCCGTCCGTCTTGTCCATTCCGCGGATTCGGTCATCCCGACGGCGCTCCACCTGGAGCGCGACGTCCTGGTGAGCAGCGAGTCCCTGGGTGTGGCCCTGAAAGAGCTGGCTCAATGATCGAGATCACCGTTCCCAAGCTGAACAACAACGACGCCCAGTACGACCTGGTGGAGTGGCTCGCCGAGGACGGCGCCACCGTGGCGAAGGACGAGGACCTCGTCACGCTGGAGACCTCCAAGGCCGCCGAGGACCTGGTCAGCGAGCACGACGGGGTGCTGCACCACGCGGTCGGGGCCGGGGAGCAGGTGGCGCCGGGCGCCGTGATCGGCCGGATCTTCGCCGATGCGGCGGCCCGCGACGCCTTCCTGGCCGCGGGCAGCGGCTCCGGCGGCGACTCCGGCTCCGGGGCCGGCTCCGGGGCCCGTGCCGAGGCTCTCGGCGAGGGCACGGACTTCGTGCTCACCGCGTCGGCACGCGCCCGGGCCGCCGAGTCCGGCATCACGGAGGAGGAGCTGCGCTCCCTCGGCAAGCGGATCATCAAGGGCTCGGACATCGAGGCCCTCGCGGAGCGGCGCGCGGCGGCGGTATCGGCCACTGAAGTCCCGGGCAACCGGCTTGAGTTGAGCCAGCACCAGCGGGCCATCGGCGCGGTGGTCACGGAGTCGCACCGTACCGTCCCCGCGTCCTTCACCGTCGTACGGATCAGGGTCGACGCCGCCGAGGCCGCGGCCAGGGAGCTCTCGGCCGCCTCGGGGACGATGGTCGGCCTGCCCGCACTGCTGATCAACCGGCTCGCCTCCCTGCGCGAGTCCTTCCCGGCCTTCTTCGCCACCTACCACGAGGACGGGTACGTACTGCTCGCGGAGCAGTCCCACGTGGGGGTGACGGTCGACCTGGGCAAGGGGCTCTACATTCCGGTCGTACGGGATGCGGACCGGCTCTCCGAGGTCGAAGTCGCCGAGCAGCTGGAGGACTTCCGCTTCTCGGCGCTGCGCGGGGACTTCCGCGGCAGCGAACTCATGGGCGCGGCCATCACCTTGTCGCTCAACAACGACGAGGACGTGCTGCTGACCCAGCCCATCGTCTTCCCCGGCCAGACGTGCATGGTCTCGCTGGGCGGCGTACAGACCGGCCTCGAACTGGCCGCGGACGGCAGCGTCTTCGCCGCCCGGTACGTGCACGTGGGGCTCGCCTTCGACCACCGGGTCGTCAACGGCCGGGAGGCCGTGCAGTTCCTCCAGGCGATCAAGGGCGCGCTCCAGGCGCCGGCGGCGCAGCGCGAGACGGCCACGACAGCCGGCTGACCGGGCGCGGGACGGGAACGGCAGGACGGGAACGGCATGACGGGAACGGCGGGCCACCACCACTCGGTGGACCGCCGTTCCATTCCGTCGGCCGATCAGTTGATCTCGCGCTCCAGGCCGGCCCAGTACGGCTGCCGGAGCTTGAACTTCTGGATCTTGCCCGTGGCCGTGCGCGGGATGGCGTCGCGGAACTCGACGGTCGTGGGCGCCTTGTAGCCGGCCATCCGCTGCTTGCAGTGGGCGATGATGTCGGCCTCCTGCGCCGTCGCCCCTTCGGCGAGGACCACGAGGGCCTTGATCGTCTCGCCCCACTTCTCGTGCGGCACGCCGATCACCGCGACCTCGGCGACAGCCGGGTGGCTGAAGATCGTGTCCTCCACCTCGATCGACGAGACGTTCTCGCCCCCGGTGATGATCACGTCCTTCTTCCGGTCGGAGATCGTCAGGTGCCCGTCGGCCTCGTCGACGGTGCCGCCGTCGCCGGTGTGGAACCAGCCCTCCGCCAACGCTGCCTCCGTCTCCTCCGGCTTGTCCCAGTATCCGTCGAGCACGACGTTCGACCTGGCCAGGACCTCGCCGGAGCCGGATACGCGCAGCTTCACACCGAGCGCGGGCAGCCCCGCCCGGGACAGCTTGCGCGCCCGCTCCGCGGCCGGCAGCCGTGCGTCCTCGGCCCGGCAGCGGTTGAAGGTGAGCAGCGGCGAGGTCTCGGTCAGGCCGTAGATCTGGGTGAACTCCCAGCCCAGTTCCTCGTCCATCCGCTGGATCATCCTGGTCGGCGGGGGCGCCCCGGCGCAGACGACCCGTACGCGGTCGCGGCCCGGGATCTCGCCCTCCCAGGTCGCCGCCGCGTCGAGGACCGCGTTCCACACGGCGGGCGCGCCGCACATGAGCGTGACACCGTGTTCCTCGACCCGGCGCAGGATCTCGGCGCCGTCGACCTTGCGCAACACCACCTGCTTCACGCCGAGTCCGGCCATCACGTACGGCATCCCCCAGCCGTTGCAGTGGAACATCGGCAGCGTGTGCATGTAGACGTCGCGTTCCCACACGCGGGTGTGCAGCCCGAAGGTCAGCCCGTTGACCCAGATGTTGCGGTGGGTCAACTGCACCCCCTTGGGCCTGGCGGTGGTGCCCGACGTGTAGTTGACGGTCGCGGTGGCGTCCTCGTCCGGGTTCGACCACGGGCGCGGCTCGACGCCGAACCGCATCAGCTCGGCGTCGGTCTGCTCGCCGAGCACGAACCGGTGGCGTGCCTTCACCCCGGCCAGAGCCTCGTTCAGCTCCGTGTCGACCAGCAGCACCGATGCCCCGCTCTGCCGGACGACGTAGTCGATCTCCTCCGGCTTGAGGCGGAAGTTGACGGGTACGCAGATGCGGCCGCTCATCGGGACCGCGAACAACAGCTCCAGCAGACGCGCCGAGTTGTGGCTGACCACCGCCACCCGCTCGCCCTCACCGACACCGAGCGCATCGAACCCCGCCTGCCAGGCCCGTACCCGCTCGCCGAGTCGCCCGTACGTCGACACGGGCACGGGCGGGCCCGGCTGATCCGGCTCGTCGACCACGCCGGCGGCGGAGGAGAACCCCAGCTCCGCCCGGTCGAGGAAGTCCGCGACAGTCATGGGAACCCGCATAGCTCTCTCCTGTATCGGGACGACTACATCACGTGGTGGGGAGTCTGGCACGCGGCGCGGGGGTCAGTCGTGGATTGACCCGAAGCGCACGGAGGCGGGGTTGCCAGGTCCGCCTTCGGCTCCCGCCTCGGTCATCGCGGCGAGCAGCGACTCCCCTTCCGCGACGATCTCGTCCCGCTGCGCCTTGGAGGCCGTACCGAACAGCTCCACGGTGAGGCCTGACCCGTCCGGCTTCCACAGCCCGGCGAGGAACCCGTCGACGAGCAGGGTGCAGAAGGCCTGGTTGCCGCGCCAGCTACGGCCCTTGTGCTCGGGGGCGAGCACCCGGGTGCGGTCGGTGTGCGAGAGCAGCAGGTTGTCGAACTCCGGGAGGAAGCGCGGCGGCGCGGGCGTGTCGGCGTCGGGGCGGGGCGCGTCGGGCAGGTCGAAGAGCTCGACCCCGTTCTCGTCCTGGAAGACCGCGAGCCGGGGGCGCAGCCGCTCGAAGGCCTCGCGGAGCCTGGTCAGCCCGGCCCAGGTCTGCATGTCCTTGACGGAGGCGGGGCCGAAAGCGCCGAGGTAGCGCAGGACGACCTCGTCGACGCCGGAGCCGGTAGGGGCGTCGCGCCCGGCGCCCGCCTCGCCCAGCCAGGTGTCGAGGGTGGTGAGCCGGACCTGCCCGCTGCGCCCCCACACTCCGCGGGGCGTGACCTGGACGAGCGGGAGCCGGCAGCGCGCGGCGACGGCCAGCGACTGCGGGTCCGCGTCGGGCCACTGCTTGAGGAGCTCCTCGCGGATCTCCCCCATGGTGCGCGGCTCGGCCTCGACGAAGGCCCGCGCGGTCTTGGCGAGCCGGCCCAGGTCCACTCCGACGAGGCCCTTGCGGAAGTAGTTGACCTCCCGGTCGCGGGCGGGCTGTACGAGCGGGCGCAGCGTGAGCGCGTCCTCGGCGGTGTGCGTGTGGATGGTGGAGCGCATGGTGACCATGCGGACCACCTGGCGGGACTCCATCAGTCCGGCCAGCTCGGCCGGGCGGAATCCGGCGAGGCGGGCGTGCAACTGGAAATAGGGCGGCTTCACGTTCTGCGCCTGGAGGCCGAGGAGGTGCTCGACGGCGTCCCGCGCGGAGAGCTCGGCGCGGCTGAGGAGCAGCTGGCGGGCGAGCGTGGCACGGTTCAGCGAGCGGGTGTCGAGTACGGGGTGCGTCGTCCTGGAGGCCATGACAGCAAACTATCCGCCCTTGCGGACACCCGCTGTCCGCAACTCGAAAGCCCCCGGGACGGAGAGCTGCCGTACCGATGCTTTCATCCATATATCCTGCACCTTGCCCGTAAACATACGTTCGCCCGCCCGGGAGCTGACCTGCGATGTCGGAGCGTCCAGACCGCCGTCCCCCGCCGCCCGAGAAGCGCACGGGATGGCGCCGCCCCGCCGCCCCGCCCGCGAAGCCCCCGGCCGCGCCCCCGAGGGCCGCACAGTCCGCGCCGCAGGCCCCCGCCCCCGCGAACCACCGCAGCGTGATCGACTCAGCCGTCTACCGCGACGGCCGCCGCATCGCCTCCCCCGCGACCCTCGCCGACACCTTCCGGCAGCTGCGCGAACAGCCCGACGGCATGGCCTGGATCGGGCTGCACCGCCCCACGGAGTCCGAACTGCTCTCCCTGGCAGCCGAGTTCAACCTCCACGAACTCGCCGTAGAGGACGCCCTGGAGGCCCACCAGCGCCCCAAGCTGGAGCGCTACGGCGACACCCTCTTCGTCGTACTGCGCGCGGCCCGCTACCTCGACGCGCTGGAGGAGGTCGACTTCGGCGAACTCCACGTCTTCGTGGGCCCGGACTTCCTGATCACGGTCCGCCACGGCGCCGCCCCGGACCTCTCGGCGGTCCGCCGCCGCATGGAGGAAACCCCGGAACTGCTCTCCCTCGGCCCGGAGGCCGCCCTCTACGCGATCCTCGACGCGGTGGTCGACGGCTACGCCCCGGTCGTCGAGGGCGTCCAGAACGACATGGACGAGATCGAGACGGAGGTCTTCCGCGGCGACCCGGAGGTCTCCCGCCGCATCTACGAACTCTCCCGCGAAATGGTCGAGTTCCAGCGCGCCACCCGCCCCCTGGTCGGCATGCTCCACGCCCTGATGGCCGGCTTCGCCAAGTACGGCACGGACGAGGAACTCCAGCGCTACCTCCGCGACGTGGCCGACCACGTAACCCACACCAGCGAACGCGTAGACGGCTTCCGCCAGGCCCTGACGGAAATCCTGACGGTCAACGCCACCCTGGTCTCCCAACAACAGAACGCAGAAATGCGCGCCCTGGCCGAAGCGGGCTTCGAACAGAACGAGGAGATCAAGAAGATCTCCTCGTGGGCCGCCATCCTGTTTGCACCCACACTCGTCGGAACCATCTACGGCATGAACTTCGACTCCATGCCGGAGCTGGGTTGGAGCTTCGGATACCCCTTCGCGGTCGGCTTGATGGGGATCGTTTGCGTCAGTTTGTACGTAGTCTTCAAGCGACGGGACTGGCTCTAGGAGGCGACCGGCCCCACTCGTGCAGCGCACACGGATTACACCTGCACCTCCCGGACGAACCGCCCATCCAGGACTCTGGGGAGTGCCCGGGGAGAAGTGATGCGGGTGATCTCCTCACCCTCGCGCCGGAAGGCCTCTGACCTGGCCTTTTGAAGGTTCTCGAACGCTGGGGAGGATCCGGGGAGAATCGGCTGACGACATAGCTCCAACGCCTCCGGTTCCGTCCCTTTCCCGCCTGCTGCCCAGCAGCTCGCTGGTCGCTCTTGCCGCCCCAGCCGTGAATCACAGAGAGTGACATCGCCTCCGTAGCAGAGCCACTGCCGCCGGTCCTGCGCTGCTCACTCCGGGCGCGGTCTCGCGCATCATGGCCCGCACCGCTACTGCGGACGCCATAATGGAGGCATGTCTTCCAGCCCGCAGCACCTCGCACCCGCGCCGAAGGACCTCTCGGGCGCGGACGCCGAGGACCTCGCGCTGTACCGGGAGAAGTTTCGGAACCGTCTGCCGGAGTCGCTGGACGAGCTGCACGGGCCGACGCGCGGTGTCGTAGAGCTGCCGCTGCACCTGGCCTGGTCCGGGATGACCTCATACGACCTGGGCAAACCTCGCCAGCGCATGGGCCTTTACCGCACCGTCCTGCACGAGGGCCTGCACGACGACCTGCCCCGGTATCTCAACCGGGATCTGCTCCTCCAGCTGTGGCCCGTGCTGCGTACCCTCGTCGGGCGCACCGTGCGCACCGTGTGGGAGGACGCCTTCCCCCAGCTCGCCGCTCGCACCCGGGCAGCCGCGTGACAGACATGCCGGAGCTGCACAGGCGGCTCCTGGCGGATGTGATGGCCCTCGGCTCACCGTATCCCTTGGTCCTCACCGGCGGGTATGCCGTGAGGGCGCACCGCCTCGTGAACCGTCCCAGCCAGGACCTCGATGTCGCCACCGAGAACCCGGCGCCCATGGCCGACATCGCGACCGCACTCTGCCACGGCCTGGAGGCGCGGGGCTGGAAAGTGCAGGCGCTGGAGACTGCCCCGTTGTCCGCCCGCTTCACCGTGACCGACCCAGTCACCGGGCAGGACTGCGAAGTCGACATCCTCAAGGAGATCTTCTGGCGGCCCGTCGCCCAGAGCCCGTACGGGCCCGTCCTCGCGGAGGAGGACGTGATCGGGACCAAGGTCCGAGCCCTTGCCGACCGCGGGGCGCCCCGCGACCTGATCGACGTGTTCGCCGCCTCCCGCCGCTGGGCAAACTCCGAGCTCGAGGAGTTCGGCCGCCGCCACGCCCGCGGCCGCTTCGAACGCGAGGACCTCCAGGCGAACCTCACCGGCGCCGAGTGGACCGATGACGAAGCCTTCGCCGCCTACGGCCTCGACGATGCCACCATCACGGCTCTCCGCTCCTGGGCCGTGGAGTGGGCCGACGACCTCGCGGCCCGACTCCTCGAAGAGTCCGGTGATCCGGACATCGACTGATCGAATCCGGACGGGCTACGAACCCCGGCACCATCACGCCGCGTCCGCACATGTCGAGGGCTGCGACGGCCGTTGCCGGCAGGGCCATGCGCTCCCGAGCGCCTGTGCCGCCCCGCGAGAGGTCGCGAGGGCAGAGAATATCCGCCTCGGGCGGCATCAGGGCCGTGTATGCCCAGAAGGACGCTGGCCGCCACGACCTGGTTTGAGCCGGGCAGACGGGCAGCGCCATGATGGAGCCGTTCGAGTGGCCCCGGTGCGGTAGGAGCAGCAGATGCGGCGAGACGGGAAGACGGCCCCGTCCGATCTCCAGCTGAAGATCGTGCTGCACGGCACGAGACCGCCCCTGTGGCGGCGCCTCGTGCTGCCGTCCGACACCTCGCTCGGGACGCTGCACGACGCGATCCAGGCCTCCTTCGGATGGCACGGTGGCCATCTGCACCTCTTCACCGACGAGTTCGGCCGGGGGTACGGCGACGCGGCCCGACTCACCGGTATCGATCCCGGCTTCGGCGACGAGGACGCTACCGCGCTCGGCGACGTGCTGGCCGAGGAGGGAGTACGGCTGCGCTACGTCTACGACTTCGGCGACAACTGGGAGCACGGGATCACGCTGGAGAAGACGCTGCCGCGCCAGGCCGGCGCGGAGCGGACGGTGCGCTGCGTCGGCGGGCGTCGTGCCGATGTTCCGGCCGAGGACATCGGCGGCGTGTGGGGTCTGGTCGAGGTGCTGGAGTTCCTCGAGACCCCGGACGGGGCCGGGGATGGCTCGTACGGCGAGCTTGTCGCCGAGCTGCGGGCGGCCGGTTACGACCCGGCGGCCTTCGACCGGGACGGGATCACCGCGCGGCTGGCCCAGCTGACGCCGGACACGGTGTCCGGCAAGGCGAAGCCGCCGACCGGTGACCGGCCCGGGCACAGCAGTGTCCGTCGGCTGACTGCCGAGGACGTGGCGTTGTGTACGTGCGGGCACTGCGGGGTGGGCGATCCGGTCGATGCCGGAGCCGACGGACCGGCCGAGGATGTGCCTGTGCTGCGCCCGGTGGTCCTGGCTCCGCGGGAGGACCTTGTCGCTGCCGTGCGGGGTGTTCCGCTCTTCGACGCTGCGCTGCGGCTCGCCGCTTGGTGCCGCGAGGGACGGCAGGTCACCGCCGGCCGGGTGCTGCGGCCCGCGCTCGCCCGTGAGGCGGTCGAGGAGCTCCAGCTGTGGAAGCTGGCCGGCGGTGACTCGCCGTATGCCGATGCCGTCGCGCGGGCTCGTGCGTTGAAGTCGCTGCGCAGCGCCAAGGACGTGGCCGTTCTCGATGATCCGTGGTGGCTCGCCGTGGACGGCGGGTTGATCACGATCAGTGGGGGCCGCGCGTGGGGTGGCGCGGCAACCGACTTCACCGGTGAGGGCCTCCTGGAGTTCTGGACCGCCACGACGGGCGACCTGCTGGAGGAGATCGGCGAGACGGGGGTGCTGGACGGGTGGCACGGTGAGCTGGGCGAGCTGACGGCCGAGATTGCAGACGGACTGGTCGGCCTGCTGTACGAAGCCCCGGACGATGCCTGGGTGGATGTCGACGGCCTGCGTGCGAAGGCCCGCGAGGCGGGTGAGAGCGGGCGGGAGTTCGATCTCTTCCAGGCGCTGTTCGCGGCGTCCTTCCGGGAGCTCGGGGAAGGGCTCGCCCCGCTTGGCGTGGTGGAGTACGAGCCCGGTGACGGCGGCGATTCGGCCGAGGAGACTCTGCGCACACTCCTCTACGCCATGGCCGGAGAGGAGCCGGGCGGCCGTTCGGGAACCTCGACGGCGGCGTCGGACCGGTCGTCGGACGACAAGTACGGGCACCGCATGCGGCTCACCCCACTCGGCCGCTACGGGCTCCGCGCGTACCTGATGGAGTGCGGTGTGCCCGCGCCGCTGCTCGGTGAGTACGCCGAAGCGGACGCCGAAACTCTGCTCCAAGGGCTCCTCGGCTACTCCCCCGAGGAGATGCGCCGGGAGGTCGACGGGTGGCTGGCACACCGTTCGGCGACGGATGCCGCCGTAGGGCTGCTCGACGCATGCGCGGGAGACGGTTCCGAGGCGGCGGCGAAGCGCGCCGTGGCCCAACTGGTGCTGGCCGGCCTCGACGACCCCCGGGCACTGCGCGTGCTGCGCAAGGCAGCGGACTCCGACGCCGAGGGGTGCCGCCAGGTGGCCACCACGGCCCTGGGCGCACGCCATGGGGCGGAAGCACTCGTGGACCCGGCTCGGGCGGAGGAGGCCGGACTGTGGCTGCTCATCGACGGACTGTCGATCCTCGCCGGTGCTCAGGAGAGTGAGGAACTGACCCGGGGCTTCCTGGAGAACTGGAACGCGGGGCCGGAGGCGCTGGAACAGCGGGTGGACGAGCTGTGGCGAGTGGAGCACCCAGCCACCGCCCACGTGCTCGCCGAACTGGGCGAGGGCCTGCGCGGCGTCGACAAGCGGCTGGCCAAGCGCATGCGCACCGCGGCGAACAAGGCCCACTCCCGCAGGTGACGGCAGGTCGGAACCTGCTGGTGGACGAAGACGCGGTGAAGACCGCCTGGACGACGGTGAGGCGAAAGAGAGTGGCACGAGTCCTCGTACACGAGCAGGGCGCGGCCACGGGCACGAGGAGCGTGCCGCCATTGGCCGCACCGGAGTCGGCTGCCTGGGCGCGGGGTCTGCTCGACGGCGGCTGGGCGGCGGTATTCCTGCCCGGCGAGCCTGCCCGCCTCGGCCGGTTGCTGCTCTGGCAGCCCGCCGGGGCAGCCGCCGAGGGCACGGCACCCGCAAGCGTCGAGACCGAGGCCGCGGAGCTCGTGCTGCCGCACGGCCGCTCGGTCAGACGGCGCAGGGTGGTGGGTTACGCGCTGCCCGTCGCCCTTGCTGTTGCCGCGCTGTCCGGGGCACAGCCGCCACACCCGTCCGCCGCCGCCTGGCAGGCCGCCGCCCGATTCGCGCTCCGGCTGCTCGCCGACGGCCGTCTCTACCCGGCCCTCACCCCCGGCGGCTACGACACCTGGCAGGCGGGCCCCTTCACCGCCGCCCAGCGTCGGACGCTGGACGCCCTCGCCGCCGCCTTCCCGCCCCACGGCCACTGCCTGCCGGAGCCGGGTCCCGCCCCGCTGCGGATCGCCGAACCGGCCCCGCTGGTACGCCGGTTCTGCGACGCGGTCGCCGACGCCCTGGTCCGTACCCCGGCCGCTCCGCTCGCCGTGGGACGACGTACCCGAGGGACGCCGCCGGCAGTTCCGGGCCGTCCTCCAGCTGCACACCGCTGCGGATCCGGCGCTCGTCGTGGAGGCCGCACAGCTGTGGAGCGAGCCGACCGAGACCGAGCGCCTGCTCGGCCCGCGCGCCGAAACCGAGACGCTGCTCGCACTGCGCCGCGGCGCCCACGTCTGGCCACCGCTCGACCGGCTGCTGAAGGACCCCGCTCCCGACCAGCTGCGGCTGACCGACGACGAAGCCTTTGACCTGCTGGGCGACGCCACCGACACGCTGCGCGCCGCCGGTGTCGACGTGCACTGGCCGCGCGAGCTCGTCAAGGCACTTACCGCGACCGCGGAGATCGGGCAACGCACCGCGCCCGGCTCCAGCGCGGGCGGCATGCTCGACGCCGACACCCTCCTCGACTTCCGCTGGCAGCTCTCACTCGGCGGAGACCCGCTCACCGAGGCCGAGATGGACGCCCTCGCAGAGACGCGCCGCCCCCTCGTCCGGCTGCGCGACCAGTGGGTGATCGCCGACCCGAAGCTGGTGGCCCGCGCCAAGCGCCGCCGGATGGAACCGCTCACTCCCATGGAGGCACTGGGCGCCGCGCTGACCGGCGAAGCAGAGCGGGACGGAGAGACTTTTCGCTGCACGGCAGTCGGTGCGCTCGGAGACCTCGTCGCCCGTATCCACGACCCCGGATCCCGCACCCCCGCCGCCCAGCCTGCCGCGCTCAAAGCCACCTTGCGCGACTACCAGAAACGGGGCCTCGCCTGGCTGGCCGAGATGTGCGAGCTCGGTCTCGGCGGCTGTCTCGCCGACGACATGGGCCTGGGCAAGACCATCACCCTGCTCGCTCTGCACCTGCACCGCCAGACCGACCCCGCCACCGCGGGCCCCACGCTCGTCGTCTGCCCCGCCTCCCTGCTGGGCAACTGGCAGCGCGAGGCGGCCCGATTCGCGCCGACCACGCCGGTGCGCCGCTACCACGGCGGCGACCGCCACCTCAAGGACCTGGCCGACGACGAGATCGTCCTGGTCACCTACGGCGTGCTGCGCCGCGACCGGGAGACCCTCGCCGAGAACGCCTGGTCGCTGATCGCCGCCGACGAGGCCCAGCACGTCAAGAACCCCTACGCCGTCACCGCCCGCGAACTGCGTGCCCTACCCGCCCGCGCCCGCGTCGCCCTCACCGGCACCCCCGTGGAGAACAACCTCTCCGAACTGTGGGCGCTCCTCGACTGGACCACCCCCGGACTCCTCGGACCGCTCGCCGTCTTCCGCGACCGCCACGCCCGCGCGATCGAGTCGGGTGAGGACCCACAGGCCGCTGAGCGCTTGTCCCGTCTCGTGCGTCCCTTCCTGCTGCGCCGCAGGAAGTGCGACCCGGGCATCGCGCCCGAACTGCCCGCCAAGACCGAAACCGACCGCGTGGTACCACTGACCGCCGAGCAGGCGAGTCTGTACGAGGCGGTGGTCCGCGAAGCCATGGCGGACATCGCCGAAGCGGACGGCATCGCCCGCCGCGGCCTGATCCTGAAGCTCCTCACCGCGCTGAAGCAGATCTGCAACCACCCAGCCCAGTACCTGCGCCAATCCACACCGTTGCACGGCCGTTCCGGCAAGCTCGACCTGCTCGACGAGCTGGTCGACACGATCACCGCCGAAGGCGAGTCGGTGCTGGTCTTCACCCAGTACCGGCAGATGGCGACATTGCTGGGGAAGCACCTCGCAGAACGAGGCGTCCCCACCCTCTTCCTGCACGGCGGCACCCCCGTCACCGCGCGCGAGGAGATGGTCGATCGTTTCCAGCGCGGCGAGGCGCCGGTGTTCCTGCTCTCCCTGAAGGCCGCGGGCACCGGCCTCAACCTCACCCGCGCAACCCACGTCGTGCACTACGACCGCTGGTGGAACCCGGCGGTCGAGGACCAGGCCACCGACCGTGCCTACCGCATCGGCCAGGACAAGCCCGTACAGGTGCACAAACTCCTCTCGGAGGGAACCGTGGAGGACAAGGTGGCGAAGCTGCTGGAATCCAAGCGCGCGCTCGCCGACGCCGTGGTCGGCTCCGGCGAGACCGCACTCACCGAACTATCCGACGCCGACCTCGCCGAACTCGTCGCCCTGGGAAGGCAGTCATGACCCCCTCGATCCCCGGCCCACGCCGCACGCCCGGCCGCGGCAGGCATGCCTTCGCCGCAACCTGGTGGGGCCAGGCATGGGTAACGGCCCTGGAGGACTCCACCCTGGACTCGGGACGCCTGTCCCGCGGACGCACCTACGCCCGCCAGGGCATGGTCGGCCCCGTCACCGTCGCCCCCGGCCAGGTCAAAGCCGCCGTCCAGGGCAGCAGACCCCGCCCCTACCGCTCCGCGGTCCACGTGCCCGTCCTCACCGACGCCCAGTGGGACACCCTCCTCGACACCATCGCGGCCCGGGCCGGGCATCTCGCCGCACTCCTCGACGGCGAAATGCCCGCCGAACTCGTCGACGACGCCCGCCACGCCGGCGTCCCCCTGCTCCCGCAGCCCACCGAACTCGACCCCGAATGCTCCTGCCCCGACTGGGGCTACCCCTGCAAACACGCCGCCGCGCTCTGCTACGCCATCGCCTCCACCATCGACGCCGACCCCTTCGTCGTGTTCGCCCTGCGCGGCCGCGGACGGGAGGAAGTCCTCGCCCAGCTGCGGGCCCGTCGTACGGCCACCCAGGCGGCTTCCATGCCACCTGCGCCAGCCGGCCTCCCGGCCGCCGGCGCCTACGCGGCCTGGGCCGCCCTGGCCAAAGACACTCCACCCCTTCCAGAACCCCCCGAACCGGCCTCCCACACCGCCGCGCTGCCCACCACCCCGCCACCCAGCACCGGTCTGTCCACCGCGGACCTCGAACGCCTCATGACGGACACCGCCGCACGCGCTGCCCGGCTACTCACGGGCGACACCACCAGCCTGTACCTGACCCAGCGCGAGGACGCGGCACGGATCGCCGCGAGCGACTGCGGACCCGAGTGGTTCCACCACCTCATCCAGAACACCGGTGCCAGACCAACCGCGTTCGCCCGCCTCGCCCGCGCCTGGCGGTATGGCGGCCCGCCAGGCATCACCGTCGCCGAACAGCCCCACGCCCCTGACCCGACGGCGATGACAGCCGCCCGCAGCGCCCTGACCGAGGCCCTCACCGAAATGACCACCACCCCGGTCGCCCTCAGGGCCTGGCGCAACCGCCTCACGCTCACCGGCCACGGCATCCAGCTGCGCCTGGGCCCCGACACCCGCTGGTACCCCTACCTCCAGGATGACGACGGCGACTGGTGGCCGGCGGCACCGGCCGACGGCGACCCCGTCGCGGCACTCACCTCCGTCTGGCAGCAGACCCAGAGGTGACACGTAGGACAGGCCCGTGAATCGCCTCCTCAACCCACACGCAGCCGCCTCGGCCCCGGGCTCTGCCGAACTCGCCGCCGAGACACGCCGCTTCTTCCGCAGACGCCAGCGACAACCGCACATCGTCCGTGGCTACTTCGGCGGCCCGCTCGTCGTACGGCGCGCTGCGAAAGTGCGGCCGCGCGGTCTCCACGCACGTACGATCCCCTCAACGTGGAGGAGGCGATGGTGGTGGCTCAACGGACTGACTGGACCCCGCTGTCCCAGCGGGACATGCCCGAGATCGTCGACCTCGCCAAGAGGTGCCTGGGATCCGACGGCGGCCTCCAAGCCACCACAAACCCATCCTTCCTGGAACGCCGATACACCGGTACCGGCGTGACAGCCGTCGGCGCCTTCACCGACCGCCGCCTTCTCGCCTGCGGAGCACTGCGCACCTCGCCGGACGCCTGCGTGGTGACGGGGCTCGTCGATCCCGCCCACCGTGGACGCGGCCTCGGGGCCCGACTCCTCGACGACCTCCTCGACCTGGCAGCTGAGACCTACAGCTGCTCGGGACGCGTGCAGTTGGAGACCGAGTCGCTGACCCCGCAGGCCTCCGCACTCTTCCGCTCGCGAGGATTCCGGCAGGCGTTCGCCGAGGACATCCACCGCCGCGACATGACGGCTCCCCTTCCGCCAAGCCCCCTTCCCGCAACCGTTCACGCAGAGCAATGGACGGACGCCACGCAGGGCGCCTTCCACCAGGCCTACCGCGCATCCTTCGCGGACCGCCCCGGCTTCCCCGACTGGACACGAGACCAGTGGGTCGACTGGACGGTGGGCGACACCTTCCTGCCCCAGTGCTCCCTCGTGGCCCGCACGGCCAACGGCGCACCCATAGGTTTCGTGACCTGTGAAGAAGGCTTCCTGATCCAGGTCGGCGCCGTACCGCAATGGCGCCGACGCGGCCTCGCACGAGCACTCGCCACCACCGCCCTCAACCACCTGCGAGGGTACGGCGACACCGAGGTCTTCCTGGACGTCAACGTCAACAACCCGGCGTCCACCGCACTCTTCCAGAGCCTCGGATTCACCCCCATCGCACGCCGCGCCCGATTCGAGCAGTGCTAGAACGTCCGTACCCACCACCAGGGCGTTTACGTGCAGCGGTCTTCTGGATCCGCAGCCTCCGCTCCTCCTTCGTGATCCCAACCAAAGACAAGCCCTAGCGGGGAGGGCCGTAAAGCACCTCTCTAGCACGAATCACGAAGGCTTCGCAGGCATGCTCCGCTGTCTCGCCTCGGAGGAGCATGTCGGCTTTATCGGCAGCGAAGAAGATCTCCCGGGTCTTCGCCTGGATCTCAGCAGCCTGCTCGGCGAGGTGTTGCGCATGCGGGCGAGGGCGACGAGGCGGAGCCGGAAGGCGCTACTGCGGACCTCGACGTAGAGCCGGTACGACTCGGCCCGTGCCGCGAGGGCCGCCTCTGATTCGGCTGCCGTGTGCTGGCTTGTCCATCGGTCGTACTGTGCGCGCCGGTAGTCCTCCGCGAGGCCGATGAAGCCGGCGCACGCGTCAAGGAGGCGCTGGTGGTTTCGCTCGCGGTCGGCGTGGGCTGCGGACAGGGTAACCGTCTTCAGCTGGTAGCGGTGCGCGATGACCGCACCGAGCAGCGTTCCCAGGACGGCGACAGCCGCCGCGATGATCCCCGACACAACGCATAGCCCATCATCTGGCAGCAGGCGCCAAACAGAGCGCGAATCGGCCAACATTCGCCGATCGGCGGGGCCTCAGGGCGGGGTTCTCATCGCGACGTGGCGGGACGAAGATCCCGAGGCATCGGGACGCCGGGCCCATGCGTTCGGGACAGCGGGCGCGGAACTGTGGTGGGGCGGGGGAAGGGCTCCCGCTCAGCACTGCAGGGGGACGGCATGGCCGGTACGGGGGAAGACGGACGCGTTTGGGGGTGGGGCGGGATCGTGACCGCCCTCGCCGGGCTCGGGGTGATCGTCGCATCGGGGCCGCTGTGGCCCTTCGAGGAGACGGATCTCAGCGACAACGCCACGATGGTGGCCCGGTTGGACGACACGACCATGTGGTGGGCTTTCGCCACGCAACTGGCGTTCACACTGGCCGCCTTCGGAGCGGTCGTCTTCGGGGCCGGGCTCAAACGGCGGCTGGAGCGGCAGTGCCCGGCCGGGAGCCTGGTGCCGATGACCGCGTTCACCGGGATGCTGCTCACCGGCGTGATGAGCCTGGCCGGCTGCGGGATGGGAACCGAGGCCTTCCACCAGATCCGGATGCGGGCCAAGGGCGATCCGGACACCATCATGTCCTCGCTGGGGCAGCTCGGCACCTACGGCTGGCTCTGGTCCGGGCTGCTGCTCACCGCCGCGGCCCTGGCCGTGGCCGCCTTCCGGCAGGGGGCCGTCGGGCGCTGGATCGGTGTGGTGAGCGTGGTCTTCGGACTGCTGCTCGCCGTCACGCAGCTGACCCCGTTCCAGTACATGGCACTGATGGTCGGCGTACCGTACCTGCTCGTCCTCGGTGCCGCGTTCGCGTTTGGTCGGCGTGTCCCGGCCTGACCCTGTGACAGGGGCGCGCCGCCTTGAGACCCTTATGGCATGGGGGACTTGGGGGATCTTGAGGTAGCGGATCACAAGCAACGGAGAAGCGGCGGCGGCCATCGGGGGGTGGCCGCCGCCGTACTCGTGTCGACCTGGGGGCTCGCGGTCGCCGGGATCGCCCTCGCCGTCGTGGCGGGGGCGCCCTGGAACAGCGACCAGGGGTTCTTCATCGTCGACACCGCCAACGCACTCGTGTACGGGCTCGTCGCGGCCGTCGTCCTGAGCCGCCGCCTGCATCCGGTGGGCTGGCTCGTCGCGCTGACGGCGGTGGGCACCGGCGTCGCCGCCGTCGTCGCGCAACTGAGCGTCCTGGCCGCGCCGTCGCCGGACGACGTGCCGCCCGGCTGGGCGATTCTGCAGGGCACGGCCTGGGTGCCCGGCACCCTGGCCCTGATGCTCGTCGTACCGTATCTGCTTACCGCGGAGAGCCCACCGCGGTCCGCCCGCGCCGCCATCGGAGCCGGAGTGGCCGCCATCGCCGCCACCCTCGCCGTCCGGCTCGCCGATCCCTGGCCGTGGCCCGCCTCGGGCGAGTCGTTCTCGCCGTTCGGGATCCGCAGCGAGGCCTGGGCGCGCCTCGCGGAGCCGGTCGCCCGGTGGATCGAGCTGGTGGTCGTGGTGCTCGGCTTCGCCGCCGCCGGGCAGGCGGCTTGGCGCCGGTACCGGGACCCGGCCGCGCGCGGCCTCGGCTGGCTCGCCATCGGTGTCGCGCTGATCTCCTCGACGTTCGTCCCCCTGCTCATATGGGCCGAGGACGGACCCAACCATGTCACCACCCTCTTCGTCCCGTTCCTGCACCTGGCCTCGCAGGCCTTCTTCCCGGCCGCCATCCTGGTCACGGTGTTGCGCCGGCGCATGTTCGGCATCGACCTGGCCGTCAGCCGGACCCTGGTGTGGACACTCCTCACGGGAATGCTGGTGGCGGGCTACTTCGCCACCGTCGCGCTCCTCGGGCTCGCACTCCCTGGCGACGACGCCCTGGCGCGGGTGCTGGCCACCGCCGCCACCGCCGCCGGGATCCAGCCCGCCCGCAGCTGGCTGCAGCGGCGCGTGGACCGGCTCGTGTACGGGGAGGCCTCCGCGCCCGCGCTCAGCCGTGTCGGGCGACATCTCGGGAGCGCGGGAACCCCGGAGCAATCGCTCGCGGGGATGGCGGACTCCATCGCGGCCTCCTTCAACCTGGGATCCGTACGGATCCTCGACGCGAGCGAGGCACGGGAGGCCTCGGCGACGGATGCCGCGGAGGTGCCGCTGGTCGTACGGGGGGAACCCGTCGGGGTGCTGCTGGTGACCCCGCGCCCCGGTGAGCGCCTCGACCGGCGGGCCCGCGCGGCCCTCGCCGAGATGGCGCCTCTGGTGGCCACCGCCGTACAGCTGGCCGCCGTCACGCGGGCGCTGCGGGAGTCGCGCGGGCGGCTGGCGGCGGCCCGGGACGACGAACGGCGGGTGCTGCGGCGGGAGTTGCACGACGAGATCGGCCCGGCTCTGGCCGGCATAGGGCTCGGGCTGTCCGCCGCCCGCAATCTGCTGCCGGAGAGCGCGGACCGGGCGGAGGAGCTGCTGGGCCGGTTGCGGGGCGAGGTCGACGCGCGAGTGGAGGAGGTCCGGGTGCTCGCACGGGGGCTGGTCCCGCCGGTGTTGGCCGAGCTGGGCCTCGTACCAGCACTGCGGGAACTGGTGATGCGGTACGAGGCCGACGGGCTGACGGTGGTAGTACGGGCGGAGGGCGACGGGGTCGACGGCACGCCGCCGGAAGTCGCGGGGGCGGTGTACGCGATCGTGGCGGAGGCCATCCGCAATGTGTCCCGGCACGCACAGGCCCGCCTGTGCGCGGTCGAACTGTCCACCATAGACCAGCTGTTGACCGTATCGGTGCAGGACGACGGACGGGGCATCGCCGCGGATGTCCCGCGCGGGGTCGGCACAGTCTCGATCCGCGAACGGGCCGAGGGCGTCGGCGGCACGGCCACCTGGTCCCCTGGCGAGTCCGGCCGGGGCACCCGCCTCGAACTGAGGCTCCCGTGCTGAACGTGCTCAGGGTGCTGGTCGTGGACGACCACCCCGTCTTCCGGATGGGGATGTCGGCGCTGCTGGGTTCGCTGGCGGGGGTGGAGGTCGTGGGGGAGGCGCCCTCGGTGGAGGCGGCGGTGGCGGCCGCCGTCGCCCTTGCCCCGGACGTGGTGGTGATGGACCTGCACCTGGGCGACGCGGCCTTGTCGGGGGTGGACGCGACACGCGAGATCCTGCGGCTGTGCCCGTCGGCGGCGGTTCTGGTGGTGACGATGCTGGACGACGACGATTCGGTCTTCGCGTCCATGCGGGCGGGAGCGCGGGGGTACCTCCTGAAGGGCGCGGCACCGGAAGAGATCGAGCGGGCGGTGCGGGCCGTCGCCAACGGGGAGGTGATCCTGGGCCCCGCGGTGGCGAGCCGGGCGATGGAGTACCTGCTGGGCCACGCGGCGGCGGGGGGCGGGCCGGTGCCGCTGCCGGAGCTGACCTCGCGGGAGCGGGAGGTGCTGGACCTGGTGGCCCGCGGGCTGGACAACCTCGCGATCTCGCGCCGTCTGACACTGAGCCCGAAGACGGTCCGCAACCACCTGTCCAACATCCTGGCGAAGCTTCAGGCGGCGACGCGGGCGGAGGCCATCGTGCGGGCCCGCCAGTCGGGCCTGGGCGGCGGACCCTGACCACGCGCAGGGGGTGTGGAACGCGGCCACCCACTGCGGCCACCCACTGCGGCGGGCCGCCTGATCCGGCAGCCCGCCGCCCGGGAATCAGACCCAGCGGATGGAGGACGCCTCGTCGTCCATCCAGCCTCCGCTCCACACGCCTTCGACGGTGCGGCCGGACTTTCGCGTGTTGAACCAGCTGTGCTCGTAGTAGATGCCGTGGCAGCCCGCGTACTCCTGGGCCGAGCCGATCTCGTCGCCCCAGTTGAAGCCGGTGTTGTCGTTGAAGTACCGGAGGTTGCCCTCCTCGAACTCGACGGTCCCCCAGTCACCGTCGCAGCCGTGGTCCTTGACGAAGGTGAACGAGTGTCCCCCGAAGTTCGAGTCGTTGTAGATGACGGCGATGACCGTCGCCCCGTTCGCCCCGTTCGCCCCGTTCGCCCCGTTCACCCGGAAGCCGGTGGCGGCCATCCCCGCGTCGAGCTGCTGCTGCGTCACCGTCCTCGCTCCGGCCGGGAGGCGTACGGCACCGTTCGTCGCGTGCGCTATCGCCTGCGGGAAGGTGTCGAAGCATGCGGCCTCCCGCTGGTTCGGCCGTACCGTGCAGTGCTTCTCACCGCTGCTGCTGCGGCCGGTCGCGGCGACGGCGGCCCCCGAAGGCGCCACCAGGGTCAACAGGGCCGCCGCGGCAACTGTCCCGGCCAGAGCGGAGGTGCGTAATCCGGACATGCGTTGATGCCTCACCGTCTGATGGAGCGCGGCGTATCCGCGCTGTTGCCCCACCCTCGCCCTTCACCCGTCCCGCACGCATGGGGCGTCCGTCCCGACCGCCCGGGACGGACTGCGGCACTACGGGTGCCATCGCGATGGCGATGAGGCGCTCGGTGGCGAAGCGGAACTCCTGGGCGTCCAGGATCCGGTGCCACATGCTGGCCGTGAGATCGGGATGCCAGGACCCCGGCCCGGGATTGCAACGAGGGCCGGGACCCCAGGAGCCGGGCTGCGGACGCATGCGGGTCTCGGGGTCACGACTGCACCGCCGCCGGGAGACGGGCCGTCCACCCGCACACCCGCGTTCACGGCGATGCTACTGAATGCGGACTCGGGATGTCTGCCCGGCGGGGCCGCCGGGGCCGGGGCGCCGTCGGGAGCAGGCGCACCAAGCGCCGTGGGAGCGACCGGAATCCGACCGGGAAGCGACCGGGCGGGACCCTGGGGGCACCTGACCGGCGGGCTTAGTGTGTGCGCATGGCCACGGGCGTCAGAACGCTTGCGGGCGTGATCACGCGGCCCGATTCTTGGGCCATGGCACAGGAGATCCAAGAATATGACGTCCCGTCAATCACAGTGGAGTTACGTGCGGTACGGCGGGTCGGAGTAGTCGGGCTCGACGAGGCGCAGTTCCCGCTGTTGACCTCCGTAACCGTCGCCCAGCCCGGCCTCGCGCCCGGTCCGGTGCCGCTCGCGGTCGAGCAACTGCTGCTGCGTGCCGTGTCCGGGCTCGACGGGGACCTGTACGCGGCCGCGACGCTCACCCTGGGCCTCACCCCGGACCTGCGCGACGCGCCCCCGTACGAACGGCGGCGGCGGGCCGCCGAGGTGTACCGCCTCAGCAACGAGCGTTTCCGCAAGAAGCAGGAGATCGAGGTGCTCAAGCAGGTTGCCCAGCAGATCTGCCGGCTGGCCGCGTCGAAGGAGCCGGCGGGGCCGGCCGTCCGCGAGCCGGAAGCGGCGCTCCCGCCCCGGCTGCGGCAGCACGTCCTGCACTGCCGCGACCAGGGCCGGCCGCTGGACGTCACGCTGCACATCCGGTCCGTCGCGGAGCTGACCGGTGTGGACGTCGTCGTCTCCCCGTCCAACGTCCATCTGGAACTGCCGCCCATGCACAAGGGATCCGTGGCGGCCGCCCTGCGCCGCGCGGCCGCCCGCCGGGACGCCGCGGGTGACGTCGTGGAGGACCCGCTGTACGACGAACTCCGGGCCTGGCGCGAGCGGTACGGGGCGATCCGCCGGCCGGTGCACCCCGGAACCGTCGCCGCCACCGGCTCCGGAGCCCTGATCGCGCGCGGCATCCGGCGCATTTACCACGCGGCCGTCGCCGTACCGCGCGCCGGCACCAACGACTACGGCGTACAGGCCCAGGACATCGCCACCGCCGCGAGGCGCGTCCTCGACCTGATGGCCGAGGAGTCCGCCGGATCCGGGGAGGAAGGGGAGGCCGGGCGGTCCGCGTCGGGCGTCCGCCCGCTGCGCTCCGTGTGCTTCCCGCTGATCGGAGCCGGCCGGGGCGGGCTGCCTCCCGCGGCCGCCGCGAGCGCGCTCGGCGCGGCGCTCTGCGCGCACCCGCGGCGGGACGTCGCCGTGCACCTGGTGACGCGCCGGATCAGCGTGGCCCACAGCATCGCCGAAGCGCTCACCGGAGACCGCCTGCGCCTGCCCGGAGGGTCCCTGTGAACCCGTTCGTGGCCCTGTCCGTTTTCGCCGCCGCCTGGCAGCGCCTGGCTCCGCTGCTCGATCAGGCGGCCACCGCCCTGCTGGGCGCCGAACTGGCCGCGCTGCGCGCCCTCGACCCCGGGACGCGGGCCGCCGACGAGCTCGCCCGGCACGTCGTGAAAACCGTACTGTTGAGCCTGCCGGAGGACGAGGCCGCGCAGCTGCGCGGCCGGTACGGCGAAGGCGGGCGCTTCTGGGACGGCCCCCAGGAGCCGCCCGGCCCTCCGGGGTTCGGCTGGTCCGACCTGTGTCTGCTCGTCGTCGACCGCAACCCCATGGTCGGCCCGGTCCTCGGCCCCGTACGCGACCGGCTGCTGCGCGAGCCGTCCCTGGACGCGGACCGGCTGATGGACCTCGGCGGGGAGCCCGACGACGAACGGCTGATCCGGCTGACGGACCTCGCGGGCGCCGCACGCTACCCCGCCTTCCAGTTCGAGGCCGCGGGCATGCCCTACCGGGCGGTCCACGACGTCAACCTCCTGCTGGAGGCGGGCTCCGATCCCTGGGGCGCGGCCGAGTGGTGGCGCGTCGCCGGTACGGTCTTCAACGCGGCCAACGCGCATCCCGCGCTCCCCGCGCTGGCGGCCCCGTTCGTGGCGGTGGCGGCGGTCGTGACCGACCGGTTCGTCGGCGGTGTCATCGCCACCCCGGACAACCTCGGCGACCCGCTGGCCATCGCCGGCCTCGTGACGGTGATCGGGCTGAGCGCGGCCGACCTGGTCCTGCTGCGCAGGCGCGGCCTGGGCCTGACACAGGACCCGCCCGAGCCCGCACCGAGGCCCCGCACCGGGCCCGAGCCCGAGCCCGGACCTGGGCCTGTTCCTGGGCCCGGCGGCGGGACCGCGCCCGCGGCCGCGCCGGGGAGCGGCTATTGGGAGTGACGCCCCACCTCCGGGCGCACGGCTTGACGGGCGGTCCGGCCGCTCCGGACGAGCGTGGTGTACGCGCCCCAGGCGTCCAGCAGGGGCGGAACCACCGTCCGGCGCTTCACTGAGCCGGTGCGCAGGACGGCCGAGCGCACCTCGGCCGGTGAGGCCGCGGGGAACTCGGACAGCAGGAGGGCGACGGCGCCCGCCACGAACGGGGCGGCCGCGCTCGTACCCGTGAGCACCAGCGGGCGGCCGCCGACGCCGAGGCCCGCGATGCGTTCGCCCGGCGCGCCGATTCCTCGTAGGCCGATCGATCCCCCCAGGTTGGACAGCTCCATCGGCAGCCCCCGCCCGTCGTACGCGACCACCGGGACGGTCCACGGGTGCCGGGTGATGACGGAGGTCCCGACCGCGCCCTGGTTCCCGGCGGCCACGACCGTGATCACGCCGCGGTTCGCCGCGTGGTCGAGGGCCCACTCCAGCTCCCGGTGTCCCGTACTCGAAGGCCGCTCCGGCGCGACGCTCAGGTTCAGCACCCGGGCGCCCGCGTCGACGGTCTCCACGATGGCGGCCGCCAGGTCCTCGGGGCGCGCGGCCGGCGCGAGGCGGGCGGCGGGGTGGTCGGCCGTGAACAGCGGGCGTACCAGGAACGTGCAGTCCGGGCAGATGCCGGGCGGCACGGACGCCCGGCCGGCGCCGAGGAGTCCGGCGACGAAGGTGCCGTGGCGGCAGGACGCGTCGCCGGCCGTACGGCTGCACCCGCCCCGGACGCCTCCGGGCAGGAGCCACAGGCGCCTGCCGGCGAGTTCCGGGTGGTCGAGGGCGACGAAGCCGTCGATCAGCCCGACGACGACCTCCGGCCGGCCGGCGGTGCGCGCCATCAGGGGCGCGAGCCCGACCTGCTCCAGCGGTGCCGCCATGGTGCCGTCCTCGTCGTGTCGTCAGCCGCGGGGCGTCGTCAGCGGTAGCCGTCGGAATCGGGGATGCAGCCCGCCCGGCAGTCCTTCAGGCACTTCTTGCACGCGAAGCCGTACGGGTTGGCATTGCAGTACCTGGAGCAAATGGCCGGGCATTCGACCATGCTGCAGTACCCGTGGGAATCGTCCTGCGGCGTGATGGACTGCCGGCGGCCGGTCGCGCCGCCACTGCGCCGCACCCGGTAGTGCCCGCTCGTCCGGTAGACCGCCGATTCGGCGGTGAAACCCGGAACACCCATCTCACACACCTCCTTCGTTCCTTCGCTCCTTCGTTCCGCGCCGGACCGGCGCGGGTCAACGGTCGTAGTAGGGGGAGAGCTTGGTCGCCAGGAACGGGAACGGTTCGGTCACGTCCACCCGGACGAAGAACTTCTCGGTCATGTCCGTCTGGCGGCCCGTGAAGGAGAACACGACGTCGATGATCCTGCGGGCGCCGCTCAGCCGGGAGTTGCGGAAGCTGACTCCCGTCAGCGCGGAGTCCGCGGCGAAGGCCTCCACGGTCTTCTCGTAGATGCGCGGATAGCGGACCGCGAGGTAGTTGATGGCGCGGTGCTCGTCGGTGTCACCCGCGTTGTCCCCCAACTGCATGATCCTGCGCAGCAGTTCGTTGGAGGCGGCCTCGAACTGCTTGTCGCTCATCCTCTTGGGCTTGTCGATCGCCGCCACCAGTTCCTCGGCGCCGAAGGAGTAGACCTGCTCGTAGCTCACGACCGGGATGGTCAGGCCGTTGCAGAGGGCGGGCGGGGCGAGGGTCCCCCGGCGTCCGATGACCACGTCCATGTCCGTGGCCTTGGGCTCCGGGCGGACGGCCTCGATCAGCCGGTCGAACTCCACCGGGTCCCGCGGCCGGAGGATGTAGGTCTCCAGCCCCTGGACACTCAGTACGTAGCACAACTGACGTGCGAGATAGCGGTTCTCCGGCTGTGCGATCACCGCCCGGACGACTTGGCGGTCCGTCATGTCCGTACTCTCGAACCGGGCCACCGCCTGGGCGATCTCCTTCTCGACCGCGAGGCTCGGGATCCGGAAGTCGATCTGGCCGAGGACGTACACGTAGTTGTTGGCGGACCCGCCACCGCCGTCCGCGGGACCACCCGGCTGGACTCCGCAGCCGCAGCCCGGCGCGGGGCCGGTCGGGGCGGCAGGTTCGAGCCGGTCGGGCCATGCGCCCCGTTCGACCTCTCCCGGCAGCCGCTCGTCCACCGGCCCGGGGCGTTCCTGCTGCTCGCGCTGCTCCTGCTCCCGCTCCCGCTCCTGCTCCTGCTCCTGCTCCTGCTCCTGCTCCTGCTCCATCGATTGGTCCATGGGTAGGTCCATGGGTGACTCCTCACGCTCCGGGGCCCGGTCACCCCTGGTGGCCACGCCCCGTCGACAACACCACCCAACGGTTGAGCGCGGCCGCCCGCCGATCACAGCCGCCGCAGGGCCTGCTGATCCCCATCGTGCTCGTCACACGCTTGACGGCGTCCCCGAGGCCGATGTCCTCGTCCGTGACGAACCCCGGCATGCGGACCCGGCGCGGGCGCTGCTCGCCACCACGGGGTCCGTCGTCCCGCTTCTCGCCCTCGGTCATCACTTCTCACCCCTTCGGGCGGCGACGGTCACGGGCTCGGGCACGAGGGTCCACGCACTCGCGCTGTTTCCAGACTGCTCCCGCCCGGCCCGGTGTGCACCTCGGCGCGTAGCCTGGACGTGAGGGCTGCCCACTCGGGGAGCCGGCCGACCGGGGGTGGCCGGCCCGGCGCCGCCCGCACCGCCCGCACCGTCCGGACCGCACTGACGGGAGCACCACCATGGCCATCCCCGGATTCCACGCCGAGGCCTCCGTCCGAGGGCACCGCGGCCGTTACGCACCGGGTCGACCGCCCCCGGACCCCCGCGCCCGCACCGCCGACGAGCGGATCGTGCCCATGTTCACCGACGAGGAGCGCGAAATCCTGATCCGGTGCAACGACTCCCTGAACCGCTGCTTCCAGGAGTGCGAGCCCCTCATCGAGAACTACGACGTGTACCTTCCGTGCATCACCATCTGCAACGACCAGTACGACGTCTGCGTCGCCCCGGTCTTCGGCCGATAACCGCGCGTCGCGGTCTTCACACCGGGCTTCTGGGTGAGCACCAGGTATTCGCCGTGCTCGTTGATGAAGAACCCCACGTACGTCTTCGCATCGATCGTCACGCCGCACAGATCGCCGAGGGTCTTGCGGATCGACTGGCCGCTCACGGTGCCTCCTCCGGGGTGGCCGGGTCCTCGGGTGGAGCGGCGGTGAGTGCGAGCACCCGCTCCGCGGATTCCAACAGCATCTCGTATGTGATCACTTCGATGCGCGACAGGTGGGTGTTGTAGGTGCGCAGCACCTCGGCGACCTCGGGGGCGGTGAACGTTCCACCGAGGTAGCGCGAATGGCCGATGACGACGGTCGCGGAGGCACGGCGGCAGTCGATGCCGTGGGCCGTACGGATCGCCTCGCGGTTCTCGTCGAGCGAGCGAAGGTAGTTCTGGGCCTGCGAGACGGCCCTGTGCACGTGCGTGCCCAGCATGACGTGGCCGCTGCGCCGTACGACGAGGCGGGGGATGACGGCCCGTTTCAGCTCGACCACGTGCAGGGAGCCGTCGCCGCGCAGCAGGGGGATGTCGAGGATGGTGCCGGCGGCGTACTGTCTGCGCACCAGCTCGCCCGCGTAGGCGCCGCCGAAGATCCACTCCTGGTTCTTGAGGCAGGCGTGCAGATCCGCCTCCGAGCTGTCCGGGTCGTCCACCGCGGCGCGCAGCGCGGCGAGGCTCTCCCTGCGGGCCTTCATCGCGACCAGCTGAACCAGGACGCTCGCGTCGGGCGCGCCGATCAGGTCGTCCAGGAAGGCGGCCGCCTCGGGGGTGGCGTCCCGGGGCAGCCGTCGTACCGCGAGCTCCATCCGGCCCAGGAACATCAGCCGGTCCGCGTCCTTCGGCGAGAGGTCCACGCCGCCGTCCGTCCCGCCGATCTCCACGTACTGGGATGCCCGGGCCACTCCTTGGAAGAAGTCGCGCACGTCGGCAGTGGTGGCCTGCGGGTTCTCCCTGAGCATCTGGTCGATCGCGAGGACCGCCTGCCGACTGCCCATTTCCGCCATGCGTCGCACGTAGGCGTCGCCCCTGCGCTTGGCCCTCGCGTCGTACTGCACCTCCAGCACTTCGAGCGGCAGTTGGCCCGATGCGCAGGCCGCGCACCGCTGGAGCCGCTGGGCCATGTCCCAGTCCTGGGCGAGGACGGCCGCCTGCGCGCCGGCCTCCAGGTGGCGTACCAGCTCGGCGCCCTTGCCGTACTTCCCGTGCCGCCGCGGGCCGCTGATGTACGCGGCCGCTCGATCTATGGACCGGCCGACTTCGGGGGACGTGGTCAGCTCCAGCGCCTCCTCCAGCAACCGGAGCAGGGTGCACTCGATCGGTAGTTCACCGGATCACCTCCTGCGGTGATCATCGCTGCCGCCACTGACAGCGGGTGGGCCGACCGATGCCTCCACTCCGAGTAACTAGAATTATTGTCTAGAAACCTACTCTACAAACAGTCCGTGTGGGGGCCACGCTTCAACCCTGCGCCGGGTTCCGGCCCCGATACACACGGAGGATCAATCCATGTCCATCCCACCGCAGCCGGAACCCCACGGAACCACCCGGCGGGGAGCGCTCAAGGCCGGCATGGGCTTCGCCCTGGGAGCCGGGCTGCTCGGCGCCGCTCCCGGCACGGCCGCCGCCGCCGACGGCGGGCGGGCCCCGGCGGCCCGGCTGCTCCAGACCGGCACACCGCTGTGCGAGCAGCCCGGTGACTCGGCGAGCAGGCAGGGGCTGGGCTCCGGGGACCTGGCCATCCCGTACTACCGGGAACACGACAACACCTGGGGCTACGTCTTCGGTGACGCCTGGCCGGAGCCCGCGCTGGGCGGGCCCACCCTCGGGTGTCCCGTGATGCTGAACCAGGACCGCTTCGACGCCTCCGGCCGGACCCCGATCTCCTTCACCTGGGCCATGCCCACCGGCGGCGACGCCAGGCAGCTCTTCGACTACCAGCACAACCAGGACAACGGGTACGGCTACGAGACCAGCCGCATCCCCAACGACTGCATCGAGTTCGGCGGTCGCACCTACATCCAGTACACGTCCGTGACCACCTGGGAACCGCCCCACGGGTACGACGGCTCCCTCATGTCGGGCGTCGCATACTCCGACGACTTCGGCATCACGTGGCACGACTACGCGTACCACTGGCCCGGCGACGTACAGGGCGCCAACCAGTCGATGTACGGCATGTGGTCGTTCGCCGGCATCGACCCCGACGGCTGGCTGTACATCTTCTCCAAGCGCTGGAACGGCAGCCACCGCAACTGGGGCGACGGCGGCGCAATCCAGCTGTTCCGGATCTGGCCCGACGACTTCCGCGCCGGGAACTTCGGCGCGCAGCAGAACTGGGCTTTCCTCGACGGGCGTTGGCAGTGGACCACCGCCGTCGGCCCGTCGGTCATCCTCTCCGGGCACAACATCGGGGAGTTCTCCGTCAAGCGCATCGGCAACAGGTACTGCATGAGCTACTTCGACGTCGACGACTACTCGATCTGCACGCGCACCGCCGCCCGGCCGGACGCCGCGTGGAGCGCGCCCACCCCGCAGATCGTCGGCGACGCCCGGCCGCCGCACCACTGGGGCCGGCCGCAGCTCCCCTTCCTCTACGGCGGGTACATCCACCCCGGCAGCGCGAGCCCGACGTCCCTGACCCTGATCGCCTCGCAGTGGGACGTGGCGGGCAAGTCTGCCTACCGGGTCCTGCAGTACGACGGCATCAGGCCGTAAGGGAGGCGGCGGCGTGAGCGGGATCGTGATCCACCTCCCGGCGGACACCGGGACCGGCGGTGACGGGGTGACCATGCGGCTCGGGCCGGGGGAAGTCGCCCGGTTCGGCCGGGGCTCGGCCGCGGTCCCGGTCGAGCTGCTGCTCCACGACCCGGCGGTCTCCCGGCTCGCCGGGGAGATCCGGGTGACCCAGGACCACTGGCAGCTCACCAACCACAGCCCGACCCAGAGCTATCTGGTGGAGAACCCGGAGGGGGCCGGGGAGTACCTTCGGGTGCCGCCGCGCCGGGCGGCGGCACCGATCCCCTTCGAGTTCGCCCGGGTCGTGCTGCCCGGGCGCGGCCGCGCGGTGGCCTTCCAGGTGTTCGCGCCCGGACACCTCTACCTCGACCGCCCCGGCGTGGACGGCCCGTGGGGCACCCGCACCCTCACGGCCTACTCCCTCGACGAGACCGCCGCCTACTTCCTGGTGCTCGTCGCGCTGTGCGAGCCGCGGCTGCGCGACGAATCGGCCATCGCCCTCCCGACGACGCCCCAGGTCGTCGAACGCCTGCGCAGTCACCCGGAGTTCGGGCAGCTCACGGCCCGCGCGGTCAGCTCGCACATCGACTACCTCGCCGGCGACAAACTCCGGCTCGCCGAGCCGGCCGACCCGGGGCGCGGCAGCCGCCGCAACGGCAAACGGGAGGCTCTCGTCGCCCTCGCGCTCCGCTTCGGCCTGGTCGGCGAGGAGCACCTGGCCCTGCTGCCGCCCCGCCCCCGCGGGGGCGCGCCGGTCCTGTCCGGGGCCCGGTCGTGACCTGCCCGGCCGCCGGGCGGGCTACGCGAGCAGCAGCCGGGCCCTGAGCCGTGCCGTCGTCCCGGGGGTAATGCCCACGCGCTCGGTGAGGTACCGCGCCGGGGACCCGTAGCGTGCGGTGAGGTCCGCGAGGACGAGGGAGAGTACGGTCTGCGGCGCGCGGCCGTAGGCGGGCCACCCCAGCGTGCGGTCGGGGTTGGCCGCCTCCCAGTCGGCCCGAAGCCGGGCGGTCGCGAGCTCGGTCAGCGCGAAGTCGGCGAGGATCTGCTCCTCGGGTACGCCGAGCAGCGTCAGGACGAAGGCGGCGATCAGCCCGGTGCGGTCCTTGCCGGAGGTGCAGTGGAACACGGTGGGGCCCGCGTCGGAGGCGATCAGTTCGATGGTCTCGCGGATCTCCACCACGCCGTCCTCGACGACCTCGGCGAACCGGTCGGCGAGGTAGCGCCAGGGGTCGACGTCCGGGTCGATGGCGGCCTGGTCGTACGGCCGGTGCTCGATGCTGTGGTTGGCGTACGTGAACCGCTCCGCCTCCGGGACCCGGCCCTTGGCCTCGATCTCCCAGGGGTAGCGCAGGTCGATGACGGTACGGATGCCCAGCGCGAGGAAGCGCTCCCAGTCGGCGCCGCGCAGCTTGCCCAGCGAGTCGGCCCGGTACAGCGTCCCCCACGCCACGGTCCGGCCGTCGACGGCCCGGTAGCCGCCCAGGTCCCGGAAGTTGTGCAGGTACTCGAACTCGACGTGGCGCTGACCGGCCGACATGTGCCCTCCCCGGGTATCGGCCGTCACCGTATCTCACGCCTCGGGCAATGCCGGTTCGGGCCTCAGGCGCAGGCTGCTGGTGCCGGTGCGCGACTCGAAGGGGTCCCAGGCCCCGGGAAGTTCGGGGATCCGCAGGAACGTGGCGTCGGCGAACTCGGCGGAGCCTGCGAACCGGGCCTCGCGGAAGCTCGCCTCGCCTCCGAAGTCGGTGTCCGCGAAGGTGACGGGGCCGGCGAACGCGGCGTGCTCGAAGGTCACCCTGCGCATGAACTGAGCATGGTCGAAGTGCACTTCACCGTTGAACACCGCGCGGGTGAAGCCGACCCGCCCGTCGAAGCTCGCATCGCGCCACCCCATCCGGTCGGCGAAGACGGCGAAGTCGAAGTTCACATGCCCCCGGAACCCGGCGGCCGTCGATGTCAGCGGACGTTCCCAGCGGGCGTACGTGAAGGAGACATCGCCCTCGAAGAAGGTGCCGCGCAGGTCGGCCGGACCGTGGAACGCCGCGCGGCGGAATCCGGCAGCGCGCGTGAAACGACTGCGGTCGAAGACGCATTCGCCGTGGAACACTGCCGAGTTGAAGGTGGCCGGACCCTCGAACGTGGTCGCGACGAAGACCGCACGACCCCCGAACTCGGCCCGGTCGAACGAGGCTCGGTCACTGAAGACGGCCTTCACCGTGATCCAGTCGTCGGTGAAACGGGCCCGGTCGAACTGCGCCGTACCCAGTCGGGCGCCGCCGGCCACCGGGTCGAGCAGGGCCTCCAACAGGCGCCCGAGCAGCCCGTCCGCCAAGGTGGTGCCCCGCAGGTCCACCGGCGCACCCGGCCCGAGCGCCCCGAAGTACGCCTCCTGTTCCTCCGGCGTCAGGTGGGCGAGGCACTTTTCACGTCCCGGTGCCCGGATCCCGATGCACCCCGTCGGGTCGGTCGCCGAGGCCCCCGCACCGCAGTGGCGCCAGCCGGGGACCTCACCGATCGTCGTCGCGCCGTCAACCGCGTCGGAATCCACCATGACCCGCGCCACCTCGGCGGGGCTGCCGAGCCACAGCCACCCGGCCGGCCCGCCCCCGTCCGGTGCCAGCCGGCGCATCAGGTTCGGGCTGAGGTTCCCCAGCCCGCGCAGGGGCTCGCACAGCACGAGGTGCACGGCGCCCGCCCGGCCCCCCGGCTCGGTCGACGCCTGCAGTCGGTCCGTGAAATGCGGGTGCCCGACCATACGGCGCGCGTCCGCCGCCGCCTGCCCCATCGCCCCCTCCGCGTCGACCCGGACGTCACCCGTGGCGACGGACACGCCCAGGACGAGCTCCCATTCGGCGAAGCCGCCCCGCAAGCGCCCCACTGCCGCGGGCAGTTCGGACAGCACCCGGCCCGCCTTGCCGAGTGCGCGCGGTCCGTCCACCGAGACCATCAGGATCCCTTGGTCCAGGGTGACCAGTTGGCCGGACACCGCGGTCTCACCCATCACCCTCATCAGCGCATCGCCAATGTGCGTCGCCGCCCGGCCTCCGATCGGCCCCATCGCGACCTCGGGGCGCAGGACCAGGCACACCCCCGTGCCCGGGTCTCCCGGCCCGGTGCCCTCGTCGCCGCCCGCCCGTTCGCGGGCCACGGCCGCGCGGAAGTCCTCCCGTTCCAGCAGCGCCCGCCCGGTGAGGTAGACCATGCGGTCGGGCAGGACGCTGTGCACGATGCCGACGAGTTCCCCGCCCAGGGAGACCGGCGCGCCCGCGTAGTGGGTCCAGGTGTCCGGTTCGGCCGAGAGGCGGATGAGCTCGCCGTTGCGCTCGCCCGCGTGCGGGACCGCCACGCCGAACAGGGTGACGGGATCCCCGTGGTCCGTCCATCCGTCGACGCGCAGCCGCACGAGCCGGTCCGGCTCTTGCGTCGCCTCCGGCTCCGCCGCCCACACCGGCTCCGACCAGGTCCCCGGGTCCGCCAGGTCCTCCGAGGCCAGCAGCAGGAACACCCGGGGTGTCGCCTCGTCCCACCACACGGCGCGGCATGCGGTCTCCCGGTCGCCCGAGCGGACCCATGCGACGGCGCCCCTGCCCAGCCGGGCGTCGCCGACCGTCAGGACCATGCGGGGCGAGAGCAGCACCCCGACCTCCTGCGGCTCGGGCGCCGGCTCGAAGCGGACCCGCACCACGCGGTCCCGGGGAGCCGGGTCCGTATCGGCCGGGCCGCCCGCCACCGCGAACGGCTGGGTCCCGGCGGGCACTTCCCGCCTGCCCCCGACGCCGTCGGTGACCCGGATCCCGCGGAAGTCCCGGACGGTGTCCCGGTTGCGGGACATGAACTCCCACACCCGGCGCCTGACCAACTCCCGTACGGCGGCCACGTCCCCGCGCAGCTGGGAGCCGAGCAGGGCCTCCCGTACGCCCGGTAGGAACTCGAACTCGGCGTCCTCCACCGCCTGCTCGGCGCCCCACGGGGCGAACAGCCCGCCGAGGGCGACCTCCGCGAGGTGCCCGTGCTCCGACTCCCGCAGCAGGGAGCGGCGTACGAGGGTCATCACCGGCAGGGTCAGCGGTACCGCGGCCAGGTGCGCGGCGAGTTGCTGCGCCGTCGGGGAGGCGCCCTCCCGGAAGCGTTCCACCAGCTCCAGGGGGCTTGCGCGGTCCTGTGCCGGATCCGGGTCGCCCGGCGGGTTCCCGTACGCCGACGCCTGCGCCGGTTGCGCGTCCAGCCGCAGGCAGGCCAGCCGCCGCCACCGCCCGTCCCCGGAGACCACCCGTACCAGCCGGGCCAGGCTCCCCGAGGCGATCCCCACCACCGGCACCACGGGCCCGCGCCGGCGTGCGCGGCGGGCCACCGGGACCCGCTGCCAGGAGCGGGTGGCGGCGGCGGGCCGGTCCGCCCGTACGGCGAACGGCACGGGCCGGACCGCGCCGCGCGTCCAGAGCCGCTCGGGCAGCACGTTCAGCACGGCCACGGCGTTGTGCGCGCACCAGTGCCGGAGCACGCCCTGCAGCGGCGCCTGGCGCCAGCCGCCCGCCACGGTGTCGGAGAGCACGAGGATCAGCCGGCGCCCCGCCGGGTCGGACAGCTCCAGGGGGTTGCGGGGCGGGCCGCCGCGGCCGCGGGCGACCATCGGGGTACCGCCGGGGGCGGTGCCCGTGAGCTGCCAGGTGCGCACGTCGCGGAAGACGCCGCTGCGGGTGAAGACCCCGCGCAGCTCATCGACCAGGTCGGCCCAGAGCAGCATCGAGTGGTGGGTGTCGACGACCAGGGCCAGGTCCAGCCAGCGGCTCTCGGCCGGGCGCAGGACCGGGGTGGGCACCATCCGCTCGATGCTGCGTTCCACGGTGAGCTGCTCGTCCAGCTCCTCCCCCGGGCCGCCGATGGAGCGTCGGCCGACGGGGCGAAGCGAGCGCATCAGGCCGAGGGGGTCGTCGAGGGAGGCGGCGCGGGGCAGGCGCAGGGGCGAACCCCGGCGCGCCCCTGCCGTCCCGGCCGCGGTGTCGGCGGTGTCGGCCGTGCCGTTGCCGGCAGGGTCGACTCCGGGTCCCGGGAAGAGCTGGACGAGCGGGTCGCCCTCGGCGACGCCCACGGGCAAGTCACCGGAATCCCGACCCTGTTGCCGGTCGAGGGAGGGGTCGTCGGCCGTCGGCGGCTCGGGCCCGGCGGCAAGGGGATCCACCCTGGCCGCCAGCCACAGGATGTCGGCGATCTCCTCCGCGCCGATGCCGGGCCGGCGGCCCCCCTCCCGGGCGTCCTCGGCGAACGCCGCGAGCAACTTCTCGATCACGCGGAGGGTCCGGTGAGGTGGTGCATGACGGTGGCGAGAAAGCGTTCCCGGTCCCCAGGGGCCGACCAGGCGCCGGCCAGGCGGAGTTGGATGGCGTTGAGGAGCTGGTCGGTGGCCAGGTCGCCGTCGTCCGCGCGTTCGAGGAAGCTCTGGACGAGCTCCTGGTACTCCTCGTTGCCCTCGATGTCCACGCCGAGCCGGCCGCGCACGATCCGGGCCAGCTTGTCCGGTCCCGGCGGGTCCAGGTGCAGGCGGACGCAGCGGCGCAGGAAGGCGGGCGGGAAGTCGCGTTCGCCGTTGCTGGTGAGGACGATGACGGGGAAGTACCCGCACTGGACGCGCCCTTGGGTGATCCGGACTGCGGCGTCGGGGTCGTCGTCGGTGCCGATGGCGACGGTGGGGTCCTCCTTGGCAAGGCGGGCCAGTTCGGGGATCACGAATCCGCCGTCCTCGAAGACGGTGAGGAGGTCCCCGGGCAGGTCGATGTCGCTCTTGTCGATCTCGTCGACGAGGAGGACGCGCGGCCGGTCCTGCGCCAGCAGGGCGGTGCCGAGCGGGCCCAGGCGCAGGTAGCGGGAGATCGAGGGGCCGCCCCCGGCCGGGACCCGGTCCGGGACGGCAGCCGGACCGACGGCAGCCGGACCGACAGCAGCCGGACCGACGGCCGCCGGATCGACGGCCGCGGCGACGGCGGTCACGGCGCTGACGGCGGGGCCGGCCGCCGGCGCACCGCCGGCGGCCGCCCCCGGCGTGCGCAGCTGCTCCAGCCCCGCCTCCTGGAGCCGCCCGATGGCGTCGTACAGGTACAGGCCGTCGCGCAGGACGGTCCGGCTGGTGATGGGCCAGTGCAGGACCGGGCCGAGGCCGAGGTCGGCGGCGATGCTGTACGCGAGCGTGGACTTGCCGACGCCCGGTTTGCCGGTGATGAGCAGCGGCCTGCGCAGGTGCAGGGCGGTGTTGACGACGTCCTTCTCCGGGTCGTCCGGTACGTATCCCTCCCCGCGCCGCCGGGTGCGCTCCCAGGCCGGCCCCTCGCACCCGGGCGGCGCGTAGCCCGGGTCGGGGACGCCGGTGAAGTCCCGCCAGGGCGGCGGCGGTCCGGCCTCCAGCCTGGTGCGGCGCTCGGCGGCCTCGCCGGTCCCGTGGTACAGCCACCAGTCCTTCGCCACTGCCTCTTCCTCCATCGTCGGGTGTAGCGGTCGGGATCGGGGTCATGGTCGTGGTCCGGACGGGGATCGGGGCCGGGATCGGTGTCAGGACAGGGACCGGAGGGTGAGCCTGTCGTCGGGATCGTCCCACAAGAGGACCAACCGGTCTGCCCCTGGCGCCTGTTGACGGTTGTCATCGGCGCCCGCGACCGCTCCCGCGACCGCCCGGCGCACCTCCCGCACCCTGCCGGGCAGCGCGAGCACGTCCAGCGCGCCCGGTTCGGGGCGGCCGTCCGGCGCGAGCAGCTCCGCCAGCCCGCCGTCCGGGACCGCGCCCCCACCGGGCCGCCACACCGCCACCGGCACCCCGCCTTCGAGTACGGCCTCCACCACCGCGCCGGTCCGCACGGCGGTCGAGGTGTGCGCGAGGACGCAGGCGGGTGCCGCCCCGGCGCCGAGCTCCATCCCCAGCGCGTCGGTGACCTCCGCGTCGGCCACCACCCGGACGGCTTCGGCGTGCCGGCCGCCCTGCGCGCACAGCCAGCGCCACTTGGTCCGCCACTCGGCGGCGCTGTCCTCGCGCTCCTGCGGGCAGCGCACGACCACCTGGTAGAGCTGGCCGAGGGCCCGGGTCCGCCCGGGGCCGCGGCCGCGCGGGACCGGCCACAGGTCGAAGTCCAGCTCCAGCAGCTCGTACGGCACGTGGAACTCGATCCGCTCCACCGCGTCGTACGGCCGCCCGGCCTCGGCCTCGCCGCCCAGGGCCCGTCCGACGCAGGCGAGTTGGCGTACGAGCTCCGCCCGTACGGACTCCAGCCGGACCGGCTCGCCCTCCGACTCCCAGATGTGCTCGGTGGCCTCGCGCCGCAGCCACATCCGCGCCAGGAAGCCGTCCTCACCGCCCGGCGGGGCCTCCAGCCTGACGTGCAGGGCGGTCCGGCGCGGCGGCGGGGGCGGCGGCGGCAGCGCGGGCAGGGCGAGCCGCTCGCGGGTCGCGTTCACCCAGCCGCCCAGCCGGTCCGCCCAGACGGTGTCGGCCGCCCCGGCCCGCGCACCGAGGAAGCGCACGAAGGGCACCGCGAGCGGCAGCCCGTCGCGGCCGCCCTGCCGCTCGTCGAGGTCCTGGGCCACCTCCAGCAGGGTCTCCCCCGGCAGGCCGCCGCGCACCGGCGTCGTACAGCCGGCCACCTTGAAGGCCCACGCATAGGCCTCGTACGCACATCGGGGCAGGTCACGGCCTTCGAAGAGGTCGCCGAGCTCGTCCCAGGCCCGCTGGTCCAGCCGGGCCGCACGCGGCAGCGCGACCCCGGGCAGGTCCTCGTCGAGGAAGGAGCAGGCGTCCCAGTCCCGGTCCACGAGGAACTGCGGCAGCTGCCAGCCCTCGCCGCGCTCGCGCAGCTCCTGGAAGCTGCGGTGGATGGACCGGGCGGCGCCGGCCAGCCCGGTGACGCCCTCGCGGACGGACCGCTGCCCGAGTTCGCCGAGCAGCGCCTCGGTGAACCGGCCCGCGGCCCGCTCGGAGTCGTTCTGCGCGGCCTCGCCCTCACGGGAGGCGTAGAGGCGGAACTGCCGGCGCCCCGGGACGGTGGCCCCGCCCCCGTAGTCGGTGCTGCCGAAGTTCAACCGGGTGGCGTGGGGCGCGTCGACGCGGCAGGCGTCCACCAGGGCGGCCTGGAGCGGGAACCGGCGATGGGTGACCAGGTCGGTGCGCCACCAGCGCAGCGCTGAGTCGAGGTTGAGGTGGCGGATCTGGCCGGGCAGCGCGTCGGCGCAGGGCAGCATGAGCTCCCGGCTCCGGCCCAGGTAGCCGTGGCCGGCCCAGAAGATCCACAGCAAGTCGCCGTCGCACTTGGGAAGTTCGTCGAGGAGCACCGACTTCACGTTCGCCTCGGTCGCCGGACGGTACGTGTCCTTCAGCGCGGCCAGGCCCGGCGAGGCCGCCCAGTCGAGTGCGTCGGGGTCGCCGAGCGGGGACAGCAGCAGCCGGACGTGGTCAGGCGGCACCTCGCCGGGCCCGGTCAGCCACTGGGCGAAGCGCAGGGCGTCGCGCGCCGGGCCGCGCAGGTTCCAGCCGTGGCTGATGTCATAGCTCTCGACCCCGGCGACGAGCGCGAAGGTGCGCCCGGGCCCCAGGTTCGGGGGCAGGAAGTCGGCCGGGCTCACCCGATCTCCGCCTCGGCCACCGCCTGTTCGATCCGCTCGTAGAGGGCTGCCTGTTTCCAGTAGGCGCTGTGGCAGGCGGGAAACGGCTGCCGGCTCGCGATCCGGTGGTCGCTGACGCGGGGGTCGCCCGGGAAGACCGGGCTCGCGAGGTACGAGAGCAGGTCGTGGCGGTCGTAGACGTTGAGCCAGTGCGGGAAGGCGTACGGGAGTTTGGTGCCCGGCGAGATCCCGGTGAGGGCGCCGAGCTCATAGAGGAAGGGGGCCTGCGAGCCGACGGTGACGAGGAGCCCGACTCCGGGGACGGGCTCGCCGCGGGCGGCGGCGAGGGCGAGCAGGTCCACGAGGGCGATGCCGCCGAGGCTGTGGCCGATGAGTACGGTCGGCCCCGGCTCGGCGGTGATCCGCTCGTGCAGGAACTCCCGGAGCTCCGCGCCCCGCGCCTGGTAGCGCAGGATGTCGCCGAGCGCGGGGGTGGCGTCGGCGGTGAGGGAGGGCCGCCAGGCGTTGAGGAGCGGCTGGGTGGTGACCCGCATGGCGAGCCGGCCCAGCACCGCAGCGGCGCGGGCGCCGGGCACCCGGGCGTCACCGCCGAGGCGGGTGGTGAGCAGTTCGACGAGCCGGTCGCGCTCCACGCCGGTGCAGTCGGCCTCGGCCCCCGCGGAGGCGAGCGCGGCCGCGGTCACGGCGCGGGCGAGGGCGGTGGCCAGTTCCCGGGCCTGCGGCTGCCCGGTGGCGCGCTCCCCGGCCCGGGCCGCCTCGGCCGAGGCGGCGGTGGCCTCCAGGGCGGCGGGGAATCCGGCGGCGAGGCCGGTGCCGTGCAGCAGCGCGGCCAGCTCGCCGCCCTCGGGCGTACCCGGATCCCCCGCGCCGCCCGGTAACTCCGCGAGCCGGTCCAGCAGTTGGAGGACCTGGATGCCGGGCGGCCGGACACCGGGCATCCCGAAGCCGTCGCCGTCGGCCGGCCCGTCGTCCCAGCCCGCCTCGGCCAGCACCCGTACCTCGCACAGCGGGTCGGTGAGCAGCAGCGCCCATTCGGCGGTCTCGGCGTCCGCCGGATCGGGCGCACCCGGATGCTCGGGGGCGCCCATGCCGGGTACGGAGCGGCCGCCGGCGCTCAGGGTGGCCCCGAACCGGTCGCCCCAGAAGCAGGAGTCCACGGCCGCGCCGGGGAAGCGGGCGGTCAGGCCCGCCTTGACCAGCGCGAACAGCGTTTCGTGCCGCTCGCGCCGCACCCCCGTACCGTGAACGAACAGAAAACGCATGGCGGCCCCGCCCCCTCGTACTCTTTTCCCCCGCTCGGCACGATAGCGCCGGACGGTGAATGGGGGGCGGGTATCGGCGAGTTCAGCATGATCTTGCGAGGAACCCCCGGCGTTTACGCCCGGGAGGAATCGCATCCTTGATCCGGAGGCGCGCAGCGCCGGGGTTCTCTTCGCATCTGTCGGTGACGGTCAGTCGGGCCGCTTCTGGTTCTCGATGTACTCCTTGATGACGGCCAGCGGGGCGCCGCCTGCGGAGGCGGCGAAGTAGGACGGCGACCAGAAGTGTTCGCCCCACAGGTACTTGCGGATGTGGGTGGGGAACTCCTGGCGGAGCCTGCGGGCGGAGACGCCCTTGAGGGAGCCGACGAGCCGGGACAGGGCGACCTTCGGCGGGTAGTGCACGAGCAGATGGACGTGGTCGGCCTCGCCGTTGAACTCGACCAGCTCGGTCTCGAAGTCGGCGCAGACGGCCCGCATGATCTCTTCGCAGCGCCGCAGGATCTCGTCCGTGAACGGGCCACGCCGGTACTTCGGGGTAGTACGATCCAGATGTGAAGATCGTGACGCAGGTGAAGCTGATGCCGGAGGCCGACCAGGCCGCCGCGCTCCGCTCCACCCTGCGCACGGCCAACGAGGCCGCGTGCTGGGTGTCGGGGGTGGCGTTCGAGCACGGTGTCCCGCGTGAGTACGAACTTCGCGAGCACACGTATGCCGAGCTGAAGACCCGGGGGCTCGGGGCGCAGGCCGCGCAGCACGTCATCAAGAAGACCCGCGACGCGTACACGACGCTCAAGGCCAACATCAAGGCCGGGAATCTCGGCAAGCCGGGCTCGAAACGCCGGACCAAGGCCGAGTCGAAACCGATCGCGTTCCGGCCCGATGCCGAGCAGCCGTACGACGACCGGTGCCTCTCCTGGCAGTACGATCAGCAGACCGTTTCGATCTGGACCACGGCCGGTCGACTCAAGAACGTGCGCTTCGCGTGCTCGCCGGACGAGGCACCGCAAGCGGCACCTGGAACTGCGGAAGAAGTTGCAGGCCAAGGGCACCAAGTCCGCGAAGCGCCTGCTCAAGAAGCGCTCCCGCAAGGAAGCCCGGCACACCGCCGACGTCAACCACATCATCTCCAAGACCATCGTCACCACCGCTGAACGCACCGGCTCCGGTATCGCCCTGGAAGATCTCACGGGCATCCGCGACCGGGTACGGCACCGCAAGGACCAGCGGACCTCTCCGCACTCGTGGGGCTTCCACCAGCTCGGCCGGTACATCGCGTACAAGGCGAAGCGGGCGGGGGTGCCGCTGGTGTACGTCGATCCGGCGTACACCAGCCAGCAATGCTCCCAGTGCGGCCACACCGACTGGAAGAGCCGCGTCGATCAAGCGACGTTCGCGTGCCGGTCCTGCGGGGCCCTCATGCACGCGGACGACAACGCGTCCCACAACATCGGCCGCAAGGGCGAGACCGTGTGGACCGCGGGGCGTGAGTCACGCGCCCCTGCCACCCCGTAAGGGGTGTCTGAACGGAGGAGCCAACCCAGCAGCCAGCTGGGCGCTACCTCCAAGCCCGGTCCTTTAGAGCCGGGTCAAGTTGACATCCTGCGGGCGATGGTGAGGCCGTCGGCGATCGGGAGCATGACGGACTCGACGCGGTCGTCGGCCCGGACGTGCGCGTTGAACTCCCGGATGGCCAGGCCGTTCCCGGTGGCGTCCGTGCGCACCGCCTCGCCCCCGTACAGGACGTTGTCGGCGAGGAGCAGCCCGCCGGGCCGCACGCGCGGTACGAGCTGGTCCCAGTAGGCCCGGTACCCGGTCTTGTCGGCGTCCAGGAAGACCAGGTCGACCACCGGCTCGGCCGGGAGCGCGGTGACGGTCTCCAGGGCGGGGGCGATCCGCAGGTCGATCCGGTCGGCGACCCCCGCGGCCTTCCAGGCCTCCTGGGCGATGGAGGTCCACTCCTCGGAGACGTCGCAGGTGAGGACCTGGCCGCCGGGGGCCAGTCCCTCGGCGAGCGCGAGGGTGGAGTAGCCGGTGAAGGTGCCGATCTCCACGATCCGGCGGGCGCCGGTGAGCCGGGCCAGCAGGGTGAGGAGTACGCCCTGTTCGTGCGGGATCTGCATCTCGGCGGGGCCGCCCAGCGCGCGGGTGCGCCGGATCAGCTCCGCCTGCACCTCGCTCGGCGGCTCCGCCTGGGCGACCAGGTAGGAGTACACCTCGGGGGTGAGGGGCACTGTCTTGACCTCGTCCGCGGACCTGCTCATGTGTTGCGTCCCTTCGGGGGCTCGGGAATCCGGGAGATCTGGGGCGGTTCCTCGCAGACCGCCACCGCCACCAGGCGGGCGAGCGCTTCGCGTCCGAAGCGCTCGGGGCAGCCGTCCGGGAGGGTACCCAGGCCGTGCGCGCCGATGTCGGCGACGCAGTCGGCCAGCAGGCGGACCAGTTGCGCCCGGTGGGCCGGACGGCACACGGGCCCCCGTTCCACCTGGAAGTGCGCGTCGTACAGGGCCTGTTCGGCTTCGGTCGGACCGTGTCCGGCGCTGCGGCCGGCCTGCTGGAGGAGGGAGGCGCCCTCGGGCACCAGGCGGCGGGCCACCGCCATGTGCACCCGCTGGTTGTCGCGGACCGCGCCGCCCAGCAGGGTGAGCAGCGGGGCCGGGTGGCGGTCGCGGACGGCGCGCAGGGCGGCGGAGACGGGGGCGTGGTCGCGGGCCCATTCGCCGCTGAAGGCGGGGTGGGCGGCGGCCATCCCGGGGCGGACCAGGGTGGCGTACTGCTCGGGGGTGCAGCTGCCGGAGTACAGGAACAGCACGGAGTAGACGTCGTACAGGGCCGTGGTCCAGGCGAGCAGCCGGGTCGTCGCCCGCTCCGGTGCGGCGGCCAGCGCGTGCAGCCCCGGGGGGAGCAACTGCCATACGCAGAAGGCGGCGTGGTGTCCGGTGAGCCAGCGGTGGCGGACCCGGTCGGCCTCGTCGGCGGGGGGCAGGCAGGCGTCGGGCGGGCTGCCCGAGAGGATCGCGCGCAGGGCGTCGAGCTCGGCGTCCAGCCGCTCCTGGCACGAGGTGCGGCCGCAGGGGGCCGGGGGCTCCCCCGGCAGGGGCAGGATCAGCGGCACGGTCCCGCCCCCCGCGCAGCGGGAGTGCGGCAGGGCGGCGCGGACGGCCTCGGTGGACGGCGTCACCACAGCGTGACCGGCAGGGATTCGAGCCAGTTCATGGTCATGCTGGGGCGGTGCCGGATGTCCTCGGCCGGTACGGCGAGGCGCATGTCGGGGAACCGGTCCAGGAGCTTGCCGTACCCGATCTCCAGCTGGGCGTGGCCGACCTTCGAGCCGACGCAGCGGTGGGCGCCGTGGCCCATGCCGAGGTGCTGGTGGTCGGTGCGGGTGATGTCGAAGCGGTGCGGGTCGGGGTAGCGGCGCGGGTCGCGGTGGGCGGCCTGGAGCGCGAGGAGCAGGAACTCGCCCTCGGGGACGGTGGTTTCGCCGAGCCGCACGGGCCGGTCGGTGTAGCGGGGGCCCACCGCCCGGAAGGAGCCGTCGTAGCGCAGGGTCTCCTCGATGGCGCCGGGCAGCAGGGAGCGGTCGGCGCGCAGCGCGGCGAGCTGTTCGGGGTGGCTGAGCAGCGCGAGCATCCCGTTGGCGAGGGCGTTGGCGCTCTCCATTCCGGCGATGAGCAACAAGAAGACGGTGGAGGCCAGTTCGTGCCTGTTGAGGGGACACGGTCCGGCGCGTCCGGCCACGAGCGTGAAGATCAGGCCCTCGGAGTCCGACGGGGCCGGGCTGCGGGCGTCCTGTTGGGCGATCCGGCGGTCCACGACGGCTTCGGCGTAGTCCGCGATGGTCGCGGAGACGTCCCGTACCGACTGGGAGCTGCCCTGGATCATCAGGATGTCGAACCAGGTGCGGAAGTCCGTCCGTTCCTCCTGTCCGAGGCCGAGGACGTGGGCGATGGCGTCGATGGCGCAGGGGTAGGTGAAGTCCGCGCGCAGGTCGAGCGGGCCGGGGCCGGCGGCGCACAGCGCGTCGAGCCGGCGGTCGGTGAGTTCGGCGAGGCGCGGCCGCAGGAGTTCGGTGCGCGCGGGGCTGAGGGCCTGCTGGGTTGCTTGCCGCAGCCGTTGGTGCTCGGGCCCATCGGAGTTGATCATGTTGTTGCGGATCCGGACGTTCACGTCCCGGCGCCGCTCGGGGTCGATCTGGTGGCGCTCGCGCAGCTCCGGGCGCCGCCATTCGTCCTTGCGGACGCCGGGGTGGGTGAGGGCGGTGCGGACGTCCTCGTAGCCGGGGACCACCCAGATCCGGTGCCCGCTGAAGCCGGTCACCGCGGTGGCCGGGCCCCGGGCGCGCAGGGCGTCGAAGCGGGGGTGCGGATCGTGGAAGAACTCCGGGGTGAAGAAGGCCGGCGGCGGGGCCAGGAGGGGCGTGGCCGGGGGTGACGCGGTCATGGGCGGGCCGGTGCCTTTCGGTCGGTGGCGGCGCGTACGGCGACGGCCGCGCAGGTGCCGCCCCGGCTGCCGGCGACGACGAGCGCGGACACGGGGGCTTCGGTAGGGGTCGTCGAGTCGGTACGGGAGAACTCGGGGAGCGGGTGGCGGGTCCCGGTCAGCGGCCGGTGCCCGACGGCCGGGTCCGCGCACGCCTCCAGGGCCGCGAGTACGGCGAGCAGCGCGCCGGCCGCCTGGGTGTACCCGGTGGCGCCGCTGATGTTGGCCGGGGGTCCCGGGAAGCCGGCCAGCGCGCGGGCCTCGGCCGCGTCGCCCGCGGGGTGGCCCCAGGCGGTGCCGTACAGCCGGCACGGCCGGCCGGGAGCGAGCCCGGAGCGGCGGGCGGCGCCGGCGAGGACGCGCGCCAGGGCCGCGCCGGAGGCCTCCACGGCGCCGGGCCCCACGGGGGCTCCGCCGCCGCAGTGCCCGAGGACCCGGCCCAGCACGCGGGCGCCCCGGCGGGCGGCGTGTTCGGCGGACTCCAGCACCAGGGCGACACCGGCGGGGGTGAGGACTCCCCCGTCGGCGTCCACGTCGTAGGGGCGGCCGGCGTCCTTGGAGAGCAGCCCGTGGTCGGCGAAGGCGGCGTGCAGGGCGGGGGCCGCCTCGTCGGCGGCGATGACGTACACCGTGTCGGCGCGGCCGGCGTGGATCAGGTCGGCGGCCTGGCCGAGGGCGAGGAGCCCGGAGGCATCCCCGGCCGAGAGGACGGCGCCCGGGCCGCGGGCGCCGAGCGCGAGGGCGGCGTACCCGGCGGGCACGCCGGCCACCGAGTTGGGGGCGAGCAGGGGGCTCGGGGGCTGCCCCTGCGCGTGCAGCTCGGCCATGGCGGTGTGCGTGGTGACCGGGCCGGAGGCGGTGGCGATGACCAGCCCGGTGCGATCGGGGTCCGGGCGGTGCGCGAACCGCGCGTCGGTCTCGGCCTGCCGGGCGGCGGCGAGCACGATCCGCCCGAAGGGGTCGAGCCGCGGCCGGTCGGCGGGATCGATGGCCGCCGCCAACTCGCCCTCGTCCAGCTCCGCTCCGGCCGGCACGGCCGCTCCACTGCGCAGGTGCGCGAGGAACCCGCCGCGCCCGTACCCCGCCGGATGCACCACTCCGGCCCCGGTGACGACCACGCCCGCCACGCCCGCCACGCCCGCCTCCGGGCCGTCGCTCACGGGGGCCGTGGCCGCGGGCCGGGGAACCGCGGGAGCGTGGGCCGCCGCGAGGACGAGGGCGGCGTTCTGGCCGCCGAAGCCCGCCGAGGTGCTCACCGCGTACCGCAGGCCGGGGGCGGGGCGGGTGGCGCCGTGGACGATGTCCCAACCGCCCTGCGGCGCCGTGGCGTTCAGCGTCGGCGGAAGCGCGCCGTGCCGGAGTGCGAGGAGGGTGATCGCCGCTTCCAGGGCTCCGGAGGCGCCCAGCGCGTGGCCGGTCTGCGACTTGGTGCTGCTGACCGGGGGACGGCGGTCCTCGAACACCGCTTCCAGGGCCAGCAGTTCGGCGCAGTCGTTGGCGCGGGTGCCGGTGCCGTGCCCGTTGACGTAGTCGATCCGGGCCGGGTCCAGCCCGGCGTCGGCGAGGGCGAGTGTCACCGCCCGGCGCAGGCCCTCGCCCTGCGGGTGCGGGGCGGTGATGTGGTGGGCGTCGCCGGTGAGGGCGTGCCCCAGCAGGTACCCGAACGGTTCGGCCCCGGCACGTCCGGCGGGCTCCAGTACGAGGAAGGCCACGCCTTCGCCGAGGCTGGTCCCGGCGCTGCGTCCGTACGGGGAGCAGGGCCCGCGGTCCAGGGCCCGCCAGCTGTCGAAGGCGGCGAGCACGGAATCGTCCAGCAGGTTGACCCCGCCCGCCAGCACCGCGTCGGCCCGGCCGGTCCGGATCAGCTCGGCCCCGTGCGCGAGCGCGCAGGCCGAGGCGACGCAGCCGTTGACGAACACCTCCCGCGGCCCGGTCGCGCCGAGCGCCTCGGCGATGGCGTCGGCGGCGGTGTGCGGCCTGGCCAGGGCCCGGTCGCGGTGCGCGGCGAGGTGGTGCCCGAAGTCGGGCGCCCCCCAGTCGGTGGTGCCGACCACGACGGCGACCCGCTCGCCCGCGGGCCCCGTCCGGTGCGGGCCGGCCGAGGCCCAGGCGGCCGTGGCGTGGTGGACGGCCAGCCCGACCGTCGCATCGGGGCCGCCCCGGCGGGCCGGTTCGGGCAGCAGGCCGCAGGTGTGGCGGGGTCCGCGGGAGGTGAGGCCGGGCGCCCCCGCCGCGACGGCGGCCCAGACGGCCTCGGGGGTGTCCCCGAGGGAGCAGGCCAGGTGCATGCCGGTCACGGCCACCGCGCTCACGCCGTCACCCCCGACCCGGCCAGCGGCTTGCCGAGCGGCCCGCGCGGGATCCGGTCGACGAACCGGATCTGCCGGGGCGCGGCGCCCAGGCCGCGCGCGGTGGCCCGTACGCCGCCCTCCGTGAGCGGGCCGCCTCCGGCGACGAGCACGTCGTACGTCTCCCCGCGCAGCGGGTCGGCCGCGCGTACGCACGCCACGTCGGCGCCGGGCAGAGCCGCGCGCAGCCGGGCCGCGATGCCGTTGAGGTCGTGCCGGACCCCGTTGACCTTGACCAGGTGGGCGCGGCGGCCGAGGCGCAGGAAGCGCCGCTCGTCCAGCAGCCGGACCAGGTCGTCCATCTCGTGGCTCGCGGGGTGGCTGCCGTCGGGGAGGGCGGACAGCCGCGGCCCGGACACGGTGAGCGGGACCTCCTCCGCCCGGCCCCGCGCCCCCGCGAAGGTGACGTCGTCGAGCAGCGTCCACGGCCCGGCCGGATCCCAGCCGGCCCGGTGGGCGACGGCGCTGGTCTCGGTGGAACCGAGCACCTCGACCATCGCGGTGCGCGCACCGTCCTGCAACGCCCATGCCTCCGGGGGGAGTTCGGCCGAGCTGTGCAGGAAGGTGACGTGGTCGAAGGAGGCGAGCCAGCGCGGGTGGCGGGCCAGGATCCGGAAGGTCCACGGGATGGCGACGACCGCGATGCGGCGGGCGCCGGTCGGCGGCGGCGGACTGTCGAAGGAGGGCCAGAACCACACCGGCAGACCGGTGACCGCGGGCAGCAGCATGGTCGCCGAGGCTCCGTAGGCGTGCCGGGACGGGGCGAAGCTCACGATGGCCCCGGGCTCGTACGGGCCGATCAGGCGGGCGAGTTGCTCGCTGTCGGCCCGCAGCCGGGCCCCGGTGAGGGTCCGGCGCACGGGGGCGCCGGTGGAGCCGGAGGTGTGGAAGACGTAGTCCCGTGCGACGAGCCCGTCCCGCACGGCGGCGGCCTCGGCGGGGCCGAGCCGGTCCCAGGGCAGGTGCCACGGCAACGGCCCGACCGCGCCCGCCGCACCGGCTGCCCCGGCCGCACCGGCCGACGGCGCCGGGGTCCCGTCCACCGGGGTCCCGTCCACCGGGGTCCCGTCCGCCGAGGTCCCGTCCACCGGGGAGCCGATGCCCGGCCGCTCCCACAGCGCGTCGAACGCGAGCGTCTCGTACGCCTGCGCGCTCCGCCCCGCCCCGCTCACTGCGCGCTCGCGCCCGTGCCCAGCAGCTCGGCCAGGCGGGCCGTCGCCGCGTCCAGGGTGGTGACGTCGGCGGTGTCCAGCGCCCCGACTTCCAGCCCGAACTCCTTCTCCAGCCGGGTCACGGCCTCCAGCTGCATCAGGCTGTCGTACGCCGCGGCGGGGAACTCCGCGAGCGGGGCTCCTCCCGCCCAGTCGGCGAGGGACTGCCCCAGGGCCCCTTCCAGCACGCGGCGCACCCGCGGCGCCAGGTCGACGGCTTCGGTGACGGCTTCGGCTTCGGCTTCGGCTTCGGTCATGGCTGCTGCTCCTCGAACTCGTCGGCGGACTCGTCGCCGAGGCCGTCCAGTACGTCGGCGGCCCGGCGGACCTCCTCGTCCAGCGCCCGGTCCGGGTCGACGGGCGCGATCACGGCGGCGAGCCGCTCCAGCACGGCCGCGCAGCGCGGGGCGCTCGGCCCGCGCCCGGATCCCCGTACGGAGAGGAAAGCGGCCTGCCGCAGGGCGACGGCCAGCGATCCGTGCAGCCAGCGCAGCCGCTCCGCCTGGGCCAGCGCCGTCAGGGCGGCCTGGGTGCCGAAGGGGACCACGTCCTGGTTGTGGCCGTTGGTCGGCAGGCTCTGCACGGACGCGGGGACGGCCTCGCGGCGCATCGCGGCGACGGTGGCGGTCGCGGCGAGCTGTACGCCCTGCACCCCGTGCTGGCGGCCCGGTTCGGCGGCCAGCATGGGCGGGAGTCCGCCGTTGCGGTGCGGGTCGACGAGGAGGTCGAGCTGGCGTTCGGCGAGGTTGCCGAGCTGCGTCGCGGTCATGGACAGCAGGTCGGCGGCGAAGGCCACGGGCTGCCCGAAGAAGTTGCCGCCGTGCGCGACGAGGTCGTCCTCGGCGAAGAACAGCGGGTTGTCGCTGATCCCCGCGAGGTCGTCGCCGATGACCCGGCCGGCGTGGCCGAGCGAGGCGGCGGCCGCGCCGAGCAGTTGCGGGGTGCAGCGGATGCTGTACGGCTCCTGCAGCGGCCTGCCGGGGGCCGGGACGGTGCCCGCCATGAGCTCGCGCAGGTCCGCGGCCGCCCGTACCGCGTCGGGGTGGCCGAAGGCGCGCAGCAGTTGCGGGGCGAGGAAGGCGGGGGCCGCGCCGAGCAGGTCGGCGAGGCAGGCGCTCAGCGTGAGGGCGGTGCGGTACGAGCGGTGCAGCCGGGCGGTGGCCAGAGCGGCCGCGGCGGCGGTCACCGAGGTGCCGTTGACCAGGGCGAGCGCGTCGCGGCCGTCGAGCTCCAGCGGGGTGAGCCCGGCCCGGCGCAGCGCCTCGGCGGCCGGGAGGCGTTCGCCGCCGAGGTAGGCGTGGCCGTGGCCGCGCAGCGCGCGGGCGGCGTGGGCGAGCGGGATGAGGTCGCCGCTCGCGCCGACCGAGCCGTAGGTGGGGACGGCGGGCGCGAAGGAGGTGCGCAGGGCGGCGCGGAGCGCGTCCACGACCAGGGGCGAGACCCCGGAGCGGCCCCGGCACAGGGACCACAGGCGGACGGTGAGGGCGGCGCGGACGACGGCGGGCGGGAGGTCCTGGCCCTGTCCGGCCAGCAGGTGGTTGATCGCGTTGTCGCACTGGCCGGCGTGGTCCGCGCGGCCGGGGAAGGCGACGAGCGGTCCGAAGCCGGTGGTGGCGCCGTACACCTCGCGGCCGTCGCCCATGGTCCGGGCGGTGTAGTCGCGGCATTCGGCGATACGTCGGCGGACCTCGCCGTCGAGCTCGAACTCGACGGGCCGGGCGGCCCGTTCGAGCGTGCCGGGGGTGAGCCGGCCGGCGAGCGGGATCGCGGGCCGGCGGGCGGAGTCGAGGAGCATCGCTCATCCCTGCGGTCGGAAGGCAGCGGCGTGTGGGGCCCACACCGCGGGGCCCCTGGCCTGGGCGGACTGCCGTCGCCCGCGTCCGGGATCACCCGGCTGAATCAACGACGGTGCGGCCGGGGGGAAACGGCGCCGTGGCGATGGTGTGACGCGCGTCCGCGCGGGCGGGGCGGGATGTCCGACCCGGGCCCCTACCCATGACCTGTCACATGTGAAATATTACCGACGCTTCGACCCGAACTCCCGGAAAGGCCAGCCACCTTGCGCAGACTCGCTGCGGTGGGCGCGGCGATATCCCTCGCCCTCCTCGCCGCCCCCGCGCTCGCCGCCACCACTCCCCCGACCCCGCCCCCCGGCGGGCAGCAGCAGGCCGAGCACGCGGCCGCCCCGCCGCCCGCACCCCTGGAACTCCAGCGCCAGGCCCTGCGCCGCCAGGCCCTCGAATCCGTCGCGGCCGGCGGCCCCGAAGGCCTGCGGGCCGAGGCCGACGGCACGCTCCCGCGCCAGACCAAGGTCGGCAAGCGGTACGTCGAACTGGCCCAGGAACGCAAGGACAAGGTCTTCGTCATCCTCGCCGAGTTCGGCGACCAGGTGGACACCACCACCGAGTTCGAGGGCAAGCCCCGATTCGGCGGCACGCCCGGGCCGCTGCACAACACCATCGGCAAGCCCGCCAAGGACGACAACCACACCCTGTGGCGCAAGGACTTCGACCGGTCCTACTACCAGCGGCAGTTCTTCTCCACCGAGCCGGGTTCGGCATCGCTGCGGGCCTACTACCGGCTCCAGTCGTCCGGCCGCTACGACATGGACGGCACCGTCACCGACTGGGTCAAGCTCCCCTGGAACGAGGCCCGTTACGGCACGGACAACTGCTCCGAGCCCGGCCAGTGCCGCACCAACTGGGACATGATCCGGGACGCCACGGACGCCTGGTACAAGTCCGAGCGCGCGAAGGGCCGTACGCCCGAGCAGATCAGGGCGCAGCTCGCCGAGTACGACGGGTGGGACCGCTACGACGCCGACCACGACGGCAACTTCGACGAGCCCGACGGCTATCTCGACCACCTGGTGGTCGTCCACGCGGGCAAGGACCAGACCTGGGGCGGCGGCACGCAGGGCAAGGACGCCGTCTGGGCACACCGCTGGTTCGCCTACTGGAACCAGGCCGGCAGCGCGGGCCCCGAGGGGAACAAGGCGGGCGGCACCCCGGTGGGCGACACCGGCATCTGGGCGGGCGACTACCTGACCGGCGGGGAGAACAGCGGTGCCGGCCTGTTCGCCCACGAGTTCGGGCACGACCTGGGCCTGCCCGACATGTACAGCTCGGACGGGGACAACAGCGTCAACTACTGGTCCCTGATGTCCTCCGGCTCCTACCTGGCCAAGGGGCCGGGCACGACGGGCGAGTTCCCGGGGGACCTCGACCCGTGGAGCAAACTGCAGCTGGGCTGGCTGGAGTACACGGAGGCCGACGCGGGCCGCAGGACGCGCGCCACGCTCGGGGTGTCCGCGTACAACACGGAGGATCCGCAGGCCCTGTTGGTACACCTGCCGCCCACGGTGACAAGGACCGAGCTGACCGACCCGTACGAGGGCTCCTCCCAGTGGTGGAGCGGCACGGGCGATTTCATGGACAACACCATCGGCCGTACGGTGGACCTCACGGCGGTGGCGCCGGGCGGCGGGGCGGCCCGGCTCGACGCGCGGGTCTGGTACGACATCGAGCAGGACTTCGACTACCTGACGGTGGAGGCCTCCACCGACGGCGGGACCGTCTGGACGGCGCTGCCGGGCACCGTGAACGGCACGCCCGTCGCCCCCAAGGGCGTCACCGGAACCTCGGCCGGCTGGGCGCAACTGTCGGTCCCGCTCGACCGGTTCGCCGGTACGGGCGTCCAGCTGCGGCTGCGCGTCACCTCGGACAGCAACACCCACGGCAAGGGCGTCACCTTCGACGACATCCGGATCACGGCGGGCGACCGGGAGCTGCTGCGCGACGGAGCGGAGCAGGGCGCGAACGGCTGGACGGCCGTCAAGTGGTCGCGCACGGAAGGCCGTACGGGCAGCGAGCAGCACCCGCAGGCGTACTTCGTGGAGAACCGGCGCTACACCGGCTACGGGACGCAGCTCAGGACCGGCCCGTACAACTTCGGCTTCACCGGGGACAAGGTGGAGTTCTACCCGTACCAGCAGGGCGTGCTGATCTGGCTCTGGAACACGGCGTACAGCGACAACACCACCAAGGCGCACCCGGGCGGCGGGATGCTGCTGCCGGTCGACGCCCGGCCCGAGCCGCTGAGGTTCGCGGACGGGTCGCTGCTCAACGCCCGCGCCCAGACCTTCGACGCCACGTTCTCGCTGCGCAGGAGCGACCGGATCGTCCTGCACAAGGCCGGCGTCCCGCAGGTGGTGCCGGCGCGGCCCGGGGTCTCCGTCTTCGACGACCGCCACGGCTCGTACTGGAACGCGGAGCTGCCGCAGGTCGGGGTCAAGGTCCCGGACACGGGGACCCGGATCACGGTTCTGAAGGAGGCCGCGGGCGGCGCCCTGACCACGGTGCAGGTGAGCCCGTCCCCCTGATGCTGTGACCGTCCCGGCCCGCTGCGGTCACGTGGCGGTCAGGGTGTCGTCCGCGCCGCCGGGTTGAGCGAGGCGAACTCCAGCGGCGCGGACGGGTCGATGGTCAGGGCGTGCGGGGCCGGCTCCACGCCGGCCCGCACGAGCAGGTCGCCGATGGCCGCGATCATCGCGCCGTTGTCGGTGCACAGGGTCATGGGCGGCACCCGCAGCTCGATCCCGGCCGAGGCGCAGCGCCGTTCCGCCAGCTCCCGAACGCGCGAGTTGGCCGCGACCCCGCCGACCACCACCAGGGTCCTGACCTCGTACTCCTTGCAGGCGGCGACCGCCTTGCGGGTGAGCACGTCCGCCACCGCCTCCTGGAGGGAGGCCGCGCCGTCGGCGACCGGCGGCTCCTCGCCGCGCAGCCGGTAGCTCTCGGCCCAGCGGGCGGCGGCCGTCTTGAGCCCGGAGAAGGAGAAGGAGTAGGCGTACGGGTCCTGCGTGCGCGGCCCGCCGGTCAGCGGCCGGGGGAAGGTGACGGCCTTGGGGTTCCCGTCCCGGGCGGCGCGGTCGATGGCCGGGCCGCCGGGGTAGGGCAGGCCGAGGACGCGGGCCACCTTGTCGAAGCACTCGCCGGCCGCGTCGTCCAGGGTGTCGCCGAGGTGCAGGATCGGCTCGCGCACCAGGTCGCGCACGAGCAGCAGGGAGGTGTGCCCGCCGGAGACGATCAGCACCATGCAGGGCTCGGGCAGCGGCCCGTGCTCCAGGGTGTCGGCGGCGACGTGCCCGGCCAGGTGGTGGACCCCGTAGAGGGGGATGTCCAGCGAGTAGGCGAGGGTCTTGGCCCCGGCCAGTCCGACCTGGAGTGCGCCGGAGAGCCCGGGGCCGGTGGTGACGGCAACCGCGTCGAGCTGGTCCATCCGCAGCCCGGCCTGGTCGAGGGCCTGACGGACGACCGGGTTGAAGGCGTGCAGGTGTGCGCGGGCCGCGATCTCCGGGACGACCCCGCCGAAGCGGGCGTGTTCGTCCATGCTCGACGCGACGACGTGCGCGAGGAGCTTGCCGTCCCGCACGATGCCCGCGCCGGTCTCGTCGCAGGACGACTCGATTCCGAGCACCACCGGAGATCCCACCACAGCACCCTCACCCTTATTGCGACCTATGCGCAATAAGGGTACTAGCCGCGGGGCAGGACGGTGGCCAGGACCGACGGCAGGGGGTACCAGTCGGCCGAGGCGATGGACGCGTGGCGTCCCGCCATCAGGGCCACGCGCTCGCGCGCCTGGGCCTCGGTCGGCCGGGTGCCGTCGATGGCCGGGGCGACGTTGTGGACGTCGGTGGCGATCAGCAGGTAGTGGTTGCGGTCGTACCAGGCGGTGTCGATGGAGCCCCCCGCGTACGCACTCGCGTCCCCGTCGAAGACCACGAACCAGGGCCGGATCGAGGCGTCGGCGTAGCGCCCGCGCGGATCCCCCGCCTCGGCCCGGTGCACGGCCGGGAAGGCGGCGGCCTGGCCGAGGCGGCCCGAGCCGGCGAGGGAGCGCAGGTGCTCGGCGTACTCCCGGTCGGTCCACAGCTTGTCGGCGCTGTTGCCCTCCTCGACGGTGCCGGGGATCAGCTCCACGAGGAACTTCCCCGCCATGTCGGCGCGGCCGGGCCAGGCGCCGGCGCGCGCGGCGGTGTCCAGGTCGGGGTGCCCGGCGGCCAGTTGCCCGGGCCGGTAGAGGGCGTCGCCGAGCTTGGAGCCGAGCAGTGCGTCGAGGTCGGCGGGGCCGCGCCCGAGGTTGGCCGCGAAGCCGTCCTTGAGCTCCAGCTTGAGGACGACCGGGCGGTGGCCGGGGTGGGCGTCGTGCCAGCTGCGGATGTCGGAGAGGCATCCGGCGAGGTTCTGGTTGCGGGACTTGGTGCGCAGCTGGGCGGGGGTGGTGGCGTTCTCGCAGTTGTTGTCGTTGCCGAACGGGTTGTTGTGGGAGACCCGCCAGGAGCTGCCGAAGAAGTTGGTCCACACGTCGAGTTCGAGCATGGCCGCGCCGGAGTCCAGCGCGTCCGCGAAGTAGGGGTACTTGGCCTTCTCGTAGGCGTTGTGCACGCCGACGCCGGTGGATCCCGCGTAGGAGAGCCCGTCCGCCGCCCCGGCCGGGGCGGCGCCCAGCGCGAGGGCCACCATCGCCAGCCCCGCCGTTACCGCGCTCGTCATCCGGTTCCGCAATCTCATACTTTCGGCTCCCGTCGATCCCGTTGCCCCGGTCGGGCTCAAGTCGCCAGGAGAGTAAGCCAGTTGGGTGACACGCGGAAGGACGGCGGATGGCGGTCCCGCGACTGTGAGGACGAACACGTTCCGCTTCCGGAATCCATGTCGGCACCGACCGCGTCGATCCGGGAAGATCGAACACGGAGTCGGATCCGTCTCCGGACCAGTACCAGTCGTCCAGTACCAGTCGTCGGAACGGGAGTGCCGCATGTCCACCAAGCCCCGCGGGCGGGCCGTGCGGGCCTCCCTGTTCGCCGGCATCTGCTGCGTCCTGCTCCTCGGCGGCGCCGGCTACCTGTGGGAGCTGCGCAGCATCGCCGCCTTCCTCGACGACGGCGATCCCGCGACGGGCAGCTACCGGCAGGACCCCGGCACCGCCGACGGCACGGCTTCCGCCGTCCTGGACGGACTGGCTCAGGAGGGCCTGCCCCCGGGCGACGGCGACCCCGGCGGCGCCCCCGCGCACCGGGGCACCGCGCGGTGGCAGCCCTCCGCGCCGCTGGAGGCCCGGCCCGCCCCCGCCGAGCCCGCCGTCGGCGCGCTGTTCTCCCCCGGCGAGGACGGCGACCCCGACCACCACTGCTCGGCGAGCGTGGTCCATTCCCCCGGCGGCGACCTGATCGCCACCGCCGCCCACTGCGTGCACGACGGCGGCTTCCGCACCAACCTCGCCTTCGGTCCGGGCTACCGCGACGGCTTCCTCCCGTACGGGATCTGGGTGCCGACCCTGATCGAGGTGGACCCCCGCTGGGTGGCCCACCGGGACCCCGACCACGACGTGGCCTTCCTGCGGATGCGCCGCCCCGGCCACCCCGGGCAGCGGCTGGAGGATGCCGTCGGGACCGCCGAGACCATCCGCTTCGGCGCCGCACTGCCCGCGCCCGCCCGGCTGATGGGGTACCCGAACACGGCCGAGGAGCCGCTCGACTGCCGCAACACGGCCGTCGCCGACGGGCCCGCGCAGCTGCGGCTGGACTGCGCGGACGTACCCAACGGCACCAGCGGCGGGCCGATACTGACCGGCGACCGCACGCTGATCGGGGTCATCGGCGGCCGCGACGGCGGGGGCGACGAGCTGACCTCGTACAGCAGCCGCTTCGACGCCGCCGTCCGCGCCCTCTACGAGCGCGCCGGCCGCGGCGGGTAGTCAGGCCGACGGGCGGCGGTGCCGGGCCCGGCGGCCGGGTCCGGCGGCTGTTGCGGCCGCGGCCGCGTGATCGTGTCCGCGTGATCGTGTCCGGCTGGGTGGTTGTCCGTGTCGTCGTCCATGCCGCCGAGTCTCCCCGAACGCCCCGCCGCAGGTCAGGTCCCGGCCGGGGCGCCCCGGGGCACCGCGGGGGCGGACGGGCTCACGGCGGGGCGCCCGGGGCGGGGCGGCAGGGGCGGGCGGATCGGCGCACGGCCCCTCCTCGGGCTACGACTCGGGGCTGCGACTCGGGGCTACGACTCCGCCTCCGGAAGTGACCGGCGGGCAGCAGGAGTTGGCCCACGGGGCCTCAGCGCGACAGAGACGCGTACGACACTCCCGTGAGCTTCTCGGAGGCGGCCCAGAGCCGTTCGCCGGACTTGTCGTCCAGGGTCCACTTCGCCCGCCAGGAGCGCACGGGCGCCCCGCGCCAGCCCAGCCGCGGCCCGAAGAACTCGTCGGGTCGCACCCCGGGCGCGGTGGCCGCGTAGAGGGTGGGCAGCGCGCCGGAGTCCGCGGGCTGGGCGACGACGGAGTTCCCGAGCGCCATGGCCCGCGACAGGAGCGTGCGGCCCTCCTGCCGCGAGGCCCCGGAGTGCAGGTTGGTGGAGGCGTAGCCGGGGTGGGCGGCGGCCGTGACGACGTCGTGGCCTGCGGCGGCGAGCCGGCGGGACAGCTCGTGGGTGAAGAGGAGGTTGGCGGTCTTGGAGCGGCCGTACGCCACCCAGCGCCGGTAGTTCCGTTCGCTGTCGAGGTCGGAGTGGTCGATGTCGCCGAGCGCGTGGAAGCCGCTGGAGACGTTGACGACCCGGGCCCCGGGGCCCGCGGCCAGCAGGAGCGGCAACAGCAGTCCGGTCAGGGCGAAGTGGCCGAGGTGGTTGACCCCGAACTGCGTCTCGAACCCGTCGGCGGTCCGCCCGAACGGCAGGGCCATCACCCCGGCGTTGTTGACCAGCAGATCCAGGGCCGGGCGGCGCTGTCCGCAGTTCTGCGCGAACTCCCGTACGGAGCCCAGGTCGGCGAGGTCCAGGGGTACGAACTCCACCTGTGCGCCGGGCACTTCGGCGCGCAGCCGGACTACCGCCGCCCGGCCGCGGGCGGCGCTGCGGCAGGCCAGCAGCACGTACGCGCCGCGCCGCGCGAGCTCCCGGGCGGCGACGTAGCCGATCCCGCTGTTGGCCCCGGTGACGACCGCGGTGCGGCCGCTCTGGTCGGGTATGTGCTCGGCCTTCCAGCCCGGCATGACAGCTCCTCGCTGCTCGCTGTGCGCTTACTCGCCCTGCTCGCTGCCCGTCGCGGCCGACACCAGTACGTCCCCGGCCGCGACCCGGCTGTAGAGCACCGTACGCCCCGTGCGCCGGCGCAGGACCAGCCCGGCGGCCAGGAGCACCTTCAGCTGTCCGGCCACCGCGCCCAGGCTCAGCCCCGTCAGCGCCACCAGCTGGGTCGTCGACTTCGGGCTCTCCAGCAGCACCAGCACCCGCGCCCGTACGGGACCCAGCAGCCCGACCAGCGCGGCCGGGGCCCCGGCCGGCTGCGCGAGCTGCCCCTCGCACGGGTAGACCAGGGCGTGCCGGTGCCGCCCGGCCCAGGACACCCACCCGTGCCGGGTCGTCACCGGTACGAAGACCAGCCCGGCCTCCCCCGACAGCTCCCGCGGCGGCCGGTCCTGCAAGTTGATCCGCAGCCTGCCGCCGCCGAGCCACGCCATGCCCGGCCGCATCCCGGACAGGGCCGCGGCCCAGCCGCCGCTGCTCAACTGCGCCGTGCGGACCAGGATGTCGGCCTCGGCGACCCGGCGGCGGCGCTCCCAGTCGGGGCGCACGGCCTCCTGCCACACCCACTCCAGCAGCTCCGCCGTCCGCGGCCCGAGCCCCCGGGCACGGGCGAGGGACTCCGGGAGCGCGGAGGCCGCGCGCAGGTCCGTACGGACCACCGCGTCGGGGGTGGCGCGGATCTGCGCGACGGCCTCCTCGTAGGGCCGCCCGTCCGGCGGCGGGGTGAGGAACCCGGCGAGCCACTGCCGGCCGAGCGCCGCCCGTACGAGCGCGGCGGTGGCGGGTTCGGCCGCCAGGTGGGCGCGGTAGTGCGGGAGCCGGTCGGCGAGCCAGGCCCGCTCGGCCGGGTGCGCGGGGCTGCGCCGCTCCAGCGCCATGAGCGCGGCCGTGGTCTCGGCCAGCGCGGACACCACGAAGCGGCTGCCTGCGAGCGCGTCGGTGTCGATCCGCCAATACCCCATGCCGGGTCCCGCCCTTCCGCCCGCACGCCCTGATGTTTCGCCTGTGCGCGAAAGATTAGGCGGCCCGCGGGCCGCGCCGGAAACTCCGCGCATGCCCCGGACCTACCGCGCCCTCGCCCGCACGCCCGAATTCACGCCCTTCTTCCTCGCCGCCGCCCTGCGCGTCGGCGCTTCCACCATGAGCGGGCTGGCCCTCGCCGTCCTCGTCTACGACCGCACCCGCAGCCCGCTGCTCGCCGCGCTCAGCATGTTCGGGCCGTCCTTCACGCAGTTGCTCGGCGCGACCGTGCTGCTGTCCGCCGCCGACCGGACGGAGCCGCGCGCGGCCCTCGGCCGCCTCGCGGTGCTCACCGCGCTCGGCACCGCCCTGATGGCCGCGCCCGGACTGCCGCTGTGGGCGGCGTTCGCGGTGCTGCTGGCCCAGGGGCTCGCCGACTCCCTCGCCGGCGGGGTCCGGTACGGGCTGCTCACCGAGATCCTGCCGCCCGAGGACTACCTGCTGGGCCGCTCGCTGCTCGCCGTCTGCACCGGGGTGACGCAGATCGCCGGGTACGGCCTCGGCGGTGTGCTGGTCACCGCGCTCTCCCCGCACGGCGCGCTGCTCGCTGCCGCCGGGCTCTCGCTGGCCGCGGCGCTCGCCCTGCGGCTCGGGCTGCGCCGCCGCCCGCCGCGCGCGGGGGGCCGGCCGTCCGCCGCGCAGACCTGGCGTACCAACGTCACCCTGTTCTCCGACCCGTCGCGGCGCACGCTGTACCTGGCGATGTGGGTGCCCAACGGCCTGATCGTCGGCTGCGAGTCCCTGTTCGTCCCCTTCGACCCCGTGCACGCGGGGCTGCTGTTCGGCTGTTCGGCCGCCGGCATGCTCGTCGGGGACACGGTCGCCGGGCGCTTCCTCGCGCCGCGGTGGCGGGCCCGGCTCGCGTCACCGCTGCGGCTGCTGCTCGCCGCGCCGTACCTCGTGTTCGCCCTGCACCCCGGCCCCGTCCTCGCGGCGGCCGCCGTCGCACTCGCCGCCGTCGGCTACAGCGCCGGGCTCCTGATGCAGGAGCGGCTGGTCGCCCTGATCCCGGACGGTACGCAGGGCCAGGCGCTCGGGCTGCACTCGGCCGGGATGCTCACGGCGCAGGGGCTCTGCGCGGTGCTCGCCGGGGCGGTCGCCCAGTACACCTCCGCCTCCGTGGCGATGACCGCGCTGGCCACGGCGTCGATCGTGGTCACCCTGGTCCTGGAGCGGGGGCTGCGGGCCAGTAGGCTGCGGGTCCGCTCCCTTCCTTCCCCGAGTGCTCGTGCGGATCCGTCCCCGAGTCCCTCTCCGAACCCTTCCCCGAGGTAGCCCGCAGTGAGCTCCGCACCACCCTCCCTCCCCGTCACGGTCGTCGGCCTCGGCGCCGACGGCTGGGCCGGGCTCACCTCCGCCGCGCGGGCCGCGCTGGCCGGCGCGGAGGTCCTCATCGGCGGCCCCCGGCAGCTGGACCTGCTGCCGCACGGGGAGTGCGCCGGTGAGCGGGTGGCGTGGCCGAGCCCGCTGCGGCCGGCCGTGCCCAAGCTGGCCGCGGAGCACGCGGGCCGCCGGATCGCGGTGCTGGCCAGTGGCGACCCGATGTTCTACGGGATCGGCCGCGCCCTGTCCGAGGAGCTCGGGCCGGAGCGCCTGCGGGTGCTGCCGCACCCCTCGTCCGTGTCGTACGCCTGCGCCCGCCTGGGCTGGCCCGTGGAGGACACCGAGGTGGTCACCGTGGTCGGCCGCCCGGTGGCCCGGCTCGCGGCCGCGCTGTACGAGGGCCGGCGGGTGCTGGTGCTGAGCGCCGGAGCGGCGACCCCGGACGAGATCGCCGCTCTGCTTCGAGAGCGGGGCTTCGGCCCCAGCCGGATGCGGGTGCTGGAACAGCTCGGTTCCGAGCGCGAGGCCGCGTACGAGGGCCGCGCGGACAGCTGGAACCACGCGCCCGGCGACCCCCTGAACGTGGTGGCCGTGGAGTGTCGCCGGGACCCCGCCGCCGGGGTGCCGCGGCTCGGCGCCGCCCCGGGGCTGCCCGACACCGCGTACGAGCACGACGGCCAGCTCACCAAGCGCCACGTCCGCGCCGCGACCCTCTGCGCCCTGGCTCCCGCCCCCGGCGAGCTGCTGTGGGACATCGGCGGCGGCTCGGGCTCCATCGGTATCGAGTGGATGCGGACGCACCCCTCCTGCCGGGCCGTCTCGGTGGAACGCAACCCCGAGCGGGCCGCGCGGATCTCCCGTAACGCGGCGGCGCTCGGCGTCCCCGGCCTGCGCGTGGTCACCGGCCCCGCGCCCGCGGCCCTCGCCGGACTGCCCGCACCCGACGCGGTGTTCATCGGCGGCGGGCTGACCGCCCCGGGCCTGCTCGACGCCGTCTGGGCGGCGCTGCCCGCCGGCGGCCGGCTCGTGGTCAACACCGTCACCCTGGAATCGGAGGCGGTCCTCACCGACCGCTACCGGCGCCACGGCGGCGAACTGGTGAAACTGGCCGTCGCGCACGCCGCGGCGGTCGGCGGTTTCACGGGCTGGCGGCAGGCGATGCCCGTCACCCAGTGGTCGGTCACCAAGCCCCACCCCAGCGAAGACGAAATGGATCAGACGATATGACCGTGTACTTCATCGGTGCGGGCCCCGGCGCCGCCGACCTGATCACGGTGCGCGGTGCGCGGACCCTCGCCGCCGCGCCGGTCTGCCTGTACGCGGGCAGTCTCGTACCGCGCGAGCTGCTGGCCGAGTGCCCGCCGGACGCCCGCCTGGTCGACACCTCGCAGCTGAACCTCGACGAGATCATCGCCGAGTGCGTACGGGCGCACGCGGCCGGCCAGGACGTGGCGCGGCTCCACTCCGGCGACCCCTCGATCTTCAGCGCCGTCGCGGAGCAGATGCGGCGCCTCGACGCGGCCGCCATCCCCTACGAGGTCGTCCCGGGCGTCCCGGCCTTCGCCGCGGCGGCGGCCGCGCTGAAGCGGGAGCTGACCGTCCCCACCGTCGGCCAGACCGTCATCCTGACCCGCATCGCCCAGCAGGCGACCCCGATGCCGCCCGGCGAGGACCTGGCCACCCTGGGCCGCAGCGGCGCCCTGCTGGTGCTGCACCTGGCCACCCGCTACGTCGACCGGGTCGTGGACGAGCTGCTGCCGCACTACGGGGCCGAGTGCCCGGTCGCGGTGGTCGCGATGGCCAGCCGCCCCGACGAGCTGATCCTGCGCGGCACCCTGGCCGATATCGCCGCCCGGGTGAAGGAGGCCGGGCTGGTCCGCACCGCCGTCATCGTGGTGGGCCGCACCCTGGGCGCCGAGCAGTTCCGCGACAGCCACCTGTACTCGCCCGAGCGCGACCGGCATGTCTGCTGACCCCGACATGTCTGCTGACGCCGCCCGCCCGCACGTCCTGATCCTGGGTGGCACCACGGAGGCGCGCCGCCTCGCGGAGGCCCTGGCAGCGGGCCCGTACCGCGTCACGACCTCGCTGGCCGGCCGGGTCGCCTCGCCCGTGCTGCCCCCGGGCGAGACCCGGATCGGCGGCTTCGGCGGCGCCGAGGGCCTGGCCGCCTGGATCACCGGCCACCGGGTCACGCACCTGATCGACGCCACCCACCCCTTCGCGGAGCGGATGAGCTTCAACGCGGCCGGGGCGGCGGCGCTCACCGGCGTGCCGCTGCTGGCGCTGCGCCGCCCCGGCTGGGTCCCGGAGCCGGGCGACGACTGGACCTTCGCGGATTCGCTGGCCGAGGCGGCCGCCGTGCTGCCGGGGCTCGGCGGCCGGGTGTTCCTGTCCACCGGCCGGATGGGGCTGCACACCTTCGCGCACCTCACGGACACGTGGTTCCTGGTGCGTTCGGTGGACCGGCCGGACGCCCCGGTGCCGCCGCGCCTGGAGGTCGTGCTGGCGCGCGGCCCGTTCACGCCGGCCGACGAGCGCGAACTGCTCGCCCGCCACCGGATCGACGTACTGGTGACCAAGGACAGCGGCGGATCGGCCACGGCCCCCAAGCTGACCGCGGCCCGGGAGGCGGGCATACCGGTCCTCGTCGTCCGCCGCCCGCCGGTACCGGAGGGTGTCCAGGAGGCGGACTGCGTTCAGTGTTCCCAGCACTGGCTACAGGGCTCTAGGCTGCACTAATGCGCATACGTCTCTCGCTCGTCCTCGTCCTCGTCGCCGCCGCGCTCGTCACCGGGTGCGGAGAGAAGGCGTCGCCGAGCGGATGGCAGCCCGACGACGCGCTGCAACGGGCCGACGAGGCCCTGGAGAAGGACGACGTGGCCCCCACCGTGAAGGTGCGCGGCACCGGCTTCCTCGCCGGCGGCCTGGACAAGACGCTGGAAACGGCCGGTGAGAGCCCGTTCCGGTTCGACATCACCTGTGACAGCGAGGAGAGCTCGCAGGTGAAGCTGACGATCTCCCGCGAGGGGGACCCGCGCTCGCGCTCGGTCGACGTGTCCTGTGCGGGCGAGGTCACCCGCCTGAACGTTCCGGCGGGCGAGCCGCTCGTGGTGCACGTCGAGCCGGCCGCCAAGGAGGGCTCGGCCCCGGCGGGCGTGATCGCCTGGCAGTTGGGGACCATCGCCCCCAAGGGCGTCAAGGGCTGCGCGGACGACGTGAAGGGCTGCTGAGGACTCACAGGACGGCGAAGGCCCCGGGGCAGTGCCCCGGGGCCTTCGCCGTCCTCGTGGCGCCGTGTCAGCGCCCGTGGGTGCCCTTCAGCGCCGCAGGTGCCCGTCAGGGCCCCCCGGCGCATCCGTCACGGATAGCGGCGGGGCGTCCAGGTGATCCGCGACCCGTCGGCGCGCTCCGTGATCCGGGTCTGCGAGGAACCGATCAGCAGGATCGTCCGCATGTCCACCTCGGACGGCTCCAGTTCGGCGAGCGTGACGACGCGGACCGACTGCGCCGGGCCGCCCACGTCACGCGCGACGACCACCGGGGTCTGCGGCGAGCGCAGCTCCAGCAGCAGCTCGCGGGCCTGGGCCACCTGCCAAGTGCGGCTGCGCGATCCCGGGTTGTACAGGGCCAGCACCAGGTCGGCCGAGGCGGCCGCGCGCAGCCGCTCCGCGATGACCTCCCAGGGCTTGAGCCGGTCGGAGAGCGAGATGGTGGCGTAGTCGTGGCCGAGCGGGGCGCCGGCCGCGGCGGCGGCCGCGTTGGCGGCGGTCACCCCGGGCAGGACCCGTACGGGGACGTCCTTGTACTCCTCCTGCGCGGACACCTCCAGGACCGCCGTGGCCATGGCGAAGACCCCGGGGTCGCCGCCGGAGACCACGGCCACCCGCTTCCCGCGCCGGGCGAGGTCGAGCGCGAACTCGGCGCGCTCCGACTCCACCTTGTTGTCGGAGCCGTGCCGGATCTGGCCCGGCTTCACCGGGACCCGGTCCAGGTACGTCGTGTACCCGACCAGCACCTCGGCGTCGGCCAGCACCCGCCGGGTCTGCGGCGTGAGCCAGAGCGGCCCGGCCGGGCCGGTGCCGACGACCGCGACCTCGCCGGGCCCGGACGGCACGCTGCCCGGGTTGCCGATCCGGCTGGGCACGACGGCCACGGCGAAGTACGGCACGCCGTCGGGGTCGACTTCCGCGAGGGAGCCGGTGCGCTCCCCGGCCATGGTGGCGCGCTCGACGTAGCGCGCCTCGGCGAGCCGGCCGCTGCTCTCCATCGCCCGCCGCACGGCGGGGAAGGTGCGGCCGAGCTTCATCACGACCGCCGAGTCGGTGGCGGCGAGGCGCGCGGCGAGCTCCTCCTCGGGCAGGGTGCCGGGCAGGATCGTCAGCACCTCCTCGCCCTCCACGAGCGGGGTGCCGAGCCGGGCGGCGGCGGCGCTCACCGAGGTCACCCCCGGGATCACCTCGGCCTCGTAGCGGTCCGCGAGCCGCTTGTGCATGTGCATGTACGAGCCGTAGAAGAGCGGGTCGCCCTCCGCGAGCACGGCGACGGTCCGGCCGGCGTCCAGGTGTGCGGCGAGCCGGGCGGCGGAGGCCTCGTAGAACTCCTCCATCGCGCCCTGGTAGCCGCCCGGGTGGTCGGTGGTCTCGGTGGTGACCGGGTAGACCAGCGGCTCCTCGATGTGGTCCGCGCGCAGGTGCTTCGCGGCGATGGAGCGGGCGATCGAGCGGCCGTGGCGGGCGCTGTGGTAGGCGATGACGTCCGCCTCCGCGATCACCTCGACGGCGCGCAGGGTCATCAGGGACGGGTCGCCGGGGCCGAGCCCCACTCCGTACAGGCGTCCGGCGCTCATTCGGCCACGCTCGCGATGGCGTTGACGGCCGCGGCGGCCATGGCGCTGCCGCCGCGCCGGCCCCGGACGATCAAGTGGTCGAGCCCCGAGGGGTGTTCGGCCAGGGCGTCCTTGGACTCGGCGGCGCCGATGAAGCCGACCGGGACGCCGATGACGGCGGCGGGGCGCGGGGCGCCCTCCTCGATCATCTCCAGGAGCCGGAACAGCGCGGTCGGCGCGTTCCCGACGGCGATCACCGAACCCTCCAACAGGCCGCGGTCCCGCCAGACTTCCAGGGCCGCGGCGCTGCGCGTGGTGCCCATCTTCGCGGCGAGCTCCGGCACGGCCGGGTCGGACAGGGTGCAGATCACCTCGTTGTCGGCGGGCAGCCGCTTGCGGGTGACCCCGCTGGCGACCATCTGCACGTCGCACAGGATCGGCGCACCCGCCTCCAGTGCGGCCCGTGCGCGCAGCACGACGTCGGGGGTGTAACCGAGGTCCCGGGTCAGGTCGGTCATCCCGCAGGCGTGAATCATGCGCACCGCGACCTGGGCGACCGAGGCGGGCAGCCCGGAGAGGTCCGCCTCGGCGCGGATCGTGGCAAAGGACTGGCGGTAGATCGCGGCGCCGTCCTTCTCGTACTCGAACACGGTGTACTCGCTCATTTCTTCACTGCGTCTTCGGACACTCGGGGTTGGCTGCGCGCGTCGGCCAGGGCCGCGGCGAGTTCGTTCGTCGGCACCGGGCGCCCGTCGAGCCGGTACCCGTCCGGGGTGGCCACGAGGTCGGCCCAGGCGGTGCCGCGCGGATGCCCGCAGCGGCGCTCGCACCCGGACCAGTGCACGGGCAGGGGTCCCCGCGCGCGTTCCGCGACGGCTCGCGCGTCGGCGCGTACGTCGGCGAGGGACTTGGCGCAGCCGGGCCTGCCGGTGCAGGCGGTGACGGACTCCCAGGGGCTGTCGGGCGAGGTGACCAGCCCGGCGGCGGTGGCACCGGCGGCGGCATCGGCACCGGCGGTGACGAGGATGCTGCGCCACGGCGTGATCCGCAGGTCGCCGGGCAGCTCCCGCCACTGGCCGGTGTCGAGGCGGCCGAGGGGGATCAGTACGCAGAGCGCGTCCGCGTGCAGCCCGGGGGCGGGCGGGTCCGCGTACGGGGCGGGCGCGTCGGGCACGTACCGGGCGCGGATGCCGCGTCCGGTCAGGCGGGCGGTGAACTCCCGCGCGTCCAGGGCGTGTTCGGCGGGGAGTTCGGCGATCCGCCAGGCCCGGGTGCCCGCGGCGGCCGCGGCGTCGAGGAAGCGCAGGGCCGCTTCGAGTCCGGCCGCCGCGGCGTCGGCGGCTGCCACCTCCGCGGCGTCCGGCGCCGCGCCGAGCCGGACCAGGACCCGGCCGCCGGGCTGCGCGAGCAGGGTCACGTCGGGGTCGAGGGCGGCCACGTCCCCGCGCCCGTCGTCGACGGCGAACAGGAACCGGCCGGACAGGGCTGCCGTCTTGGGCTCGGCGCACAGCGCGCCGTCCAGCGCGCGCACCGGAGCGGGGTCCGCCAGCGGGGTGGCGACGATGTTCCGGATCCGCTCGTGCGAGGGCGCCGGCAGCAGTCCGGCCGCGCCTAGCAGTCCGGCCAGTCCGGCTGCGCAGCCGTCGGCGAGGCCGCGCAACTGCACGTTGCCGCGCGAGGTGAGCTCCAGGTGCCCGTCCCCGAACCGGTCGGCGGCGTCCGCCAGCACGGCGGCTTGCGCGGCGCTGAGCAGCCCGCCGGGAATCCGTACCCGCGCGAGGAACCCGTCGTCCGCCGCGTGCAGGCGCAGTGCGCCGGGGCAGGCGTCGCCGCGGTCCCGTATGACGGGTTCGTCCCGCGATGCGGCGGAGGGGGGCTGGGGCATGGCGGCGAGCATACCCACGATTCTCCGCCGGGCCCCTGTGTCGATCACCACCCCGTACCGGCCACGACCGGCCCCGCCGGTGTTTGCGGCGCGGGCTCCGGGGCAGAGCCCGGGACAAAGGCCCCCGGCACCGGCGCCGCGGCCGGGCACCCCCGCTCCCGGCCAGGGCAAAGGCCCCCTAGGATGACCACCGGCGGCGCCGTACGGCCCGTCAATCGCCGAGGACGGCGACATGGGAGGAAGCCCGGTGCGAGTCCGGCGCGGTCCCGCCACTGTGAACCCCGCGGAGCGATCTGCGGGGTGAGTCAGGAACTCCCGCTGTCCTCACTGCCCGGGGCGCGGAAACCCCGAGGAAGGCCTGCCGCCGCATGATCCTGCTGCTGTCGACGTCCGACACCGATCTGCTCAGCGCCCGCGCGGCGAACACGGCGGACGGCCCCGTCCCGTACCGGTTCGCGAACCCCTCCCGCCTTCCCCTCGACGACCTCCCCGGCCTCCTCGACGGAGCCGACCTGGTCGTCGTACGCCTCCTCGGCGGCCTGCGCGCCTGGCAGGACGGCCTCGATCTCCTGCTGGCCCCCGGCCAGACCCGCCCGGTGGTCGTACTGACCGGCGAACAGGCCCCCGACGCCCAGCTGATGGAGGCCTCCACGGTCCCGATCGGCATCGCGGCCGAGGCCCACGGCTACCTCGCGCACGGCGGCCCGGGCAACCTGGAGCAGCTGGCCCGCTTCCTGTCCGACACCGTCCTGCTGACCGGCCACGGCTTCGAGCCGCCCGCCGCCGCCCCCACCTGGGGTCCGCTGGAGCGCACCGCGGGGAGCACCTCGGGTCCGCGGATCGCGGTGCTCTACTACCGCGCCCACCAGATGAGCGGCAACACCGCCTTCGTCCACGCGCTGTGCGAGGCCGTCGAGGCCCACGACGCGCAGGCCGTCCCGCTGTACGTGTCCTCCCTGCGGACCCCCGAGCCGGAGCTGCTGACCGCGCTCGAAGGCGTCGACGCGGTCGTCACCACCGTCCTCGCGGCCGGCGGCACCCGCCCCGCGACCGCCTCGGCGGGCGGCGACGACGAGTCCTGGGACGCGGGCGCGCTGGCCTCGCTCGGCGTCCCGATCCTCCAGGCCCTGTGCCTGACGGGCTCGCGCAGCAACTGGGAGGAGAACGACGAGGGCCTCTCCCCCCTCGACGCCGCCACCCAGGTCGCCGTGCCCGAGTTCGACGGCCGTCTGATCACCGTCCCGTTCTCCTTCAAGGAGTTCGACGCGGACGGTCTGCCCGCCTACGTCGCCGACCCCGAGCGGGCGGCCCGGGTCGCGGGCATCGCCGTGCGCCACGCCCGGCTGCGGCACATCGAGCGCCGCGACAAGAAGGTCGCGCTGGTCCTCTCCGCTTACCCCACCAAGCACTCCCGCATCGGCAACGCGGTGGGCCTCGACACCCCCGCCAGCGCCGTGGAGCTGCTGCGCACCCTCGTCGCCGGCGGCTACGACTTCGGGCCCGTCGAGGACGTCCCCGGCCTGGTCTCGGGTGACGGCGACGAGCTGATCCGCGCCCTGATCGAGGCCGGCGGCCACGACCAGGACTGGCTCACCGAGGAGCAGCTGGCCCGCAACCCCGTGCGCATCCCGGCCGCCGACTACCGGCGCTGGTTCGCGGAGCTGCCGGCGGAGCTGCGCGAGAGCGTGGAGCAGCACTGGGGCGAGGCTCCGGGCAACATGTTCGTGGACCGCTCGGCCAATCCCGAGGGCGACATCGTCCTCGCGGCGCTGCGCCGCGGGAACCTGCTCATCCTGATCCAGCCGCCGCGCGGCTTCGGCGAGAACCCGATCGCGATCTACCACGACCCGGACCTGCCGCCCTCGCACCACTACCTGGCCGCGTACCGCTGGATCCAGGCGCGCGCCGAGGACGGCGGCTTCGGCGCCGACGCGATGATCCACCTGGGCAAGCACGGCAACCTGGAGTGGCTGCCGGGCAAGAACGCGGGCCTGTCGGCGGCCTGCGCCCCGGACGCCGCGCTCGGCGACCTGCCCCTGATCTACCCCTTCCTCGTCAACGACCCGGGCGAGGGCACCCAGGCCAAGCGCCGCGTGCACGCCACCCTGGTCGACCACCTCGTCCCGCCGATGGCGCGCGCGGAGTCGTACGGCGACATCGCGCGCCTGGAGCAGCACCTGGACGAGTACGCCCAGATCTCGGCGATGGACCCGTCGAAGCTGCCGGCCATCCGCGCCCAGATCTGGACCCTGATCCAGGCCGCGAAGCTCGACCACGACCTGGGGCTGGAGGCGCGCCCGGACGACGACGGCTTCGACGACTTCCTGCTGCACGTCGACGGCTGGCTGTGCGAGGTCAAGGACGCCCAGATCCGCGACGGCCTGCACGTCCTGGGCGGCGCCCCGACCGGCCCGGCCCGGGTCAACCTGGTCCTGTCCATCCTGCGCGCCCGCCAGATCTGGGGCGGTACGACGGCCCTCCCGGGCCTGCGCGAGGCGCTGGGCCTCGACGAGTCCGCGGCCACCCGTACGACGGCCGACGAGGCGGAGGAGACCGCCCGCGCCCTCGTGCAGGCGATGGAGGACGCGGACTGGTCCCCCGAAGCGGTCGCCGCGGTGGCGGCCGGCCACTCGGCGGACGTCGCTGCGGTGCTGGACTTCGCGGCCCGCGAAGTCGTCCCGCGGCTGGCGGGCACGACCGACGAGATCGCCCACGTCGTCAGCGCCCTGGACGGCGCCTTCGTCCCGGCCGGCCCCTCGGGCTCCCCGCTGCGCGGCCTGGTCAACGTCCTGCCGACCGGCCGGAACTTCTACTCGGTGGACCCGAAGGCCGTTCCCTCCCGCCTCGCGTGGGAGACCGGGCAGGCCCTGGCCGACTCCCTGCTGACCCGCTACCGCACGGACAACGGCGAATGGCCCTCCTCCGTCGGGCTGTCCCTGTGGGGCACGAGCGCGATGCGCACTTCGGGCGACGACGTGGCGGAGGCGCTGGCCCTGCTCGGCATCCGCCCGGTCTGGGACGAGGCCTCGCGCCGGGTGACCGGCCTGGAGCCGATCCCGCTCGCCGAACTCGGCCGCCCCCGCATCGACGTGACCCTGCGCATCTCGGGCTTCTTCCGCGACGCCTTCCCGCACGTGATCGGGCTGCTGGACGACGCGGTCCGGCTGGCGGCGTCCCTGGACGAGCCGGCCGCGGACAACTTCATCCGGGCCCACGCCCAGGCGGACCTGGCCGAGCACGGTGACGAGCGGCGCGCGACCACCCGTATCTTCGGCTCGCGCCCCGGCACGTACGGCGCCGGCATCCTCCAGCTGATCGACTCCCGCGACTGGCGCACGGACGCCGACCTCGCGGAGGTCTACACGGTGTGGGGCGGGTACGCGTACGGCCGCGGTCTGGAGGGCCGCCCGGCCCGCACCGAAATGGAGACCGCCTACAAGCGGATCACGGTGGCGGCGAAGAACACCGACACCCGTGAGCACGACATCGCGGACTCGGACGACTACTTCCAGTACCACGGCGGCATGGTGGCCACCGTCCGCGCGCTGCGGGGCACGGCCCCCGAGGCGTACATCGGCGACTCCACCCGCCCCGAGACCGTCAAGACCCGCACCCTGGTCGAGGAGACCAGCCGCGTCTTCCGCGCCCGCGTCGTGAACCCGAAGTGGATCGAGGCGATGCGTCGCCACGGGTACAAGGGTGCCTTCGAGCTGGCGGCGACCGTGGACTACCTCTTCGGCTACGACGCGACGACGGGTGTGGTCGCGGACTGGATGTACGACAAGCTGACCGAGACGTACGTCCTGGACCCGGAGAACCGCGCCTTCCTGGAGGAGGCCAACCCCTGGGCCCTGCACGGCATCGCGGAGCGCCTGCTGGAGGCGGAGTCGCGCGGGATGTGGGAGAAGCCGGACCCGCAGGTCCTGGAGGCCCTGCGCCAGGTCTACCTGGACACAGAGGGCAACCTGGAGGGCGAGACCGACTGATCCGTCCAGACTTGACCGCATGTGCCACTACTGCGGTTGCCGCGAGATCCCGCTGGTCAAGGAGTTCATCGCCGAACACGAGGCGGTGACGAACGCGGCGGGCGACGCGCTGCGCGCCCTGGACGCGGGCGACCTGCCGAGGGCGCGCGCCCTGGTGTCGGACATGACGGCCGTCCTCCTCGCCCACTGGAAGGGCGAGGAGGACGGCCTGTTCGACGTGATGAGGCAGGACCCCGAGTACGCCGGGTACATCGCCGCCCTCGTCGAGGAGCACCGCGAGCTGGCGGCCTTCCTCGCCGGCGCGGATCTCGCGGACCCGGCGGACGTCACCGCGCTGCGCAGGGCGGTGGACGAGCTCCACCACCACATCGCCAAGGAGGAGGACGGCCTCTTCCCGGCCTCCCTGACCGCGCTCACGGGCGACGAGTGGGACGTCTCCATCGCGGCCTGGCGCGCGGCCCACCCCGGGCGCGATCTGCGCCCGGCTGGCTGACCGCCCCGCCGGGGCTCCCACCTGGGAGGTCACGCCGTAGCCAACTCCGGTGCGCCTGACTATTGTTGCGGACGTCGACACGAGTGGATCTTCTGAACGGGGCGGGCGATGCGGGGGCAGCCGGAGGACGACGGCGAGTCGGCGGTCGAATGGCTCAAGCTGGTGCTCGCCGTGGTCACCCTCGCGGCCCTCACCGTCATCTACTTCCTGCTCCCGCCGCCGGAGAGGTCCGGCGCGGCCGTCGACTTCATCAGGGCCTGCCTCCCCAACGTCATCACCGCGCTCGTCGTGTTCCCCGTGCTCTTCGTCGTGCTCCGCCCGATCCGCCGGCGCGACGAGGACCGCCTGACCCAGGTCATCCGGAACGGCATCGGGGCGACCGATGCCGGCATCAAGTTCCCGGACGATGTGAGCGGGACCGTCGATTTCATTCGCGAGATCGTCTCCAAGGAACCGTCGCAGCGGGTGGTGGACATCGAAATACTCGCCTTCACCGGCGGTACGTTCACCACCGCCCTGCTCAGGGACCTCGTACAGCAGAACCCGAACCGGCTGAACATCACGATGCGGTCGATCGATTTCTCGCTGTCCGACGGATCGCAGTTCCCGGCCCACTGGGAGCGGGAGGAGGCCGAGACGGTGGAGCGGCTCAAGGCGCTGTGCCGGGGAAAGTCGGGGCTGCAGATCTGGCACTATCCTTCCTTTCCCTTCCTGCTCGGTCTCGCGATAGGCCGGTCCCACCTCCTCGTGACCTTCCCCTCCTGGGACCTGCGGACGGGGCGGCTGGCCGACAAATCGCTCGAGTACCGCTACTACGGCCGCAGCGCGCGCACGGAGCACCTCTTCGAGCTCTTCGAGAACTGGAGCCGGCAGCCGGGCCAGGTCCTCGTGCACGAAGAACCCCAGGCGTAGTGCCGGGCGACGCAATGGTGGTCGCGGTCGACGCCGGGAAGACGAAATTCCTCGTCGGCGTATTCAACGGGAAACTGGGGGAAGTCGAGCGGCACCGCATCGCCGTGACCACGGCTGCCGAAACCGTGGCCGCCCTGGAATCCCATCTCGCCGCTCTCTTCGAACGTCATGCCGTGACCGGCATCGGCCTTTCCGTCTTCGGCCCGCTGGAAACGGATCCGCGCCGCGCGGAATTCGGCGCGATCGTCGGGAGTTCCGAGCCGCAATGGTCGGGCGTGAACCTGCCGGCGCTCCTGTCCCGGAGATTCCGGGTGCCCGTGCACTTCGACTTCGACGTCGCCGCCGCCGTATCGGCGGAAGCGCGTCATCGGACGCCCGGGTCCGGCGGATTCGTCTACCTCTCGATCGGAACCGGTATCGGCGGAGCCTTTTGCCCTCCCGCCGGAGCCCTCGCACCCGCCCCCGGCCACCGGACCGATCCCCCGCAGCTCGGCCACATCCAACTGGCACGGGAATCCGACGATCCATATCCAGGCAGCTGCCGATTTCACGGAAGTTGTTTCCAGGGACTCGCCTCCGGGCGGGCAATTTTCGGCCGCTGGCAGGTACCGGCGGACGAGCTTCCCGCCCATCACCGAGCGTGGGACCTCCAGGCGAGATATATTGCGCGGGCCTGCACAAACCTTGTATACTCCTCCCCGTTCACCACGGTTCGCGTCGGATCAGGTATCTCGCAAGTACCCGGACTGATCGCCCGATCGAATGATTACCTCCGCACATTCATGAACGGTTTCCCGGAAACCCTGTGCAGGGAAACATTCGGAAGTGACGTCATCCAGCGCGCGGTGACCGCTCCCGATTCCTCACTCATCGGTGCTGCAATCCAGGTCACCGAAGGGAGCGGATTTAAATTCGCTCCCCCTCGGTGATCGGTGACGTACGGGACATGTCCAGGAATTGCAAAGGCTGTGACGAGAAAATGAACACCATGCGGAACCTGCTCGACGCCGAGATCCCCCTCGTCGCCGTGAGCTTCGGGGACCAGGACTCCGAGCGGCTCGCGCAGGAGGCGCAGGCAGCCGGCGTCGATGTGGCGGAACTGCGCGTCGACAGGTTCTCGCGGACGGACCCGGGCCACGTCCTGGAGCAGGTGCGCGCTTTCAAGTCCATGCCGATTCTGGCCACCCTGCGTTCCCGGCACGAAGGCGGCGAGTGGAGCGGCAGCGAAGAGGAGCGCCTGGAACTCTTCCGCACCGTCGCCCCCGAGGTCGAGGCCGTGGACATCGAGCTGTCGTCCCGCGGAATTCTGCCGGACGTCATTGCCGCCGCCCACGAGAACGACACCCTCGCGATCGTCTCCTACCACAACTTCGAGTTCACCCCGCCGACCGAGGAACTCGAAACCGTCGTCGCCGAAGCGAAGAACGCCGGTGCCGACGTCGTCAAGGTGTCCACGATGGTGGCCTCCGAGAGCGATGTGAAGCGCCTCGCTTCGCTCCTGCTGAAGGCGGGCGCCGACACCCGGCTCATCGTCATCGCGATGGGCCCGGTCGGCGCCGTCTCGCGGGTCTTCTTCCCCGCCCTCGGCTCCCCGATCACCTACTCCTTCATCGGGAGCAGTTCCGCCCCGGGCCAGCTCGACTTCTCCGAGACCTTCCGGCTGCTGCGCACCTTCTACCCCGCTTTCGACGAGCGGAAGACCGCCCTGTCGTAGGCGTAGAAATGTAGGCATCGACCATGGGAGCTGTCGTTATCTGTCCCCTGACGATCAGTTCGCTCACGCTCGGTGAAGCCCCTTTCCGGGAGCGGATCCGGGCGGCCGCCTCGGCGGGTTTCCAGGCCGTCGGACTCAGTGTCGAGGCCTACCTCGAAGCCCGCCGCGGCGGGCTCGACGACGATGCCATGCACGCGGTGCTCGCCGAACACGGGATCACGCTCGGCGAGGTGGAGTTCCTCAGCGACTGGGCCCCCGGAACCGGTCGGGAAATACCCTCGGCGAAGGAGCGCACCGCCTTCCACATCGCGCGGACCTTCGGTGCCGACCACATCAACGTCGGCCTGTTCGAGCCGACGCCCGTGGAGGTCATGGCCGACGGCTTCACGGCACTGTGCGAGCGGGCAGGCGCCCTGCGGATCGCCCTGGAGTACATGCCGTTCGGCGCGGTCCCCGACCTGCCCACCGCCTGGGAGCTGGTACGCCGCTCCGGCCGGCCCAACGCCGGGCTCGTGCTGGACGTATGGCACTGGGTGCGCGGTGCGACCTGCGCCGAGGACCTCGCCCCCGTGCCACCCGGGCGGATCTTCACGGTCCAGCTGTGCGACGTCGGCCCCGACCCGCTGGCCGACATGCGCCAGGAGTCCCTCCACCTCCGGCTGGTGCCGGGCAGCCGCACCCGGGCCGCACAGGACCTGCTGGCGCTCCTGGCCCGGCACGGCGTCAGGACCGGGATCTCGGCCGAGGTGATGTCCGACGCCCTGCTGGCCCAGGGCCCCGAGGCGACAGCCTGCGCCGTCTTCGCCGGAACCCGCGCGGTGCTGTCCGGCCGGACGGACGTCTGCGCCGAATGACCCGCCTGTAGGTCGTTGTCGTCACTCCCCAGCCCCCCGCCGGGCCTGCACGCCACGGAACGCCGCCCGTGTCACCTGAAGCGGTGAACTCCCCCATATCCCGGGGCCACCGGGGGTAGTGGCATTGCTGATCTCGTGCGGGGGCCGCTGTCAGGGTCCGCCGCTCGTCAGCGAGACAGACGGACGAAAGGCCGGCCCCACGTGACGCAGCCGTTCCGACTGCCGGATTTCTACGTGCCCCATCCGGCGCGACTGAACCGTTCCTAGTCAGTGAGCAGGAGTGAGTCTTGGGCCCATTCCTGTGCACTGCGGACATCCCGAACGGTTTTGGGTGTCCTGGTCGCCCGCG
>NZ_JBFBBA010000041.1:0-69013 GCF_040682455.1 Streptomyces sp. NPDC051183
GGCCAGGCCGGCGGCCATGCGGTCGGCGGCGCGGCGTTCGCGCGTGGCCGTCACGCGCTGCTCACCGGTGGTCCCCGCAGGGCCGGGACGGCCCCGCAGGTAACGGCGCTCGGCGGCGTGCCGACTGGCGACACCGAGAGGAGCCGCGAGGTCGGCCCAGCTGGCCCCCGCATCGCGGGCGGTCTCGATCAGGCCGGTCTCCCATCCGACGAGCTGCTCACGCACCTGCCGCAGCAGCATCAGCGAGGCCAGCGCCTGCTCCGGGCCCGGGCCCGGGCCAGAACCGTGGAGGTCGGGGTCCCCGTGCTGGGCGGTTCGCAGGGCGTCGTCTATAGCGGCCAGGGCCGCCGCGGCGGCGAGGAACGAGGCCGGGCTGTGGGCGTCGGCGTGAGTCGTGGAGGGCGGGTCGGCTGTGGTCACGAGCACCTCCTGAAAGCTGTCATCGAGTCATTGACATCATGTTTGTCATCCATTGGATGACATGTTGCAACGGTGTCAGTGCAGCGCATTGGCAGCAACCGTCTGGACCTGTTGGGGGTGTTTCACGATGTTGATGCGCACTGACCCTTTCCGTGAGCTGGACCGTCTGGCGCAGCAGCTGATGGGCCCGGGTACCTGGTCCAAGCCGTCGTCGATGCCGATGGATGCCTACCGCGAGGGCGACGAGTACGTGGTGGCCTTCGACCTGCCCGGTGTGACCGCGGACGCGATCGACATCGACGTCGAGCGGAACATGCTGACCGTCAAGGCCGAGCGGCGACCGGTGGCGAAGGCCGACGACGTGCAGATGGAGCTGTCCGAGCGGCCGCTGGGGGGCTTCTCCCGCCAGATCGTGCTCGCCGACACCCTCGACACCGAGCATATCCAGGTCGACTACGACGCCGGGGTCCTCACCCTGCGTATCCCGATCGCCGAGCGCGCCAAGCCCCGAAAGATCTCCATCGGCGTCGGCTCCGGCCGCAAGGAGATCTCCGGCTGACATCCTCCGACCGGAGACGGTGCGGAGGACGGGGCTCCTGATCTCCCCCTCACCCCCGCCCTCCGCACCTCCGCGAGCAGTCCCACGAGGTAGGGGTGGCCGAGATGACTCTGCGACGCGAAGCGTTCCTCGACCGCGTGAAGGAACGCGGCGAATACGGCACTGCGGCCGAAGCCGAGCGTGCGGCCCGCGTGGTTCTCGCCCTGCTCGGCGCACACCTCGTCGGTGACATCCGCGCCCAGCTCGCCACACGCCTGCCCGAAGAGTTCGCCCTGATCCTGCTCAACCCGCTGCAGAGCGCCGAGCCGCTGTCCCCGGAGAGGTTCGTCCGCGCGGCCGCCGCGTGGATCGAGGGCGCAACCGAGCAGACCGCGACCTGGGACGTCAGCGCCGTGCTGTCCACCGTCGCCGACGCCGCCGGCGAGGACCTGCTCGGGCAGATCCTGCTCCAGCTCCCCGTCGGCTACGACCTGCTCTTCGGCCGCCCACGGCCCACCTGACTCATCCACGCCCGGCGCCCGAAGCGCCGGGCATCACCTGAGCCCCGGGCGTACCATCCGGCGCCATCGGGCCGCTGACAAAGGCATCCAGACGTGATCACCGACGTGCGCGTACCGCTCGAGCCCCCGCAGCCGTACGGGGCGGCGTACGAGCAGATGCTGGGAAGGTCCGCTACGAGGGTGCCTACCCCACCCGCGAGCGGGCCGACGAAGCCGTCCGCCTCGTCCTCGCGGGACTGGGGCGGCAGATGACCGGCGACGAACGCGTCGATCTGGCCGCCTGCCTGCCCCTGGAGGCCGCACGCGTCCTGACCGCGCAGATCCCCGATACCCAACCGCTGACCGGCTGGGCCTTCGTCAAGGACCTCGCCACCCGTACCGGCGCGAGTCTGGCCACCACCGGCTGGGACACCGGCTCCGTCTTCGCGACCGTCACCGCCTACGCCGGACCCGACCTGATCACCCGCATCCTGGCCCAGCTCCCCACCGGCTACACCCTGCTGTTCGGCCGCGCCGAACTCCATCCGGCCGCATAGAGCAGGCCCGTGTCCTGTCGGCGCCGGGGAGCGTTAGACAGCGCGACGCGTGCACGGGTCGGCCAAGACCCACGGGACTCGTGCCGTCCGCGGTCCCTGGTACCGCGCCCGGAGCCAGGGACCGCAGCACGTTAGGCCTCTCCGGGCCCCGCGACGGCGAAGGTCCCGCCCCCTGCGGCCTTCGCCGCCGCATTCACCCTCCGGGCCAGGGGAGGCGGCGCACCAGCATGGTCCACTCCTCATCGCGCTGTCCGGGGACAAGCCGTCCGGCGGTTCGCCACTGGTGCGAGAGCTCGGTGAAGATCGGCTCCCCGTCGGGCCGGTGAACCGTTTCGTCCCCGCCGTGCGGTACGCCGACGGCACGTGCCGGGCGCATCGTCGTGGTCGTCATACCAGGTTCAACGCGTCGCAGTTCGGACGGGTTACCCGCCTCGGACGGCTTCCCCCAGCGCCGTGCATGCGGCGTCGGAGTCCAGGAGGAGGGCGAACTCTGCGAATCCGATCCGCCGGACGTCCTCGTCGGCCGGATTCCCGCCTTCGCCGGCGCGGGTGCGGGCGAGGTGGGCGGCGCCCAGAGCCAGGATGCGCTCCCGTTCCCCCGCTGTCCAGGTCCGTGTCGGCAAGTGCGGTCAGGACCCGCCGCCACAATGCGTCTGGTCGGTAATGACCCGGCCCCCTCGCTCTGGTGCAGCGCGGCGAAAACTCGCTCCGCGTAGTCCTCGCAGGCCGACACGCACTAACCCAGCCGCTCGGCCGCCCGGGCGGCATCCGGCGCACCGAACACGTCCCGCGCCGTCAGGTCCCGGTGCCAGCGCCGCAGCCGCTCCAGGCTCTGTTCCTCCTCCTCCAGTTCGGCCAGCGTGAACTTGGCGGTACGGATCTCCTTGGCGATCTCCTGCTCGAACTTGTCGCAGTCCGCTAGGAATTCGGCCCAGTCCTCTGATCGTGCCGCGGTGAACATCGCCTCGAAGCGGGCCGCGTCCTCGGGGGAGCGTCCGGACGCCTGAAGGGTGACGGTCTGCCCCTGGGCACGCTCGGCCAGCTCCACCGCACGCCGGGTCCCGTCGGCGAAGACCGGTACGTCCGGCACCGCCCAGATGCCCTGGCCCAACGAGAGCGCGCCGATCTTCCGCAGCTCGCGCCACACCGCCACCCGGTGCCTTGTCGGCTCGGTCGGCAGCTTGATCACGAGCACCAGCCACCGGACCCTCGCATTACTGTTCGCCACGCACAGGAATGTAGCAACCGTTACAGTTACGCCTGTATCGGCTGACGCGGGGGCGACCCGCCTCGGGTTGGGGGTGAGCGATGACCCGACGATCGTTTTCTGTGGATGACATGCGTCGGCGACGTTGAAGATCTTTGCCATGCCGATGATCAGCGCGGAGGTGGCGCGATGTGGGTTCAGGCCCGCAGGGTGCGTCGCAGTCGGCGTCCGAGGACCTCGACGGACATGCTGACCAGCAACGACGCCAGCAGGATGCTGGTGACTACGGGGAAGTCGAAGGCTGCGAGGCGTTCGCTGAGCAGTCGGCCCAGACCCGCGGCGCCGACTACGCCGACGATGGCGGTGTCGCGTACGCAGATTTCGAACCGGTAGAGGGTGTAGGTGATCAGGTGGTTCGCGGAGGGCGGTGCCATGGCCACCGCGGCGGCTGCCGCTCGGGGTACGCCGGTGTTGCGCAGGGACTCGCGGGGGCGCAGGTCCATTGTTTCCCAGGCTTCGGCGACGAGCCGGCCGAGGATGCCGCCGGTGTAGAGCCCGAGCGCCAGGGCGCCGGGCAGGATGCCGGGGAAGAGGGCGAGGAGCGCGATGATGGCCCACACGGTTGGGGGGATCGACCGCAGCGCCAGGAGCAGCGACTGGGCCGCCCACCAGAGGGCCTGCCGGCCCCCGGCCGCCGGGCCGCGGCGGTCGGCGCGTGGGCGGCTGGCCCAGGGGCCGACGACCATGGTGATCAGGACCGCGATCACCATGGCGAGGAGGGCCATGGCCACGGAGTCGAGTGCGGCGCCGGCCAGAACCTGCCAGCCGCCCTCCGGGAGTGTGGGAGGCCACAGGTCGGACAGGAGCCGGGCGCCGAGGTCGTGGGTGCGGTCCGAGGTGAGTCCGGCCGGTGAGAGGCCGGTCCACCACCAGGCGAGGGCGGTCGCGGGGATCACCAGGATCAGAGACCAGCGGGTCGTGCGCGACAGGCCGCGTGGTGAGCGGTCCTCGTCGTGGGAGCGCTCGTGTCCGACCGACCAGTCGGCGCAGGTCACCACCGCGACGTCGGAGCGGACTCGGTTGCTCCACAGTTCGATCAGCCCTGCGAGGGCGAGCAGGGCCGCGATGAGTGTCCAGACCTCGTCCCAGTTGCGTGATTGCAGGCTGACCGTGAGTTCGAATCCCAGGCCTCCGACACCCGCGAACCCGAGCACGACGGTGGAGCGCAGCGCGCACTCGAAACGGTAGAAGGAGTAGGACAGCAGCAGCGGCGCTGTCCCTGGAAGAAGGGTGTAGGCGAGAGCGGAGCCCCGTTTGGCGCCGGCGGCGCGCAGGGCTCGCAGCGGACCGTCGGGCACGCTGTCGAAGGTCTCTGCGAAGACCTGGGCGCTCTGCGCGCCGAACGGCAGGGCGAGTGCGAGGACGGCGACGAGCGGGTTGAGGCCGAGCACGCTGACGAACAGCAGTGCCCATACCAGCTCGTGGACCGAGCGGACGGCCACCAGCGCACCGCGCAGGACAAGGCGCCCGGCACGTACCGGCCAGGGCGGCGAGCTGCTCCACGCCACGTTGCAGAGGATGAGTCCGCCGGTCAGGCCGAGCATCAGCGCGCCCGCCGTCCCGAGCAGGGCCAGGGCGAGCGTCATTGCCGTCGCCTTGAGTACTACCGCGAGGAAGTCGGGGGCGAGGGAGGGATGCAGCGCACTGGCCGCGATGTCGTCGAGCAGGGCCAGACCGCCCTGGTTGACGAGCTCGCCGCCCGGGGGCAGGGCGTGCCGGGCCGCCCAGGCCAGCAGCGCGGTCACCGCCGTCAGGGCCGCGAGTCTGTGGAGCTGTACCCGTCGTCCGCTCGCGGGCTTGCGCCCCGGCACGGGGGCGGGCGGTGGCGGTGGCGGGGTGTCCAGCCGGAGTGTCATACGAGCGCGTAGAGATCGTGCAGGTCGGCGTCGCTGGTGTCGGCGGCGGGGCGGTCGAGGACGATTCGGCCGTGGCGCAGGCCCACGACGCGGGTGCAGTGCTCGCGTGCGAGGGCCGGCTGGTGCAGGCTGACCACGAGTGTTCTCGCGCTCGGAAGGGTCGAGGTGGCGAGCAGGGCGAGGATTCTGGCGGCGCGCACGGGGTCGAGACTGGAGACGGGTTCATCCGCCAGTACCAGTTCCGGTGCCTGTACCAGGAGGCGGGCGATCGCGACACGTTGCCGCTCGCCGCCGGAGAGGCGTTCGGTGCGTTCGTGCAGGGCCCAGCCGAGGTCGACGCGGTCGAGTGCGTCCTTGACCACGTCGAGTGAGTGGGGCCAGACCAGTGAGGCCAGGGCGCGGGTGGTGCTCCATCGGGCGAGCCTGCCCGCGTTGACGTTGTGCACCACCCGGACTCGTTCGATCAAGGCCAGGTCCTGGCTCACCGAGCCGATGCGTCGCTGCAGCAGTCTGCGCCGTGTGGCGGAGAGACGTGCAAGGTTCTCGCCGAAGACCTCCACGCTGCCGGTGGTCGGCTCGAGCGACCCGTTGAGCAGGGCCAGGAGCGTGGTCTTGCCGGCTCCGCTGGTGCCGAGTACCGCGATGCGCTCCCCGGTGTGGACGGTGAGATCCAGATCGCGCAGCGCCTGGTGCGAGCCGAACCGGCGCCCCGCTCCGCACAGCCGGATCACCGGAGCAGTGTCGCTCACTGCAGCAGCCCCAGTTCCCGGGCCACACCTTCGATCCGGTCGTATGCGGAGTTCGTCGTTCGGATGAACGATGTGGCGCCGAAGAGTGTGAGTACTTTGGCGTCCTCTGTGTTTCGGTGGTCGAGCCCCAGGAGCAGGGCCAGGATCTTCTGCCTCGTTCCGGCGCCGTAGGTCTTGTCGAGGTCCGGGCGGGCCAGCCAGTGGTAGTCGGCGTATCCGGGGGTCTGCCACAGCACGACCGCTTTGCTCAGGTCGACCTTGCCCGCCGCTGCGGTGGCGTCCCAGACCTGTTTGTTGACGGCGCCGGCCTCGAAGCTGCCCTTCGCGACGAACTCGATGGTGGCATCGTGGGAGCCGGAGAAGCCGGGCTTGCCCCGCAGGTCACTCTGTTCGAGTCCGGCCTGCCGCATGAAGTACTGGGGCATGAGCCGGCCGGAGGTGGACGTCTCGCTGCCGAAGGTGAGGGTGTGCCCGGCGAGGGCGCGCAACCCGTCCATCCGGTCGAACGGCCGCAGGCCCGAATCGGTGTGGGCGATGAAGAGGCTGTGGAAGTCGGCGTCGATGTCCCGTTGCGCGATGGCGGTGGCTCCCGGTACACGCGCGCGTGCCTGGACGCCGGTCAGTCCGCCCATCCACGCAAGGTGAATGTCGCCGATCTCGAAGGCACGAACCACGGCGGTGTAGTCGGTGACGGGCCGGTAGGCGACCTTGAGGCCGGTCGCTTCGGCAAACCGTTCGGCCACGGCCGGGTAGAGCCGGTTGAGGAGCTCGGGGTCCTGATCGGGAATGGCGGAAATCCCGAGCTGCCGGGAATCCGACCCGCCCTGGCGGCCGCAGGCGCTCAGCACGAGCGTCACTCCGGCACCGAGGAGCAACGTGCGACGGGTCACCGGTTTCACAGACATGGCCATCTCCCTGTCACTGGTGTCACCGGTGCTGCCGGCCGTGGTGGTGAGCGGCGGCGTCAGTCGCGCGGTGCCGCCCGGCCTGAGGCGGCGACCATTGCGGCGACCACGGCGAGGGACAGCAGGAAAGCAGCCGAGGTCGCGGTGCCGCCCAGGAACGGACCGCTGAAGCCGATCTGGGCGTACAGGGACAGGGCGGCCGCCCCGCCGACGCCCGCCGCCGCCCAGCCCAGGAGGGCGATGTGCCCGCGGGCGGCTACCAAGAGCAGTACACCGGCCACGAGCAGCACCAGGCCGCCGAAGAGGTTGTACGCGCCGAGGCCGACCGCGAGACCGGTGGACGTCAGGCCGGAGCCCCGGGTGGTGCCGGGATCGCCGGCGGAGTTCAGCACGCTGTAGGCGCCGACGACCACCGCGAGCACACCCCAGAACTGACCGAGGTTGCGGGCCGGGGCCGTGCCGGAGCGCACCGCGTCCACAGCCAGTACACGCCCGGCCGATGAGAACAGGACCGCCACATGAGCGCCGATCATCAGCCAGTAGGCCCACGGCCACTCACCCGGGGCGGACGCCACCGAGAGGGCGATGGCCATGGACTGGGCCACCCCTAGAGCCGCGGCCACCCGTACCCACGCACCGGTGAGCAGCATGACCGCCAGTGCGGTCTCGACGATCAGCACCGCCCAGCCGAACACCACCATGTTGGGCAGTACGAGATGTTCCACAATCCAGCTGTACGGAGGGAACACCGGGTGGCTCACGGCCAGGGACGTGAAGTGGAAGAGCCCCCCGCCGGTATCCCTGCCGAAGTCCGGGGGACGTTTCCACTCCACGTTGTACAGCCACATCAGGCCGAGCAGGACCCGGAGGAAGGCCGCGCCGGCTGCCTGCTCACGGCGGACCTCGTCGGTCGCTGGGGCGAAAAGCCAGCGGATGAGTGTGCGTACGTTCTCAGGCACAGCGGAACACCTCACGTCCCGAGCGGGCGGCGGCGTCCTGGACGGCGAGTGTGTCCCGCACGACGCCGAACACCTCGGCCAACGGCAGCGGGGCATCGGCGATCCGCAGACGCGGGTTGGTGACCGCCACCGGATGCCACCACGCTCCATCGGCGGTGAGCGTCGGCTCGGGCTCCAGATTCTCCAGGGTGACGCGCACACCCGTGGCGGCGAAGCCTTCACGGGCCACCGGCCGGATGACACGGTCCCCCGAGGCGATCCCGGCGTCGTCCAGACGCCGGTGCAACTCTTCGACGCCCTTGGGGTCCTCGTCGTACAACGTGGCTGCCACCCGCACCCGGAAACCCAGCGAACGGGCCAGCTCGATGCCCTCGACCGCCCGCGACCACGACCCCGCACCCCGCTGCCGGTCGTGCAGATCGGGCGTGGCCGAATCAAGGCTGATCTGAAGCACCACATCGCGGTCCAGACGCTCCAGGGTCTCCCGGCGCCTGCCCTTGGAGAAGATCATGGCGTTGGTCAGTACGGTGCGATCCAGACCGGCCGCCGCCGCGACCACGGCGCCGAGCTCGGGATGCATGAACGGCTCGCCGCCCGTGAAGAACACCTCACGGCCGCCCTGGGCCACGAACTCCCCGCACACCGCGGTAGCAAGGTCCGTGCCGAAGCGCCGGGCCGCGGCCTTCGGAGAGGACTCGGCGCAGCAGTACACGCAGGCGAGGTTGCAGTCGAAATTGGTGTAGATCCACAGCCGCCGGCCCACCGGCGTCCGCTCGCCCCGGGAGAAAACGGTGTCGGTCTGGGCGGCCCTGCCCGCCTTGCGCACGGCGAACCACCACGGGCCCCCGGCCGACTCGGCGACCGCGGTGGCCACCTCATGACCGGTCAGCTCGGCCCAGGCGGGCAGATCGGTGACGACACTGACCTGCGCGCTGCGCACCCCGAGCAGCTGCCCGGGCTCGAGCCGCCGCATCGCACGGGTGATCAGCAGCAGCAGACCGCTGCCGCAGTCCATATCGCCGCCGTCGACCAGGGCCTCGACCAAGCCGAGGGGGTTCGCCGCCGGGTCAGGATCCGCCAGTTCGACCATGGCGTCATGCTAGCGGCAGAAAGGCCCGATATCCGACATGCGGGACATTACCGAATCATGACGCCGCGGGGCCGTGCCGCCAGGTCTACCCTCAAGCCATGACGGACCACGCCATCCCCCGCCCCGACACCCCGACGGCCCGAGCGGCGTACTGGGAGGAGATCCATCACGGCAAGGACGTCGACGGGGTCTCCTGGTGGCAGTCGGTCCCCGGGCTCTCCCTGAGCCTGGTCGACCGCACAGGCCTCGCCCGCGACGAGCCGATCATCGACGTCGGCGCCGGCTGGTCAACCCTGGTGGACCATCTCGTCGAGCGCGGCTACCACGACCTGTCGGCCATCGACCTGTCGGCCACCGCGCTGCAGACCGTACGCAACCGCCTCGGCCCGGCAGCCAAGGACATCGCCCTCACCGTGGCCGACGTCCTCGACCTGCACACAGGGCGCACCTACGCCCTCTGGCACGACCGGGCCGTCTACCACTTCCTCACCGAACCCGAGGAACGCACCGACTACCTCGCCTCACTGGAGCGCTCACTGCGACCGGGCGGCTGGCTCGTCGTGGCGACGTTCGGCCCGGACGGCCCGACCACATGCAGCGGCCTCCCGATCAACCGCTACTCCCACGCCGAACTCGCCCACCAGTTCCCAGGGTTTCACCTCGTCGACACCGCCGGCGAGGACCACATCACCCCGTGGGGCACCTCCCAACAGTTCACCGCAGTGCTGATGCAACGCCGCTGAACCGCATCGGCGCGCCCCGGGCCCGTGCGGCATCGCGGGTCCGGTTCCGCCTGCCCTCACCTCATCACGCTGTCGGCTCGCCCTGGTCGTCAGCTCGGGCCCACGTTGACTCATGGCGCCCTTCTCTCCCTCAATGAACATGGGTCGCCAAGCTCACGGCACGGGGGCGCCGCCCGGTACCGGGGTGCGCCGCGGTCCGGCCGTTGCTGCCGGTGCCGGGCTGGATGCGAGGCCGCGGCGGGCAGCCGGAGGCGTACTGCCACCGCGCAATGTTGGACGCGATCCGCACCTCGTGGACGACGGAATCAAGTGGCGCGCCATGCCGGCCGACTTCCTACGCCGTGGGACCGGGCATACGCCTTCTTCCGCCGCTGGCGCGACCGTGGCCTGGTCAAGGAGTTCCACCGGCTGCGCGCCAGGGTCCGCGCGAGGCTGGGCAAGGATGCGGAGCCCACGGCCGGGGTGATCGACTCTCAGTCAAGGCGGACGCCGTGGTGGGCACCGACAGCCGCGGCTACGACGGCTGCAAGCAGACATCCGATGCGAAGAACGGCACGTCGGGGTCGACACCCTCGGCCTGCTGCTCGGCGGATGGCCACCGCCGCGGATGTCGGTGACCGCATGGCCGCGCAGGTTCTGCTGGCGCGGGTGGCCGCCACGCACCACCGCCTCGCCCTCATCTGGGCTGATGGCGGCTACACCGGCAGCCTCGTCGAGCACTGCCTGGCCGCGCTCGCCCTGGTGCTGGCGATCGTCAGGCGCAGCGACGACATGCGCGGCTTCGTGGTGCTGCCGAAACGGTGGATTGTCGAGCGTCTGTTCGCCCACCTCATGCGCAGCCGCCGCCTGGCCCGCGACCACGAACGGCGCACCGTCAGTGTCGAGGCGATGATCCTGTGGTCGATGACCATGGTCATGAGCCGCCGCCGGGCTGGGCCACACCCGGCGCGGGCGTGAACCGGCCCGGTGCCGGCTCGGCCAGCCAGCCCCGCGCCACCAGGCGTTTCGCCTTCGACCGCAGCGCCTCCACCCGCGCCGGCACCACGTCCGTACCGAAGGCGGCTGCCATCTCCTGGCAGGTCACCGGCCCCTGACCGAGCCGGGCCCGGTCCGCCCCCAACTGCAGGATTCGCTGGTAGTCCACCGACAGCACTGACCAGGCCAAACCCTCGCGCCACATGGGCACCTGCGACTTCGGCTTCGCCACCGCCGTCGACTGCGGGGCCTTTCCTGGCTGCCCTTCGGTGGCCGGCGCACTCTCGTCGGCCCGGACAGAGTCCTGCCCGGTCTCCTCCGCCGGGGCGAGCACCTCGCCGACCTTCGAGCGGGCAATCGCCCACTCCTGCCACTCCCGCTCGGCCACGGCCAGTTCGGCCTGGATACGGTCGGCTTCCTCCCGCAGCGCGTCCACCCGAGAACAACCACCCAGCTCGCGCTGTTCCAGCAGTCCGACCACGGCAGCCGGCTGTCGGGCGAGTGGGCACGGCCCGTTCGGCCGACAGCGCGAGCAGCGCCCCGCTCGTTGTGCGGATGTGCAGGACGAACGGACAGCGGTAGACCCCTACGGGGCCGGGCAGCTGCGCTGCGCGCTGAGGTTCCGCATCGAGACCGTCCTCGCCCAGCGCCTGGGGGTGATACCGGCGTCGGTTGCGTCGTCCGACCCGGAGCCTTCCGGCGGGACCAGCTGCTGCGACGGCGGGTACCGCCTCGTAGGCTGCGGCCATGACCGAGACCCAGACCCCGACGCCCCACGACGCCTTCGACCTGCTCATGGCCGGTAACCAGCGCTTCGTCTCCGGCACCCCCGAGCACCCGAACCAGGACGCCACCCGCCGCACCGAGACCGCACCGTCCCAGCAGCCCTTCGCCGTGCTGTTCGGGTGCTCCGACTCCCGGCTGGCCGCCGAGATCATCTTCGACCGCGGCCTGGGCGACCTCTTCGTGGTCCGCACCGCCGGACACGTCACAGGTACCGAAGTCCTCGGCTCCATAGAGTTCGGCGTGAGCGTCCTCAACGCGCCGCTGGTCGTCGTCCTCGGCCACGACTCGTGCGGCGCGGTCGCCGCGGCCTGCTCCGCCCTGGAAAACGGGCAGACACCGGGCGGCTTCGTCCGGGACGTCGTCGAACGGGTGACCCCCAGCGTGCTGGCAGCCCGCGCCGCCGGACGCGAAACGGCCGAAGAGATCCTGGACGAGCACATCGAGCACACCGTGGACCTGCTGCTGGAACGCTCCCGCATCCTGGCCGATGCGGTGGCCGCCGGCCGCCTCGCCGTGGTGGGGCTGTCCTACCGCCTGTCCGACGGCAGCGCCCAGCTCGTCGCCACCCGCGGCCTCGACGCGGCGGTCCCCACCGCATCCTGACCGCCCCGGCAGTGGCTGCTCACGCGGAGGGCCGGGGCCCCGCGGCCCGGCGAAGCCGGTTGGCGACCGCCAGCCCCAGCCCCTCCTCCACCGGCAGGGACGCGACGATGAGGTCGCACCCTTGCTGGTCGAGCTCACGCAGGAACCCGTACAGCCCGTGCGCGTAGGCGTCCAGCGAACCGGGCAGCGCCACCACGGCGTGCGCCTTCACCGTAGCGTCGGCGAGGGACGGGGGAAGAAAGACGCCCACCTGGTGCCCCGCCTCCTGGGCGAGCTCGGCTTCGGCGACGACCTGCTCCGGCTCGACCAGGACGACTCGCGCACGCGGCGCATAGTGCGACGGGTGCTGGCCCGGCACCCGGACACCGCTCGTAGACGGGACCGCGACCGGATGCCCCAGCACCGCTTCGAGGTCCTCACGCGTCACCCCGCCAGGTCGCAGGATGCTCAAGGTCTCGCCCGTGACGTCGACGATGGTCGACTCGACGCCGACCTGGCAGGAGCCGCCGTCCAGGACGAAATCGACGGCGTCACCGAGCTCCTCCCGGACGTGGTCCGCGGTGGTGGGGCTGACCGAGCCGAAGCGGTTGGCGGACGGGGCCGTGACGCCGCCGCCGAAGGCCGACAGCAGCGCGAGAGCCACGGGATGGTCGGGCACGCGCACCGCCACCGTCTCCAGACCACCAGTCGCTTCGAGCGGCACGCGGTGGCCGCGTCGCAGGACCAGGGTCAGCGGCCCGGGCCAGAAGTGTTCGGCCAGCAGGCGCGCGGTCGCGGGCACCTCCTCGACCCAGTCGTCCAACTGGTCCGCGGCGGCAATGTGGACGATCAGCGGATGAGAGGGCGGCCGACCCTTGACCTGGAAGATCCGCGCTACGGCGACGGGGTCCTCGGCGTTCGCGCCCAGACCGTAGACGGTCTCGGTCGGCAAGGCCACCAGGCCCCCCGCGCGCAGCACACCCGCTGCCCTCTCGATGTCAGTGGATATTGCCGTCACCCTCGTACTTCCCTCTCACGGTTCCATTCGCCACGTACCTGATCTCGCCGGCGTATGACGACGAGACCCATGCACGCCCTACCGCCCCCATGATGCCGCGCAGACCGGATGGCCAGGCCGCGCCGACCGGACCAACATGTGCAGGCCCGAGGGGGATCGGACCGAACGTGCTGCGGCTCCGGGTGCCGGGCATGTACCGGGGGCCGCCGACCTGCACAAGTCCATGAAGGCTTTCTACGACCCGTGCACGCGTCACCCCACCAACGCCACCGCGCCGGCCAGGACACGCCCGGCGTCAACACCGCGCCGCCCCCGCCTGGCACCATGCCCCTCATGCAGTCGCTGCCCACGCCCTACCCCGCCGACTTGGTCCCCGACGCCACCGCGGTCGACGCCTTCAACGCCACGTACAAGCAGGCCAAGCGCCAAAACGCAGTGTTCATCGCCGTCGAGAACCAAGGCCGGCGCTGGACGGTGAAAGCCGACGCACTGACCGCCGGCCCGGACCATACCGTCGGCAACGAGGCGTACGACACAGTCCGTGGCTCCGTCATCCGCCTGAACCGCGCCCGGGAGATCCACTCTGACTCCTCCGCCGGCCCGGTCTACTTCGTGCTGTACGGCGTGGAGACCGAGCCGCGCCCGTGAACTTGCCGCCGTGCTGCACGCGGCGCCGCACGGGAACCTCGAACCCCTCACTCGCGCCGTGCCCGAGGCGTCGTCCTGACGCCCGCCCTCACCTCGTATGAGCCGCTGACACTTCACGTGGCAGGACGACTGACGTTCTCGTGGCAGACGGCACCCACCTGCGGAAACGCCGTGTGAGGCTTGTAGATGGCGGGCCGAGTTGCCGAGAGATCGCCCCTGCGGCCCGCCGCGCTCGCTACGGTGACGACCATGGCGGACCAGAGCGAGGCGCAGGCGTGGTCGGGGCCGGCGCGGCTGGGCGCTGTCGAGCCGCCGCCCTGAGCGCCGCCCGGCACGGTGCGGATGGTCACCGGCACCCGGGCTCGGCAGGTAAACGACCAGGAGGCCCGGGACTTCGGGATCTCCACCGACCGGGTCTGCCTGGTGATCGAGCTCGTCTTCTACGAGCCGACGACGACGTACTGCGGCACACGGTCACCGTCGACTTCAGTGGCCAGCCGTACGTCACCCGGCACGTGCCCACGCCCGAGGACCTGGCGCGGCGGGAGTAGACGGGCTGTCGGGCGGTCTCGGAAATGCGTGAGGCCGGGCTCCCGGTAGTGCCCCGGGCGACCGGCCTCACGTCTTCCAGGAGCCTGCGGCTCCTGAGGACTTCCTCAGGCTGCTGGGCTCGATGAGCGACTCTGTCGGTGATCTTGGTTTGCCAAGGTCACTGTGCTTGGCGCCAACAGCGGGGCCGAGGCACTCCGAGGGCGGCGAGGTATTGCTGGAACGTGGTCGGAGGGCGGGGCCGGTAGTTGGTGTCGGTGGGTTCCTGGGTGCTGAGGCGTTCGATGTTGACGGCGATGGCCGTCAGGACGTGCTGGACGTGGGCTTTTGGGCGTGCCTCGGTAGCGGCAGCGGCGCATCTGGTGGCCGTTGACGATCTCGTTCACGGTGCCCTCGATGCCCGAGCGGGAGGCGTAGAGCCGTCGCCATGTCGGGTCCTGCTGGTCGGCGCGGTTCGATACGCCTCCGGAGTGCTGCTTGCTTCGCAGCGGAGCGCCGGCCGGATTGGAGGCGATGTTCGGCAGCAGGTGAGGGACACGTGACGGGGGGTGCCGGTTCAGGTGGTGAGGCGGTCCAGGTGCGCGTTCAGGGTGGTGGCGGGCGGGTAGGTGGCGCCGACTGCGGTGACGTGTTTCCAGTGCAGGCGGCTGTCGCTGTCGATGATGAACACCGAACGTCGCAGGCCGATCAGGGGTGCGGTTATCCCGAAGGACCTCGCTACCGTGCGCCCCTCATCGGACAGCAGCGGCATCCGCAGGCCCCTGTTGCGGGCGAACCTCTCGTGACTGTCGACTCCCTGTGGGCTGATGCCCCACACGGTTGCCCCGGCGGACTCCAGTTCGGCCAGGCCGTCGGAGTAGGAGCACAGTTGCGCGGTGCACACCGGGGTGTCGTCGCCGGGGTAGAAGGCGAGAATGAGGGGTTTGCCACGCTGTTCGCACAGCGTGTAGTCGGCCCGTTGGAAGGTTTCGCCGTCCAGGCGGCCGCCGGGCAGGCGGAAGTCGCCGACGGTGTCTCCGATCTTCGGGGTGTTGGCCATGAGGGACCTCGATGGTTTCGGGTGCGGACACTGGGCGGGGGCCTTCCGTCAGGTGGGAAGGGCCATCAGGAGGAGGGGGTCGGTGGTGGGCTGGGGTGACCCCCCGGTGGGCTCGAGGGTGAGGCCGACCGCTCCCGCGTCGGCGGGGTCGCCGGTGAGGAGGACGGTGCCGTCGTGGTCGATGAATCCGGCCGGGCGCATGGTGCCCTTGTGGTCGAGCCACAGCTGGTACGTCTTTCCCGCTCCGGGGGCGGGGAGGCTGGCGGCGGTGAAGACAGCCTTGTTCTGCCGGTCGGAGGTGACGACCGTGGTCAGGGCTCCGTTGGCTGCCCGTCCGTGGGCGGTGCGGGCGTCGGGCGCTGCCAGGACGGTGCTGACCTCAGCCAGTTGCTGTTGGGCTTGTCGGGCTTGCTGTTTGAGGTCCTGTCCGTTCTGGATCTGCCACACGGCGACGCCGCCGAGTGCGGCAGCGGCCACGCTCGCTGCCAGCGCCAACGGCATAGCCCCGCGGCGCAGCACGCCGCCGAGGGAGGATGACGCCACAGGGGTGGGGGGGATGCGGGGAGGGAGCTGGCGTACGCCGTCGATGGCGGCCATGACCTGTGCCTTGGCTGATTTGGGCGGCGTTTGGGAGACCGCGGCTGCCAGGCGTGCCGCGGTCGCCTTGAATTCCGAGGCTTCCTGTCGGCATGCCTCGCAGGTCTGCATGTGGGTGTCGAAGTCGTTGCGTTCGCTGGGGTCGAGTGCGTCGAGGGCGTAGGCGGCAGCGAGGGTGTGGGTGTCGGTGGCGTGGTGTTTCATGTGGTCACCCCCATGCAGTCGCGGAGCCGGATGAGCCCGTCGCGCATGCGTGTCTTGATGGTGGGAAGCGGTGTGCGCAGGGCTTCGGCGACTTCACGGTAGGTCAGCCCCCGGTAGTAGGCCAGGGTCACTGCCTGACGCTGGAGTTCGGTCAGTCCGCGCAGGCAGCGGCGGACCTGTTCGGACTCGAGGCGGGTCTCGACCTGTTCGGCGACCTCGTCGAAGGCGGTGGTGTGCTCGCGGGCGGCCTGGGCGTGTTCTCGGTCCGTGGACGCCTGGGCGGAGCGGACCCGGTCCACGGCCCGCCGGTGGGCGATCGTCGCCGCCCATGTGGTGACGGAGCCGGCGTCGGGGCGGTAGCGGGCGGCTTGCCGCCACAGGTCGATCATGACCTCTTGGGCGACTTCCTCGGACTGGGCCCTGTCGCGTACGACCTTGGTCACGATCCCGAACACGAGGGGTGCGAGGGCGTTATAGAGGGTGGAGAAGGCCTGTTTGTCTCCGTGGGCGACCTTCTGCATGGTTTCGGTGAGGCCGGCGTGTCCTGCTGCGGGGCCGGGGCCGAAGGGGAGTGGTTGGTTCACCGGCGCCGGTCCCGCCGTGGCGAGAAGACGGAGGGACGGCCGGGCAGGGCCGTCGTGGGGCGGGGTGTCCATCGCATGCCGGTCCTTGAAAGCTCGTCGCTCAAGCGGGGCCGGGCCGCCCCAGGGGGTCGGCCCGGCCACCACAGCAGGTGGGTGTGTCAGCAGTTATTCGTAGCCGACGGGCGCGCGGATGGGAGGCGGTTCGTCACCCGCGCACCCGCGGTTACCCCGTTCGAGGGAAGCGAGAGGTGTCGGCCCAGCCGGGGGGCGCCTGGCAGCGAAGGCATGGGTGTGGGGGCCCCAAGGCGTTCGGAGTTCCCGCACTGGCCGGCGGACCGATCGACCGGTTTCGGGTATCCCATGGAGGTAGTTCAGATGCTTCGTGTGCGACGAGGTCTTGCGGTGGCGTTGGCTGCCGGTGCGGTCGTGGTGGGTGGCGCGTCGGCGGCTTCGGCCGACGCCGGTGCGCAGGGTGTGGCGGCGTACTCGCCGGGGGTGGGGTCGGGCAGCCTGATCCAGGTGCCCATCCATATCCCGGTCAACGCGTGCGGCAGCACCGTCAGCGTCATCGGGCTGCTGAACCCGTCCTTCGGTAACAGTTGCGTCAACGCCTGATCCGGCACTGCTAGAAGAGCCCCGGTTCGCCGCCGACAAGACGGGGTGGCGCGAACCGGTGACCTGCCCGGCATCGGGTGCGTTCGAGGCCCTGGGGGTACGTCGAGCGCGCTGCGGGCCGGGCGGGTCGGCTGCGGGTGGCTGTCGGCACAGCCACCCGCAGCATCCCGGCTTTTTGCACGGACTACCAGGTGAGGACCGCGATGACCTGCTTGCCGTGAGCGCAGGGGCTGACGAAGAGATCCGCACCCAGCGCCCGGATGATCTTCAGTCCCCTCCCGCCCGGCTCGAGTCGTTGCCGGCCACCATGGTGGCGGTGGAGTTCTGCTGATCCGTCGCTGACGGCGATGCCGGCCCGGCCGTCCTCCAGGGTGAAGGTCAGCGCGTAGGGTCCGTTCGCGTGCCGGATCGCATTGGTGACCAGTTCGGAGACGATGAGGACGATGTCCCCGGCGATACTGCGGGGGCAGGCCGCTGACCGGACGGCCATGAGTCGCTCTGCGGTCTGACGTGCTTCGTGCGGCGCCTGCATGCTGGACGGCAGCGGTAGGTGCAGTGTGGCCGGACACGCGCGCGGTGCGATGGCGGTGTCCATGGTGATTCCTCACGGTGAGTGCGGCCCCTGTGGTCGGTGGCCGAACGGATGGAACGGCAAGGGGGCTCCGGTGATTCGGAACCCCCTCATCGGCAGTCCGGCGCTACCACTTGTTGTGGCAGTTCCAGTGGCCGGGAACCCAGTGACTGACGGAGTGGCCGGGCACCCAGTGCTGCTTCCAGTAACCCTTGCCCCACCATCCGTCGTGCCAGTTCCCGTGATGATCACGGTAGCCGTGGTGCCAGCTGCCCTGGTGCCACTTCCCTTCCCAGTGGCCCTTGACCCACTTCTCGGCCCGGTGGCCCTGGTACCAGGTGCACCGCTCGTGGCGGTCCCATCGGTCATGGCGGTGGTCCCGGTCGCCGGTGACCGTCGAGGTCACCGCGGACGGCGCCGTCGCGGCGCTCGCCGACGCGGAGAGGCCCAGCACGGACGCGCCGGCCACGAGTCCGGCCGAAGCCGCCCCGGCAACCAGCCGCCGCATGTGCAGGGATGCTCTCATCGCACTCACCTCCTCCCACTGCTCGTTCCGTGTGATCCGCGGCTCCTCACCATCAGGAGCCTCGTGAGGAGATTCGGGACCAATCACCCGAAGGATTGCCGGGTGCCTCGAGTCCCTCGGAGCCGTTCGGGTGACATCCGAGGTTCACGGCCATCCCTGATCTGCTCCGGTACCGAATCGGATGAGGACAGCAACGCCGGACGCCGCCTGTTCTGCGGCGGGACGGCACCGGACGGTGATCAACGAAGGGGTGAGTCTTCGTGCGGAGCTTCACTCGGACAGGTCCGCTCGTCGTGCTCCTGCTCTGGCTGGTCCTCGCCTTGGTCACCGGCCCCTACACCGTGCGGCTCGGCGAGGTCACGCAGGCCGGGCAGGACATGCAGCTGCCGCCGGGGGCGGAGTCCGCGAAGGTGGCCCGGCTGCTCAACCCGACCGGTGCGGAGCAGCCGCTGCCCCTCGCCGTGATCTGGACACCCTCTACCCGGGGAGGCCAGATCACCGAGCGCCAGTTCGAGGCGACACGTCAGGTCACCGCCCGTCTTACCGGCCCCGGCCCGGCCGTGGTGCCGGTCCTCGCCAGGAACGGCCGTGCCCTGACGTCGGTGATCGCCGCCGGGCCCGCCGATCTGCCCGCCCACCTCACCGCCATCGGCCAGGCGGCGGCAGCGGTCGAGGGTACGACCGTGCACCTGGCGGGGCCCGCGGCCGCGCAGCGTGACCTCGACGACGCCTTCGCGAGGACCGACGGCACCCTGCTTGCCGTCGCCCTCGGCGGCGTCCTGCTGATTCTGCTGCTGGTATACCGCAGCCTGCTCATGCCGCTGCTGGTGATGGCGGGAGCGGTACTGGCCCTGGCTGGGGCATGCACGGCGTTGTACGCGCTGGCAAGGTCGGGCAGGCTGCCGATCGACGGCCAGACACGGGGCATCGTGTTCGTCCTGGTCGTCGGCGCCGGCACCGACTATGCCCTGCTCCTGGCGGCCCGCTACCGCGAGGAACTCGCCGGGCAGGAAGACGCCGCGCAAGCGATGGCCGCGGCGTGGCGGGCCACGGCCCCGCCTGTGCTTGCCAGTGCCGCGACCATCGCCTTCGCGATGATGACCCTCTCCTTCAGCGCCCTGCCCTCCGAGCGGGCGCTGGGACCGGCGGTGGTGATCGCCATGATCTGCTGTGCTGCCGTTTCGCTGACCTTCCTGCCGGCCGTCCTGACGCTGTGCGGCCCACGCGTGCTGCGGCCACGCGACAGGGCCCGGGCGGGCGCAGGGCGGGCATGGCCGACGCGGGGGATCGAGTGCCGGCCGCGCCGGATGTGGCTCGGCTGCCTCGTCCTGCTCGCGGCGGGAGCGGCGTGTGCGCCGCTGATCTCGCAGAGTGGTGTTCCGCTGCACCGGGCACTGCCGGCCACCGCGCCCTCGGTGACCGGGCAGAGCGTCCTCTGCCGCCACTTCCCCGCCGGCACCGCGAGCCCCGTCGTCATCCTTGCTCCGCCCGCCGGGACCGCCGAGGCTCACAACCGGGTCACTGCGACGCACGGTGTGGCGACCGCGGTCGCCACACCGTCGGGGCCTGGCGCCAGGGTTCAGATCATTGCGACGCTGACAAACGCCCCGGACAGCGCACAGGCCCGGCACACCATCGCCCGTCTTCGCGCTTCCCTGGTCGGCACGGGGGCGCTGGTCGGCGGGCAGAGCGCACAGCTCGCAGACCTGCACGAGGCGTCCGTGCGCGGCCACCGGCTGATCATGCCCCTGGTACTGCTGGTGGTCCTGGCCGTCCTCATCGTCCTGCTGCGCTGCCTGCTCCTGCCGCTGCTGCTGGTCGCGGCCGCCTGGGTCAGTCTGCTCACCGCGTTCGGCGCCGCCGCACTGGTGTTCCATCTGGTCCTGGGCAGCACGGCCACCGAGCCCGCTGTGGTGCTGTTCTCCTTCGTCTTCCTCGTGGCGCTCGGTGTGGACTACAACATCTTCCTCGTCCACCGAATCCGCGGCGAAGCAGCCGAACGAGGCACTACTGCCGGTGTGCGGCGGGGGTTGGAGACCACCAGTGGCGTCATCAGCGCCGCCGGCCTCATCCTGGCCGCCACGTTCGCCGCACTGTGCGCGATGCCTCTCCTCTATCTCGCCCAGATCGGCTGCATCGTCGCGATCGGTGTCCTGGTCGACACCCTTCTCGTGCGGCTGTTCCTCGTCCCCGCCCTCATCCTCGACCTCGGACACCGCACCTGGTGGCCCGCGCGCCTGCCTGGTGACCGGGCTCGTGGTGATGGCACTCGGTGCCCCGTCCCGGGAGTCGGTGCCTCGGCCCGGCCCGCGCAGCCCACATCCGCGCCATAGCCCCGAGGCCGGGCGGTCACTCTTTCGGGTGTGGGACCAATCCGACGGGCAAGTGCCGCCGAATGGGGGGTGTGAGCAGCTTCCGCAGCACCCTCTCCCGCGCCGCCCTGGGCGCGTTGGCCGGTCTCCTGGCCGGGTTCACGGCACTCGCCGTGGCTGAGCTGGTAGCAGGGCTGGTGCGGCCGACCGCGGGGCCGGTGACCGTCGTAGGCGGGGCGGTGATCGACCGGACGCCGGCCTCGGTGAAGGACTTTGCGATCCGCACGTTCGGGGAGAACGACAAGACCGTCCTGCAGCTCGGCATCCTCGCCGTACTCGCGATCACCGCCATGGGTCTGGGCGTGCTCAGCCTGCGGCACCGCCGTGCCGGTTCCGCAGGCGTGCTGCTGTTCGGGGTCGTCGGCGCCGCGGCGGCCCTGAGCCGGCCCGACTCCACCGGTTTCGGCGACGCGCTCCCCTCGATCACCGGAGCGGTCGCGGGTGCGTTCACTCTCTACCTCCTGGCGTCGAAAGGCGCTGCGACACCCTCAGGAGGTGAGGCCGGAGGGTCCGGGTGGAGCAGGCGGGGTTTCCTGACCGCGGCGGTCGTGACCGCCGCAGCGGCCACAACCGCAGGCACACTCGGACGGTTCCTCGTCGGCCGCAAGGGCCAGGGTGCCATCGCCTCCCGCAACACCCTCGTGCTGCCCAAGCCCGCCTCCCCGGCGCCTCCGGTTCCTTCGGGTGCCCAGCTGAAGGTGCCCGGCATCAGCCCCTTCACCACACCGAACCGGGACTTCTACCGCGTCGACACCGCGCTCGTCGTGCCCCGCGTGGATGCCGGCACCTGGCGGCTGCGGATCCAGGGCAAAGGCGTCGCCCGTCCGCGCACCTACTCCCTTGACCAGCTCCTAGCCCGCCCGCTCATCGAACGCGACATCACTCTCGCCTGCGTTTCCAACGAGGTCGGCGGCCCCTACATCGGCAACGCCCGCTGGCTCGGTGTCCCCCTCGCCGAACTCCTCCGGGAGGCCGGCGTCCAGCCGCCTTCCCGGGGAGGCAAGGCCGACCAGCTGGTGGCCCGGTCCGTGGACGGGATGACCCTAGGCTCCCCGGTCGAGGAGGTCATGGACGGACGGGATGCGATGCTCGCCGTCGCCATGAACGGCGAACCCCTCCCGTTCGACCACGGTTTTCCCGTGCGCATGCTCGTCCCGGGCCTGTACGGGTATGTGTCGGCGTGTAAGTGGATCACGGACATCGAACTGACCACCTTCGACGCGTACGACCCGTACTGGGTCAAGCGCAAGTGGGCCCGAAAGGCCCCGGTCAAGACGCAGGCCCGCATCGACACGCCCACGCCGTTCGCCCGCCCCGCCGGCGGGACGATCACCGTCGCCGGTGTGGCCTGGGCCCAGCACCGGGGCATCACCCGTGTCGAGGTCCGTATCGACGACGGGCCCTGGCAGGTCGCCGACCTCGCCGTCCAGGACACCCTCGACACCTGGCGCCAGTGGTCATACCGCTGGAACGCCGCCCCCGGTGGACACACCATCACCGTCCGCGCCACCGACGGCACCGGTGCGGTGCAGACGGAAGAGCGCAGCCGGACTATCCCCGACGGGGCGAGCGGCTGGCACAGCGTCTTCGTCACCGTCCCCTAGACCACCGGACCGGCCCGCGAACCCAGGCCGTCTCGGCAGTACCACCCCCAAGCCAAACCCAGACAGATATACCCCTTCAGGGAGTAACTCTCATGAACAGCATGAAGATCCGCCGTACCGCGATCGCCGTGACCGCTGCCGCCCTGCTGCCCTTCTCACTGGCCGCCTGCTCCGACTCCGGCAGCGACACCAAGGCCGCCCCGACCGCGGCTGCCGGGGACCAGGCCAAGACCGGTCAGAGCACTCCCGCGGATGACACGATGACCGGCGACAACCCCTTCGGCCCGGCGTGTGCCGGTGTTCCCAAGGAGGGTGCCGGTTCCTTCGACGGCATGGCCAAGGACCCCGTGGCCACCGCCGCATCCAACAACCCGGCCCTGTCCACCCTGGTCGCCGCGGTCAAGCAGGCGGGCCTGGTCGACACGCTCAACAACGCCAAGGACATCACGGTCTTCGCGCCGACCAACGACGCCTTCGCGAAGATTCCGAAGGCCGACCTCGACAAGGTCCTCGCCGACAAGGCCACGCTCACCAAGATCCTCACCTACCACGTCGTGGGCCAGAAGCTCACCCCCAAGCAGCTCGAGAAGGGCTCCTTCGAAACGCTGGAGAAGGGCATGGTCACCACCATGGGCTCCGGCGAGTCCTACAAGGTCAACGACACCGCCAGCGTGGTCTGCGGCAACGTCAAGACCGCCAACGCCAACGTCTACATCATCGACACCGTCCTCATGCCCAAGTAGCGGCTCTCGGCATCCGCCGGTGCGACATTCGGCCCGGCACGTCCATGGAAGACAAGGACGTGCCGGGCCTGCCGTCGGCTGTGCGGACAGCAGGCCAAGTCCGAGGGCAGCAGCGACTCCCCGGCCTCCCCCGCCCACCCACAGATCTTCGGCCGCGACTGCGGCCCACCGGAGCAAGACCAGCGCGATCGAATCGGCCGGGCGGGTGCAGGGGGCGTCCAGCACAAGCCGCAGCCTGTAGTCCGCGCGAGTGATTCCGCCTATCCGTGCCGCTTACCGCAGGCGAGGAACGGTCGCGGAGCGGAAGATGAATCCGAGGCGGCGGGCAGCGGCATGACCGTCGCCGGGCTGTGGCCGCCACCTCTTCTCGCGGCCACAGCCCGTCACACGGACACCGCAGGAGCCGGCTTCACGGGCTCGGTCTACGAGATGAGCCACGGCGCCGCTCGACCGAGGCCCAACGATCGACCTGACGACGCAGCGCACGGCCGTTGCCCAGGGAAGGCGGCCACATGGACGGCGACCACCCGCCCGAGTACGGGAAGAAGCGCCCGTCCGGGGAAGCGAACGGGAGGCGTCCTTCCCCTGACCGTCGTCCACCGCACGATGCCCAGCCGCAGTCCGGCCCGAAGCACGAGGCGAATCCCGAGCCCGCTGCGGGTGCCGGCTCGCCCCGGTCGGTCAGCGGTCCCTTGGAAGGTCCTGTGCCGGTACGTGGACCCTCGCCGCACCCTCAGCCAGAACGGCCTCGGATCCGTGACCGGATTCGCATGCTGCTGGACTCGGTCCCGCCGCCGGGGCCGACCCGGCCGGGATTTTGGCGCAGTCCCCTGCGGGGGCCGTGGCTGACGGCCGTGTTCGGGCTGGTCCTGCTGTTCGGGATCAGCATCCTGTTCGTGACCGGACTGCTCTCCTACGCCGCCTACAACCCGGATCTGGATCCGATCAACGACCAGACCCCCGGCAAGGGGCTGCTCGGTTTCTACCTGGTCACCTGGCCCACCTCACCGTACTGGGGTTATCGCCTCAGCCAGGGGATCCACGTCACGCTTGGGATCGTGCTGGTCCCGGTCCTGCTGGCCAAGCTGTGGTCGGTGATCCCCAAACTGTTCGAGTGGCCGCCGGTCCGCTCGGTCAGCCACGCACTGGAGCGTCTGTCGCTTCTGCTGCTGGTGGGGGGAGCCGGGTTCGAGTTCGTCACCGGGATCCTCAACGTCCAGCTTCACTACATCTTTCCCGGATCGTTCTACACCCTGCACTTCTACGGCGCGTGGGTGTTCATCGGCGCGTTCGTCGTGCACGTCGTCTTCCGGCTCCGGCGGGCCCTGATGGCGGTCGTATCCCGCGAGCAAGGGCCGGCTCAGCCGCCCCCTGACACCGAGCCGCCCGCGCCCGCCGACCCGATGGGCCTGACCTCGCCCCGGCCCGCCGCGCCCACCATGTCCCGCCGTGGGGCGGTCCTGATGGTCGGTGCGGGATCGGCGGCCCTGCTGGCCGTGACGGTGGGACAGAGCATCGGCGGCTGGATGCGTGCGACTGCCCTGCTCGCCCCCCGCGGACAAACTCCCGGCTCCGGCCCGAACGGCTTCCAGATCAACAAGACCGCCGCCTCCGTGGGAATCCGCGCCATCGACGTCGGGCCCGCCTGGCGGCTGACCGTCCGCGCCGGCAACCGGCAGGTGCTCCTGACCCAAGACGAGCTCTACGAGCTGCCCCGGCACACCTCCCGGCTGCCGATCGCCTGCGTGGAAGGCTGGTCCACCAACGACCAGGAGTGGAGCGGCGTCCGCTTGGCCGACCTCGCCGCGCTTGTGGGCCTGACCGAGCGTCTGCCGCAGGTTCTCGTGCAGTCGGTACAACGCGGCGGTCCGTACAACGCTGTCGTCCTCGCCCCCAACCAGGTACGCGACCACCGTTCCCTGCTCGCGCTGGAGGTCAACGGGGCGGTCCTCTCACAGGACCATGGCTACCCGGCCCGGATCATCGTTCCCAACGCGCCCGGCGTCCACAACACCAAATGGGTGGGGCGCCTCACCTTCGGCGAGCCCGCATGAACCACCTCCCTGCCCGTTACGGCGCCTCCCCTCTCCACCTCGCGCTCACCCTGTGTTCTTTCGTACTCGCTCTCTACGCCGGCCTCCGGCTGCTGGAGGGCGATACCTGGGGCGTGGCCGTGTGGTTCGTCGGCGCCGCCCTGCTGCACGACCTCGTTCTGCTGCCTCTGTACTCGGCCGCCGACCGGGGGCTCCAGCGGCTCCTGCCACCGAGCGACCCTGCTGCGGCCGGGGGCCGAACGGCCTTGGGCGTCAACTACGTCCGAGTTCCGGCGTTCGTCTCGGGCCTGCTGCTGCTCGTGTGGTGGCCTTTGATCCTCGGCCGGGTGGATCAGTTCACGGCGGTCTCGGCGCTGCCTGCGGATGTGTTCCTCGGCCGCTGGCTGCTGATCACCGCCGCGCTGTTCGCGGGCTCGGTGCTCTGGGCGCTGATCCGCACGGCACAAGCCACCCGGCGGTTGCGGGCCGTGCGACGTGCTCAGCGGCCGGCGGCCCGCAAGGACACGAAGTGACGCCCCCGCCGTGACGTCCACCGTTCCCCCGCCGCCCAGCCCGCATCCGCCGCATGGCGGGGGAGAGCGTCCGCTCCGACCGTGGCCCAGGGGAATGAGCCGCGTACGGGACGGTGCCCCTCGTGCAGCCGGGCCAGATGTCGCCGGTCGGTCCCCCCGAGCGGGACCTCGACGATCAACAGGCCCCCCTCGGCCACCAACGCCCGGATACGGCGCATCAGCGCGGGCGGGTCTCCGCCGATGCCGATGTTGCCGTCCAGGAGCAGTGCCGTCTGCCAGCGGCCCTCGTCGGGAAGCGGGTCGAAGACCGACCGGCACAGTACGCTGCTTCCCCGGCTCACCGCCGCCCGGACCGCGGGCAGGGAGATGTCGATGCCCAGGGCGCGATGGCCTTGTTCGTCAAGAGCCTTCACCACTCGGCCGGGTCCGCATCCGATGTCGAGCACGGCTCCTTTACAGCGGCGGACCACCCCCATGTCGCAGGCGTCCGCCCGCCCGCACCACCGGGTGGTCGCAAGCGGCAACACCCACCCCGTGCCGTCCCTCAGTGACAGGTCCGTGCTGCTGCAGACGAGAGCCCGTGCGTAGGGGGCGGCGTTCCAGTGCTCCAGCGACCGGTCGCGCCGCTCGGCGCCGGTACCCGAATGAGCAGACAAGGATTCCATACCGTTCGTTGAAGTCGGCGTAGCCACATCATGTGGAGGACGGAAGGGACGATGAACCGGCGGTGGTGTGCGGGTGGCCGCACTATGGGCGGCCACCCGCACGCCGAGGCCGGTTCAGGACTCGGGGCTACTTCTGGTTGAGGGGCAGGGCCAGGTCGGTGACCTGGTACTTCTTCGGGAAGGCACCCTTGTTCGTGGCTTTGCCGGTCAGGAGGTCGACCGAGTACAGGCGGTAGGAGCCTGCCGTGCCGATGGCGGCGAAGCCGTAATTCGTGCCGGCGGCCGCGTTGAAGTAGATGTCGAATCCGGCGTCCAGGTCGGCGCTGACACCGAGGCTGCCCGTGGGAGCGAGGGTGCCGGCGTTGGCCGGGGACTGCAGGGAGATCCGGTCGGCCATCGTGTCCAGGTCGAACAGGGTCGTCGCGGTCGCGGTGTTCAAGTCGTTGTTGGTGTAGGCAGCGCCGGTGACGCCCATGGCGGTCGACGGCGGGGTGGTGGGGTTGGTGAGGGTGCCGTCGACCGTGGTGGTCAGCGGGGCTGCCGGGTCGTCGATGTTGTGGCGCAGGTTCTGGCCGGTGTTGGAGATGACGCGCAGACGGTTCGCTGCGGGGTTGAAGTCCACGCCGAAGGTGGTCCCTGCCAGCGCGACGGTCAGCTGGGACACCTTCGTCGCCTGGGCATTCATGGTGTTCAGGGTGTAGATGCCGCCCCGGTTGCCGACGCCGTAGAGCTTCTCGTTCTGGACGCGGAAGTCGATGCCGACGAGCTTGGTGTCGCCGGAGAGGCCGGATACCTTGCCCAGCGACCAGGTCTTGGACGGCTTGTTCACGTCCAACTCGACCAGCCGCTGGTCGCCGGTCAGGCCGATCGCGCTGAGGCCGCCCTTGTGGTCCATCGCGGGCATCGTCTTTGGCGGGTTGTCGTCGGCCGCGGCGAGCGAGGGCGCCGCGCACAGGGCTGCCAGAACAGCTGCGGATACCGCGGTCGCGGTGAGATTGCGCATGTTCACTCCATTCATCGGTGCCTCGGCAAGGGTGGCCGACGGCTTATCGGGGGATTCGTCACCACCACCGCAGCGGACAGGCACCTGGAGCGGAAGCCACCCGCACGGCCCAGGAAACGGCGCCCGGGCTACGCCAGCCGGGTGGCGACATCGTGTCCCCGGCAGTCCACGGCGTCCCGGCCGTACTACCGGCGCAGACGGTGTGTTCATGCATACGGATGAGGGATGGCAGCGCACGGAGTGCGCGGGGCTCGAGGTCTGCCTGAAGGGGGACGAGGTTCGCGGACTGAGGCTGTTGGGCTGGGAGGCGGTCCTGCCCCGCTCACTGGCCGTCGTCCTGGGCGTTCAACCGGCCATGGCCCCGCATCATCCAGCGGCACGATCACCGGGAGGAGCCTTCGCACAGTCCGCCCGGTCGATCGCCTGAGGGGAATCGCTCTCGCCCGCAGCTCGCGAGGACAACTTCCCTCCGGACCGGTGGCGAGGCCGTGATCAGGCGCAGAACAACAGGCCCACGCAGAGATGAGGCTGTTCCTGTGTGAGCTGGGCCGTCCACGGGGAGAGCCGCGATCCGGTGGTGCCGTTCGTACACGGCGAAGTGCCTGCCGGCGCAGTGCCGGACGGCCCCGTCGCGAACGCTGCGGCACCGACACGTCACGGCTCCACACCTCCGTGGCGCTATTGCAACTAGCTTGCAATAGAAGACTGTTGGCTCGTTCGGGCTAGCGTGAAGCTGCGTGTCGCCGCAGCCTTTAAGCCGATGTAGCCGAGCGCCCTCGTGGGGCTGGCCTGCGGGTTCGTCGTCCCTCTCGCATCGCGGATGCCGGCGTGGACTGGCTGGCGGGCGCGCGGCGGGTGCCGGGCGTGGTTTCCTTCGGCCTGCGCGACCCCGCGCGAAAGTGTGTCCGGGCCTGGTCAGTCCCCGTTGCCTTTCCTGACGCTGCCCGGGCAGTGCGAATCCCGGTTCGCCGCGGTGCCGACCGCCACCCGAACAAACCCGAAGCGGCACCGACGCCCGCCCGATCCGGCCGGGCCCGGTACGCACCCTGTTGGGAAGGAAGCACCTCCAAGTGAAGGCAACACCTGCGGCGTCCGGCCGACGCCGGCTGCTCGACCACTCCCTGCTCGTCCTCGGCTCCAGCGCACTCGCGACCGCTATGGCCGTCCTGACCCTGGGCCCCGGGGTCAGTTCCGCCTCCAGCCACCGCGAGGCACCACTGATCGCGGGCGACCCGCGCGCGGACAACACCGACGTGTACGCGTTCACCAGCCCCGACCGGGCCGACACGGTCACGATGGTGGCGAACTGGATCCCGATGGAGGAGCCGAACGGCGGCCCGAACTTTTACGCCTTCGGTGACGACCTGCGCTACAACATCAAGGTCGACAACGATGGCGACGGCAACTCCGACGTCACCTACACCTGGCGCTTCCGTAACAGCTACCGCGACGCCGCCAACCAGTTCCTGTACAACACCGGCCAGGTCACCTCGCTCAACGACCCCGACCTGAACTTCCGTCAGTTCTACGATCTGGTCGTCACTACCAAGGGCAAGAGCCGCACCATCCTGGAGAACGTGCCGGCCGCCCCGTCCCGCACGGGCAAGGCCTCCATGCCTGACTACACCACGCTGCGCAACCAGGCCACCCTCAGCCTGCCGGGTGGCGGCAAGACCTACGCGGGGCAGGCCGAGGACCCGTTCTTCGCCGACCTGCGCGTCTTCGACCTCCTGTACGGCGGCGACCTGAGCGAGCGCGGGCAGGACACCCTGGCCGGCTACAACGTCAACACCATCGCCATCCAGGTCCCCAAGAGCCAACTCGCGCTGAACGGGAACAGCTCGCGCAACCCCGTGATCGGCATCTGGTCGACCACCGAACGCCAGGGCGTCACGATCAGCGACTCCCGCGAGGCGCAGCACAAGAAGGACTGGAAGCAGGTCTCGCGTCTGGGCAACCCGCTGGTCAACGAGGTCGTCGTCCCGATCAAGTACAAGGACGCCTTCAACACCCTCAACCCGTCCCAGGACCGCACCGTCCAGCCCGTCGTCGACAAGGTCCTCGACCCGATCCTGCCCAAGCTCATCCAGCAGGTCTACGGGATCCCGGCCCCGCCCACACCGCGCAGGGACCTCTTCGAGATCTACCTCACCGGCATCTGCAAGGCCTGCGGCCCCATCCAGGCCGATCTCAACGCCCACCGCCTCAACCAGGACGCCAACCTCAAGAAGATCGTCCCCGCCGAGGAACTACGCCTGAACACCGCAGTCCCCCCGACCGCGATGCCCAACCGTCTCGGCGTCCTCGCCGGCGACCTGGCCGGCTTCCCCAACGGACGCCGCCTCGCCGACGACGTCATCGACATCTCCCTCCAGGCCGTCGAAGGCGCCGCCCAGACCGGCCAGCTCGTCCCCGCCCTCGCCGACGGAGACAAGGTCGACACCAACGAAGTCCCGTTCGGCACCACGTTCCCGTACGTGGCGCTCCCGCACACCAAGAACGTCAACACCGGTCCCAGCGGCCCGGAGCGCAACGCCGAGCAGTCGACGATGAAGAACTCCGCCGCCGAAGTACCCGCCCTGACCACGTCCCACGCCGCGGCCATCGGCGGGCTCGGCGCACTGCTCCTCGGAGCCGGCGGCTTCCGCCTGCGCCGCCGCAACAAGAACAGCTGAACCGGCCGCAGCCCGACGACGGCTGCGACCCACGGTGTCAGGGCCCGGGCACAGGACCGTCCGGGCCCTGACACCGGTACCACCAGGAACCGGGGAGGACCCTTTCGTGCCGCACCATGCCACCGCACCGCCATCCACACCTCAACCGTCACCGGCGCGCAGACGGCTGCGCAGCACCGCGGTCGTACTGGCCCTGGGAGCGGTCATGTTCACCGTCGGCGCGGTCGCCCTGAACCCGAACGGAGGAACCGCCGCCCAACCCGCAGCCACCGCCCGGGCGGCAGGACCAGCCCCCGGCTCCATCCAGGCGCTCCAGGCACGCGTGACCCGCCTACCGAAAGACCCCGGCGGTTGGGCGGCGCTCGGCATGGCCTACGTACAGCAAGGACGTACGACCGCAGACCCGGCCACCTACGCCCGTGCGGAGAAAGCCCTGCGGACCTCGCTGACCGTTCAGGGCACGGACAACACAGACGCCGAGATCGGCATGGGAGCCCTGGCCGCGGCCCGGCACGACTTCCCCACCGCCCTCGACTGGGCTCTCAAGGCCACCACCAGTGACCCCTACAGTGCCTCCGCCCACGGAGTGCTCGCCGACGCGTACACACAACTCGGCCGCTACGACAAAGCGGACGAAGCCGTGCAGCAGATGGCGGACCTGCGCCCGGACGCGGCCTCCCTGGCCCGCGCCTCCTACGCCTTCGAACTCAAGGGCGACACCAAACAGGCCCGCGACCTGATGCGCCGCTCCCTCACCGCGGCCGCCACCCCGGCCGATTCTGCCTTCGCCCGCGCGGTCCTGGCCTCCCTCGCCCTCCAGGACGGCGACGCCCAAGGCGCGCTGACCGAAGCACAGGACGGGCTGAGGGCCGCGCCCGGCGATGCGGCCCTGCTCGAAGCGCGGGCACGCGCCTACGAAGCCCTGGGCGATGCCCCCAAGGCGGTCGCCGACTACCGGGCCGCCATCGCCGTCGCCCCGCTGCCGCACTACCTGCTGGGCCTGGGGGAACTGGAACAGTCCCTCGGCCACCGCGACCAAGCGGAAGCCCAGTACACACTGCTGCGCGCTCAGGACCGGATCCGGGGGAACAATAAGGCACCGGCCGATGCTGACGCGATCCTCTTCGAAGCCGACCACGGCAACCCGCAGCAGGCCGTCACCATGGCCGAAGAGGCCCTGCGTACACGGCCGTTCATCGCCGTCCACGACGCCTACGCCTGGGCACTGCACCGGGCCGGCCGCGACACCGAAGCACTCGAACACGCCGACCGGGCACTGGCCCTGGGCACCCACAGCGCGCTCTACCACTACCACCGCGCCGCCATCCAAGATGCCCTCGGCCACCTCGAGGACGCACGCCAAGACCTTGCGCAAGCACTGCGTCAACCCGGCTTCCACCCCCTGCACGCCGGCGATGCCCGCGCCCTGCTCCAGCCAATCGACACCAGCGAATGAACCACACCCTTCACCGCACCCTCACCGCCCTCGCCGGCGCCGTCCTCGCCGCCACCGCGGGCGTTGCCGCAGCCCCCGCCGCGAGCGCCCACCCACTGGGCAACTTCACCGTCAATTACCACACCGGCCTTACCCTGCGCCCCGACCGCATCGACGCCAAGGTCATCGTCGACCGCGCCGAAATCTCCGCCCTCCAGGAACGCACCCTCATCGACACCGACCACGACGGCAGCATCAGCGCCCCCGAAGCCCGTGTTTACTCCGAGAACGCCTGCGCCGTCCTCAAGCGTCAGCTCCACGTCCTCGCGGGCGGCCGTAACGCCGACTGGAAGGCGACTTCGGCCAGGCTCGAATACCAGCCCGGCGAGGCCGGCCTCAAGACCAGCAGACTCACCTGCGAACTCACGGCCCCCACCGCGCTCACAAAGCCGACCGACATCTCCCTGACAACCAGCTACGACACCCAGCGCATCGGCTGGAGAGAAGTCACAGCCACCGCACAAGACATCAAGATCACCCAGTCCGACGTCCCGGCCGTCTCCACCACTCGCGAACTGCGCGCCTACCCGCAAGATCCTCTCGCCTCCCCCCTCGACCAGCGCGCCGCGAACCTGCGCACCGAGCCCGGGCAGGGCGCGGGCCTGGTACCCGCAGCGGCGGACATCCCTGGGGCCGGTCTGGTCACCGGCACCATCGGCAAGGTCACCAGCATGTTCGACTCCCTGGTCGGAGCGAAGGAGATCACCCTGCCCGTCGGGATGCTGGCCCTGCTCCTGGCCGTCGTGCTGGGAGCCTCGCACGCCGCCATGCCCGGCCACGGCAAGACCATCATGGCCGCCTACCTCGCAGGACGCCGCGGCACCCGCCGAGACGCCGTCACCGTCGGCGCCACCGTCACCCTCACCCACACAGCAGGCGTCCTCATCCTCGGCCTCGCCCTGCCCGCCGCCACCCACCTCGCCGGGGAATCCGTCCTGCTCTGGCTCGGCGCCGCCAGCGGACTGCTCGTCACAGGCATCGGCCTATGGCTCCTGGCCGGCGCCCTCCGCGGCAAAACCACCCTCCACAACCACCATGACCACGGCAATCACGGGCACACCCACGATCACGAGCACCCGCACGACGCCCACCATCACCACGACGACGATCACAGCCACACCCATGACCACCACGGGCTCGGGCCTGCTCGCAGACCCGGCAAGCTGATCCCCTCCAGGCGCGACGCCCTAACCGACCAGCCGCACGAGAGCGGCCGCGTCGCCACACTCACTCCCGCGCACCACGCACACTCCCACCCCACTGCGCCACTGGCACCGAAGGCCGCCAGGCGCCCGGCGAAGACCGGCCTCATCGGCATGGGCATCGCAGGTGGCCTCGTCCCCAGCCCCTCCGCCCTCGTCGTCCTCCTCGGCGCCGTCGCCCTGGGCCGAACCACGTTCGGCATCACCCTTGTCATCGGGTACGGACTCGGCATGGCCGCCACCCTCACCCTCGCCGGACTCCTCCTCGTCCACGTACGCGAACACATCGAAACCCACCGCCGAACCCACGTACTGCGCGAGAACGTCCTGCTGCGCAAGATCGCCCGCACCGGCCCCGTTCTCACCTCCCTCCTCGTGATCGCCGTCGGATTCGGTCTCACGGTCCGCGCAGCAACGGGAGGCGGATAGGGACATGGGCCGGCTGCGTTCAGGGAGAGCGATAGCACCGCGTTACGCCTGAGCGTGCCAGCCTCCTGCGGGGGTCTGTACGGTCTCCGGCCCTGTCTCACATCCGGCGGTGACGGAGAGTCATCGAGGTATGCGCTGGTCGAGAAGGTGAATGTTCATCCGGGCCAGCTGTCTCCCCTCCCGTACGCCCGGAGTTCCGGGGCGCTGAACGAGGGGCCGAACTGGGAGAATCGCTGCACGTGACGATCGTGGCGGTACGTCACCACCAGATGTGAGACAGCCCGCAGGCTTTACAGACCCGCACCCGAGAAGCAATCACAGAAGCGTTGAAACGAAGCATCCGATCCATACTTGGCGACGACAGCGCAGGGTGCCCGTCAGGGGCCGCCAGTCGCTCCCGACGGGCGGCGAGAACCTCCCCTCAGGTCCCCCGGGTTGGGCAGTACGTGATGTCCGCCACAGGCAGCAGCTGGGAAAGGGACACGATGGCTCGCCGTAACGCGACACGAGCCCGGGGCTCGGCTCCTGCGTAAAGCGACACGACGTGCGGGGGACACGGCCTTTGCCGAAACAAACCTGCTCGACCGGCTCGGCACTTCCCCGGCCGCGTTCGGCGTGATCATGGGCATCGGAGGCGCCGGAGGTGTGGCCGGTGCGCTGCTCGCGCCGAGGATCGCCGCCCGGATCGGCATCGGCCCCACGATCATCACGGGGTTCGCGGTCAGCCCCCTCGCCCAGGTCCCCCTGCTGTGCGCCGGCCCCGGACTGCGGTGGCAAATCGTCCTCGCCGTGACGCTGGCCGGGCAGTTGTTCTGGGCGGTGGCGTCGGGGACCAGCCAACGCGCTCTGCGTCAGGCCGTGTGCGACCCCGCTTTCCAGGGCCGGATGCAGTCCGCAAGCACCACGCTCACCGCCGGGATCCGACCGCTCGCCGCCGCCACCGCCGGCGGCCTGGTCCTTCTCATCGACGTCCGGGCCACCCTCGCCGTCGGCGCGCTCCTCCAAGTCGTGCCCGTCGTCCTCCTGCTCGCCTCCCCTATCCGCGCACTGCACAAGATCCCCGCCCGCGCGGCCGTGCCGCCCGCCCGGGAAGGAGCCTCACCGTGACCACCGCGCCCACCGCGGCCGCGCCCCACTGGGAGCCGCTCTGGTCCCAGGGCCGCCGCTACCGGCAGCTCGACGACACCGAGAACAGGCTGCTCGAGAGCCGACTCGGCCCCGGGCGCGGCCGCCCGGCCCTCGACATCGGCAGTGGCGACGGTTTACTCGCCCGGCGCCTCGCCGAACTCGGCTACCGCACGACCGGCATCGACTGCTCCCCCACCGCCATCGCGCTCGCCACGGCCCAGGACCCCGGGCGCGGCCGCGTGCCCGCCTGGCAGTGCCTGGACTTCACCACCGACGCCCTCAGCACCCTGCCGGAGCCGGCGTACCCGGTCATCACCTGCCGCCTCGTCTACCGGTGGATCGACGACGCCGCAGCCCACCTGCGCCAGGCCGACCCGTACGACGTCATCTACTCCGTCTGCTCCGTCCCCTACCTGGACCCCGACAGGCTGCTCCCCATCCTGGCCACCAGCCTCAAGCCGGGCGGACGCCTGCTCTTCTCCGCGCTCCACACCAACTCGGCAGGCACTGGCCCGTCGGCCGCGGTCTCCTCCCGGCCCGAGATCCTTCGGCTCCCCGGCACCACTGACGACCATCCCGTCGACATGTGGGTCTTGACCCCACAGCTGTGGGAAGACCTCCTCGTACAGCACGGCCTCACCATGGAGGCGGTCACCACGATCGACTCGCCGAAGCCGGACAGCCACGTCTCCTACCGGCTGTACTCCGCCCGCCGCCCCCACCGCGTACCGAGCCGCCCCCGCACCAGCGCACCGCCGCCGCCACACGCGGCGGTGGGCGTGGGCGTCATCGTCCAGGGCCCGGACGGCATCCTGCTCGGCCGGCACCAGCGCGGCACGTGGGAGCTCGCCGGCGGAGGCGTCGAGCCGGGCGAGACCTTCGGCGAGGCGGCCGTACGCGAGCTCCGCGAGGAGGCCGGTCTCGCTGCCGAGCCCGAGGACGCACAGGTGCTGGGCACCCTCCTGGACCGGGTGGGCGACGTCGTACGCATCACGGTGCCCGTCGTCGTCACCCGGTGGTCCGGGGTCCCGCAGCAGCGCGAGGACGCCATCGGGGCCTGGCGGTTCTGGCCCCTGGACAGCCTGCCCGCCCCGCTGTTCGTACCCAGCGCCCAGTGCCTGACCGCCTGGATGGCGGATCTGCCCCTCGACCACGCGCCCGCCGACTTCCAGCGCTACGAGACCCCCGTCCGCGCGTAGCCCGAAGACCACGCCCACCCGCCCGCCATTTGACAGAAAGGCTCCACCCTCGTGAACCCGTACCCTCCGGATGCGCCTCTCACCCCGAGCATCCCGGACCCGTCCGCCCTGTGGGACACGATCGGCCAACTCGGCAGGTTCTTCACCGGCCTGGACACCGACCGCGGCATCGCCCCGGAGCAGCAGTGGACCCTCCAAGTCCTGAAGATCGCCGAGGAGGCCGGTGAATCGGCCCAGGCCGTCATCTGCGCCTGGGGCACCAACCCCAGGAAGCCCCAGGGCACCTGGCTACACGTCCAGGAGGAGGTCGCGGACACCGCGATCACCAGCCTGATCACCCTCTACCGGATGCTCGGCGACCAGGCACCAGGCTTCCTCACCAGCGTCCTCGCCCAGAAGTCCACGAACTTCCTCCCCCAGACCGGCATCAAGGAGAACCTGTGAACGGGCGCACCGGGCGCTGCGAATGCGAGCACATCACCTACGAGGTGGCGGGAATCCCTGACGATCCGCACACCTGCTTCATGCAGCCACGAGCGGCGCATCTCCGGTGGGCCCGCCGTCCTGTGGGTCGGCTTCCCCCTGTCGACACTGAAGTGGACCGGCCCCGGAGGAGAGCCGACCTGGTACGTCTCAGGAACCCTTCGCCGCGGCTTCTGCCCCCCCCTGCGGGAGCCAGCTCGTCTCCGTCGCCGACGAATCGACCATGATCATGATGACCGGCTTCAGCCTCGACGACATGAGCGGCACAGACCCAGTCGGCCACTCCTCCCGTACGGAAGCCCCTGCGTGGATGACCATCACCCTCGCCCTCGACGGGCAGAAGCCCGACAACCCGTAGGAGACCTCGGGACAACCCGGCGTGGACTGCTACTCGTGCATGCTGCAACGCCCACTCTAATTCCCAGGTCGACACGGTTTGGATGAACGCCCGATCAGCTAGTGCGGACCGCCTCATCCCTGCCGGGGCGTGTGATCGCGCAGGAACCGTCGCGGGACTTCGGCGTCCCGGGCCGGCGCGAGCCGAGTGGATCCGATGGCCCGTGGCCGAAGTGAGCCTCGTCGAGGGAGCCTGTCCCACGGCCGTCACTGGTCCTCGGGTACAGACGTGTCCAGCTGGCGGGCGCGATCGGAATCAGTACCCCGAGGGCTACAGCCGCGCGCCGGCATCCCGCCCTCACCGCAGCCAGTTCGGCCCGCACATCCGCAACCGGCGACTCCTCGGCGGCCGCCGCCCGGACGGCGGCCTGGCGCAGCTCACGGCGGGCGGCTTCGTCGTCGCCGGGCAGGACGGTGCAGTCCGCGGCGTCGGCGACCGCCGTCACGAGCACGGCCACATCTCTAGGAGCGTGCGCCCGGTCGCGTACGTGCACACCGAGTAGCTGGGGCGCCCAAGCGGCCAGCACGTTGCGGATGTCCTCACAGGTCCGGGCAACCCCGTCACTGGTCGGCGCCCGGACGACTTCGTCGTCCATCCCTCCATCGTTGCGGCCGCCACCGACATCCGACGCTCGCGCGACATCTGCCACCATCCGAAGCGGCGGCCGCGGTCCACTCGGACCGGGTGCTGGCCTCAGTGCGTAGGTCCCGGCGGTGCCGGGCAATGCTCGTACGGTCTGCGCTGCGCTTCGAACCGTACGGTTTCCCCCACCCTCCCTGCTCTTCGATTCTGGAGACCAGGCGGCCACGAGCAAGGTCGTCTGGTGCGTGTCCTCGCCGGCCCGCTCCTGCGTCGCTCTACCGGCTCCGGCACTCCCTCCCTCCCCTGCACTCCGCCGCCCGGTCCTCCGACATCTCATTTCGCAGGGAGGGAGGAGGAAATGGTCCGCGGCCACAGGCTGTCACCGATCACCTGCCGTACCCGGCCAACCCAACGACTTGGGCGCGGGAGCCTCTCGCGAAGGGGGTTGATGGGCCTGGAGTCATCTGCAGGCCCTGGATGGGCGTTGGAGATGGCCTACGGTGGCGCAGCTGGGCCGGAGCTTTGCGGGTGGCCGTCGCACGGGCTGATACGCGACGTGCTCGCAGACGCTGACACCCTTGATTCATGCCGCTCACCTGCGAAACTGATGGTGAATGATCATCAGGGGAGGTTGACAGCCCTCCCTCCATCGCGTAGATTAGTACATGTCGGAACGGGGAGGGCAAACCTCGGGACGGACACCACAGACCATCCAACCAAGGAGACGGCCGCCATGACCGCCATCGTCGAAGAGATCACCACCGAAGCGACCACATCGGCCAACAATGCCGAGAACATGGCGCTCATCTGGCTCGACCCCCGCGCGATCCAGGCCGGGCGGAACATCCGGCCCGTCGATCTCGACCCCGCGTTCGTCGGCTCCATCCGGGAGCGCGGTGTCCTGGAGCCCGTCACCGTCGTAGCAGACGGTCTCGGAGGCTACTCCCTTGTCTTCGGGTTCCACCGGCACGCCGCCGCCGTCGAGGCCGGACTCGACCGCATGCCTGCGATCGTCCGCAGCGACATCAGCACCACCGCCGCGAAGATCATCGAGCAGCTCACCGAGAACCTGCACCGCTCGGACATGCGGCCCAGCGACATCGCCGCCGCCTACGACCAGCTCGCACTCGAAGGCCTCGACGTAGACGAGATCTCCCGCCAGGTCTCCCAGGACAAGACCAAGGTCGCCGCCTCCCTGCGTCTCCACAAGATGCCCCAGGCCGCGCGGGACGCTGCGGACGCCGGGCAGCTCGACCTCGAACAGTCGATGGGCCTGGCCGAGTTCGAGAGCGACACCAAGGTCTACGCCCGACTCATGAAGGCCGTCGCGAGCGGCGGCAACCTCAAGTACGCGCTGGAAACCGAGCGCCGCAGGAAGAAGAACCGGGAGTCGAAGGCCAAGGCGAAGGCGAAGCTCCTGCTCGCCGGGGTCACCATCATCCCGAAGCCGGGCTGGGAGGCGAAGGCGTTGCGGCTCCACAGCATCCGCAACGGCGAAGAGACCCACACGGAGGAGACGCACGCACAGTGCCTCGGCCACGCCGCCTACCTCAGCGAGGAGGGCTTCATCACCTACGTGTGCCGCGAGCCCAAGAAGTACGGGCACGAGGTCCTGGGCTACTACAAGCACCTGAGCGAGGAGGAGCAGGCCGCCCAGGACGCAGCCCAGCAGGCCCAGGCGGAGCGGAAGGAGGCCCGCAGCATCGCCGGGCAGGTGCGCCGGGACTACGTGGCCGAACTCGCCCGCGTGAACAAGGTGCCCAAGGGGCTCTACAAGGCGGTCGTCACCAACCTCTTCGCCTTCGGGATGACCGAGAACGTGGACCGGGCACGGCTTGGCGATGCGTTCCGCCTCCTCGGCGCCAACCCCGCCAAGGACGTACCGCTCGGGGAGTCCATGCGGCGCCGGGTGGACCGCACGCCCGAGCACAAGCTCCCGCTCGTCCTGTTTGCCCAGCTCGCCGTCCTCGCGGAGACGAACATGCAGCACAGCGAGTACCGCTACCGCTTCAACATCGACTTCGCCATCGCCTGGCTGGAACTGCTCAGCACGTACGGCTACACCCTCACCGAGCCGGAGGAGGAGATGCTCGCCGAACTGCTGGAACAGCGCGCGGAGCGCGACGCCCCCGACCCGCAGGATGAGGAGGAGGACGAGCAGGAGGAAGACGAAGAGGATGACGTTCAGCCGGACGACACGGCTCCGTCCGACGAGGTGATCGCGGCTGCGATCGCCCCCGATGGTGAACCGACCGAGGGCGACGCCACGGAGACGGAGGCCGCGCCGGACGACCGAGCCGATGAGGACGCAGACCTGGCCGAGGCGCCCGAGAGCGGCGACCACACCGCCGCTGAGACCGGTATGTCACTGGCCGCCTGACCCGCCACGGCCACCGGGGCCGGGGGTGCCCGCGAGGTACACCCCGGCCCCGGGCCGCCCGACGATCAACACCAACAACCGCCGTTCCGAGGAGGGCAAACCCCGGACGGCCACCACGACCCACCGAAGGAACCGACATGGCCCGCATCACCCCGTCCCACGCCGCCGGTCACCGCGCCAACTTCGCCGTCTACCTCGTCGGCCCGCACACCGCGCAGGCCGTACCGATGGCCCGCTCCCTGCTCATCACCCTCCCGACCGCCCGGATCCGCATCAAGCACCCCCAAGCCCTCTACGCCGCCCTCACCGGCTGGTGCGAGGCCGAGCGGCTGGCCAGGAAGACGTTCAGCCCCACTGTCGTCCCGCACAGCGCTCCCCCGCCCACCGATTCCGAGGCCGCCGCGCACATCGCGTTCAACGGCCCCGTCCCCGGCCCGCAGGTCGACACCCGCGCGGCCGCCGTCAGCCTCAGCGGAGCAGGCCAGGTCCGCGTCCAGGTCGGGCCCCTCAGTATCACCACCGGCGACCTCGCCGCCTTCCAGGACCAGTTCGACCTGTGGACCCGCGCCTACAAGCTCGGCGCCGACCTGTGGGCCGAACTGCCCTCCCTGGAACAGACCCGTGACGACATCGCGCGCGGCGACAAATGCGTCTCCTCCCTCACCGGACGCCTCGCCCTGGCCGCAGTCGCGTGAACCGTCCGCCGCAGCCCCTCCCCCGGGGCTGTGCACGGCACGGCATCGAGCCGCCCCATGCACATCGCGCCCGACCCGCTCGTCCGACCGGGCCGCCGGCGGGCGCACGCCGCGGGCCCTCCGGACACGGGGCTTCGCCCCGGGAATCCATCCCGTTTCCAACTCGCTGGCGGCATCCCGGCGAACAGGTAATGTACTCAACGTCGAAGCAGGGAGGGCAAACTCTGCGGCGCCACCACGACCCCCCTTTCAGGAGAGAGCTCTGTCACCCATGGACAACACCGTCCGCATCGTCGAAGGCCGTGTACTGCTGCCCGCCGGAACCTGGGGAGTACTCCCCGACGTGCACCGTGAACTCAGGGGACACGACTTCTACCCCCCGTTCCCCGAGCTGGCCGGCATACCGGCACCCGGCACCACCGCTGACGTCCCCGCTCCGGCCAGGACCATCCACATCCATTACGCCATCCCGGACGAGCACTACGACTGGTACGTCGCTGAACTCGACCCCACCACGGGCCGGGCCTTCGGCTGGCTCCGCGCGGGCGGCCCGTACGGCGAGTGGGGGGAGTTCGTCCTCGGCGAACTCGAGACGTTCATCCTCCCCGAGCGCGGCCGGGCACACCGCGGCCGCACCGCGCCCCAGCCCTCGCAGCTCATCCAGCGCGATACCGCCTTCCGCCCCGCACCGGCAGCACTCTGCCTGCCCGCACCCACGATCTAGACGCCAAAAACGTCCGTTTTAGCGCAAGAAATCAGCTTCCCTGACGCTTTGAACAGGAGAAACACACCCATGCCCCACTACCCACACTGCGTGGTCCCCGCATGACGCAGCACATCGTGCAGTACTCCGGCGGGATCGGCTCCTGGGCCGCGGCCATGAGGGTCGCCGAGCAGCACGGAGTCGAGAATCTGGTGCTCTTGGTCGCAGACTGCCGCGCTGAAGATCCAGACCTCTGGAGATACGTCGCGGAGACCTCCCGCTACTTCGGGATCGAACCGGTCGTCGTCGCCGACGGCCGCGATCCGTGGCAGGTGTTCCGCGACGTGAGGTTCCTTGGGAACTCCCGCCTCGCGCCCTGCTCGACCCATCTGAAGGTCAACCCGTGCCGGCGCTGGGTCGAGGCGAACGCCGACCCCGACGATGCGATCCTCTACGTCGGGTTCGACCACACCGAACAGCGTCGAATCCCCGGCACACGGAACGGCTGGGCGCCGTGGCGGGTCGAGTTCCCGATGTGCGACGAGCCGTTCCTTACCAAGGGCGAGATGCTCCAGTGGTCCAGGGACATCGGCATCGAACCGCCCCGCCTGTACGCCTGGGCCGAGCACAACAACTGCTCCGGCCTGTGCGTCCGCGCAGGGCATCGTCACTGGGCGAAAGTGCTACAAAATGCCCCTCTGCTCTACGCCGAGGCTGAGCGCAAGGAAGAGGAGATCCGGGCGGAGTTCGGCAAGGACGTGGCCATCCTGCGCGAGCGCCGCGCAGGAGCTTCCCGCCCGCTCACCCTGGCCGAACACCGGCGCCGCCTGCAACGCGACAGCGCTGCTTCCGCGCCGCCTCAGGCCCTCCGGGAGGCCGGGTGAACCAGCCTGAGCAACTGGAGCTGCTGGAGCCTGGCGCGGACCGCTGGTGCCAGCGCTGGGAGAACCGGATGCCGACCTGGAAGAGGACCCGGGACGGTGGATTCGACTCCGCCGTGCACCGGGTGATTCAGATCGCCGAGCCGGCCGCGAAGCGGTTTACGATCACTCATCATTACAGCGGGAGCTGGCCGGTTATCCGCTTTGCCTACGGCCTCCAGCGGATCGACCAGGCCCCGGGGCCCGGCGAACCAGACGGCGGTCGCCTCGTCGGGGTCCTCGCCCTCGGCGTGCCGATGAACACGGCCGTCCTGCGCAACGCCTTCCCGGATGTCGAACCGATCCGGCGCTCCCTCGAATTGTCCAGGATGGTGCTCCTGGACTCCGTGGAGTCCAACGGGGAGTCGTGGGCCTGCGCAAGGATGATGTCGCTCGCGGCGGCCCGCGGCATCCAGGGGATCATCGCGCACGCCGACCCGGTCCCCCGTCTGCGGCAGACCCCGGACGGCCCCGTCCAGGTATCGCCGGGCCACATCGGCCACGTGTACGGGGCCGGCCAGGGCTTCGCCTACCTGGGCCGCACCCGCGCACGCCGTCAGCTGGTCCTGCCCGACGCAACGGTACTGACCGACCGCGCGGCCGGAAAGATCCACCGGGACGAGGCGGGACACGCCGCGGTTGAGCGGCGTATCGCCGCCTTCGGCGCCCCTGCACGGAAGCCTGGCGAGGACGGCGCCCGCTGGCTCGCGGCCGCGCTAGAGCAGATCGGGGCGACCGCGGTGGCCCACGGAGGCTGTCACCGCTACGCACGCACCATCGGCCGGTCCCGGACCCGCATCGGCGGCACAGCCCACCCGGCCCCGAGGCGATCGGCCTCCTGAACACCATGACGAGGAAAGGTTTCTGCGCATGAGTCACGGACTGAGCCCTTCGGGCATCAGGATCCTCATGAACCATGACGACGGGGTGGTCGAGGGTCACGGCGCCGCCATCGACAGGCTCGTCGCCTCCAAGCTCGTCCAGCGGGACCCCGGCGGCGTCAAGACGCTCACCGCGGACGGATGGGCCCTCTACGCGGAGCTGACGCGCGAAGGACCCGACTAGCGACGTTCTGAGGGGCGGTGCGGGGCGCACCCTCGAGCCGCCTCCTCGGGGCAGGCCGTGCGGGTGGTCGGCCGAGTTGACACCACCCCGCCGAATGGGCAAGGGGCACGCCTACCGCAGTGTCCAGCCGCTGGACACCGGCTCCCGCACCTCGATGACCGCTCTCCTGGAGGGCCTGGCCGCCGAGCACGACAGCACCGTCGTAGTCGACGAGCACGGCATCGCCCGAGCGGGGCTACGTACGGCCGGAGACACCTACCCGACCGCCGAGCACTTCCTTGCCGTCGGACCGTCCTTGAGCCCAGCCAAGGCCCGCGACTGTTTCGACACGGTCTTCGCCGAGGTCACCCACGGCGCCACCTCCATAGCCGCCCGCCGTCCACAGCTGCTCGCAACCGCCGCATGAACCCGCGGGGCGGCCCCCGCCGCCCCGACGTACCCCATACGGAAGGAACTCCGCCTGATGGCCCGCCACACCGCACCTCTGCGCGCGCACCACGCCGACCCGCAGAACACCGTCTGCCCGCCCGATCACCGCTACACCACCAGCGGCAAGCCCCTCACTCCGGGCTGCCCCGGCCGGGCCTACCACGAGGCCACGTGCAGCTGTGGCGCCTTCACCTGTCGGGCCGGCGCGAAGACGTATGTCGATGAACAGCGCAAGCGTCACCTCCTCGCCCACGGGCAGCCTGCCGTTCCGGCCGCGGGAGGACCGCGATGACCGTCTCTCCGTTCGGGCGCGGTGCCGACAACGCCCTCCCCCAGGAAGGGACCCCCGCCTACTGGCGGCTCGTGACGCGCGCCGGCGTAGCCTTCGTCGACGCCGCGCGATCCGGTCTGGTCAGCAGGGAGGCCATCGCGACCATTTCCGCCCTCCAGGGCCGGTATCCGCGCGGGACCCTGGACCTGACCACCACCGTCCTCGCTGATGTGCTGGTCCGCTGCCCGGCGCAGCAGCGGACCGAGGAGGGGCTGCCGGATCTGGACCGTCTCGTGCCGGCCAGGTCCGATGCCGTCACCGTGCTGGAGGCGACGTCGAAGTCGAACGCCTTCTTCGGCCGCGGCCTCGCGACGGCGGCCGACATCGAGGGCGTCGAGGAGCAGGTGCGGGTCAACGACCGGACCCGTGATCTTGTGACGGCCGCGTGGAGGGCGGCCGCCGCGGCAGCTGATCTGGAATCGGCGAGCTCAGCGATCCGGTCCTCACTCGCCCCCTTGGCTACCGACGCCCGGGCCGTCGCTGCCGCTCTCACTCTCGCCACCACCGCGGCCGTTCACCTCGACTGACGGGTATACGGCAGCAGCACTTACGGACCGGCGAGAGCCTTTCACCAGCGAAAACGCTCCCGAAGCGGACGGGGAGGGCTTGACCAAGCCCTCCCCGACGGGTAGACTGGTCAATGTCGAGAAAGGGAGGGCAAACCCTGGACCGGCCGCCACAGAACCACTTCGACAAGGACTCCACGTGACCGTACGGACCGTGGCCGCCCCCGGCATGCAGCCGGGGCCCGCCCCCACTCCCCAGCGTCGGGGATCGGCTCCATGAGCGACCCCCGGCAGGCCATCGCCACCGACCAGGGCCGCTACTACGAGGACCCGCAAGGCGGCCCCGATCTCATCTCCGTGACGAACGTCTTGGACCACTCCGTCGCCAAACCCATCCTCGTCCCCTGGGCTTCCAAGATCGTCGCGAACTACGTGATGGGCAACCTGCCGCGCGTCGTCGCCCAGGCCCGCACCGACCCCGACGCCATCCTCAAGGAGCTCAAGAAGCAGCCCGCCCTCGTACGCGACACCGCCGCCGACCGGGGCTCGCGTGTCCACCAGCGGGCCGAGGCGCACCTCCTGCGCGCACCCGTCTCCGACGCCGCGGAGCCCGACGTCGCCCCGTACTTCAACCAATTCCTCAGGTTCCTCGACGTATGGGGAGTCGACCCCGAGCGCGACCTCGAAGCGGCTGAGGCCACGGTCGCACACCGGCGTCTCGGATACGCGGGCACCATGGACATGCTGCTCCACCTGCCCACCGGTCCGACACTTAGACGCCGCCGCCAGCTCTGGCTTATCGACATCAAGACCTCCGAGACGCAGGCGTCCACGAACGTGTGGCCCGAGTACGACATGCAGCTCGCGGCCTACCGGTACGCCCCCGTCATCTGGGCCCCCGACGGCACGGACATCCCCATGCCCAAGGTCGCCGGGGCCGCGATCCTCAACCTGCGTCGCCGCCGCGTCAACCTCGTGCCGATGAACGCGAACCGGGCCTCCTTCGCCAGCTTCCGCTCCGCCCTCACCGTCGCCAAGCACCTCCAGCTCACCGCGAAGACGAAGTTCCGCCCGCTCACCCCGCCCGCCGACCCTGACCCCACACCCCTGAGGAGCGCTGCCTGATGGCCGGACGAATCCTGAACCTCCAACGGCAGGCCGCCGAACTCGGACGTCTGCGCACCGGATGGAGCGTGCCCACCGACAAGGGCCGAAACCGGCCCGTGAAATCCCAGACCTGGATCGTCTCCAGCCACGACCGCACCCGGGTACAGGCCGCCGCCGACCTGTGGGGCGGCACCGTCGAACGCTGGTCACCACAAGGCAACCACCCCGACCAGTGGAGGGTGATCACCGAAGCCCAGAGCATCGAAGCGCTCTTCCCTCCCGGAGACCCCCTCCAGCAGTACAACGAGAAATGGGGCGGCGGCGGCTGCGAACGCCGCTGCGACGGCATCACCGAGAAGCTGTCCAAGAAGCCGTGCATCTGCCTCGACCGGCACGGAGAGAACTGGTACCTCCTCGGCCCCACGCAGGTGTGCCGGGCTACCAGCCGCATCAAGGTCATCCTCCCCGACCTTCCCGGCATCGGGGTGTGGCGGGCCGATACGCACAGCTTCTACGCCGCGAACGAGTGGAGCGGAACGGTCGACATGGTCGTGTCCGGCACCGGCGGCCGAGGAGTCATCCCCATCAGCATGCGCATCGAGCAGCGGCAGCGCCTCGCCGAGGGCAAGACCAAGAAGTTCCCCGTCGTGGTCGTCGACGTCAGGGGCACCGTGCGCCAGGCCCTCACCGGAACGATCCCCGGCTCCGAGCTGAGCCCGCTGCCGCCCGCGCACCTGGCGATCGAGCCGACCGGCCGGGACTACGCCGCCGAGGCACGCAAGGCCCCCACAGCCGATGCCGCTGTCGCCGTCTACCGCGAAGCGGAGGCCGCCGGAGACATGACCGACACCCTGAAGGCCGAGCTCATCGCCATCGGGAAGGAGAAGCGCGCCGCCGAGAAGGCCAAGGCCACCGTACGGAAGACATCCGATGCGAAGCCCGAGAACGCGGCGAACGCCGCCGACGAGGAACCCATCGACGCCGAGATCGTGGACGACAACGACCCCGAGGCCATCTGGTTCGAGATCGTCACCGAAGCCGGGGAGCGCGGCTGGAACTCCGAACACCTCGCCGGGCAGTTCGCCGCCCGCCACGGAGGCCTCTCCCCCGACTCCGCCGACGCACCGCGACTGCGCGCCTTCCTGTCCGAGCTCCGCGAGACCGCAGCGTGAACACCGCCTTGCGCCACCGGTCCGGCCGTCAAACCCCGTAGCCGCCGCCCTGGCGCTGTACCGCTGGAAGCCGTACACGGAGTTCCTGGGCAGCGACAACCCGTGGTGGCAAGAGTGTGAGCTGTGCGGCTGGCAGGAGTTCGGGGCGCCCGCCGGTTGCGTCGGCGAGGCGAAGGTTCGCGAGCTGATCGCCGCCTACCGGCAGTAGCCACCTCCGAAGGAAGCCGGGCCCGGACGAGCGCCGGGCCCGGCGCAGGGTCTCGAACTCGGACTATGCCGCAGGCGAAGGCGGTCTACGGAGCTGGATCAGTACTCGCCCGGAACCCGAAGGGTCACCAGCCAGCGGCCCGGAGCCGTTTCCTCGGTCGCCGTCGCTGACGCGCCGCGCAGATCGTCGTCGTAGTCGTTGTCGATGTACGCGAGCAGCCGCAACTCGGCCTGCTCGGCGGAGCCGGCGAGGAGGGTGAAGTCGGCGACCGCGACCGGCCGGCCCTCGATGCCCTCGGCAGGCCGCTCGATCCCCCGGTCGCCGAGCTTCTCGGCATCCCACCGGTTCTGGGGGACGGGAGGCAGGCTGGTCGGATAGGTGGTCGCCATGGTGCTCCTCGATATCGTGGTGGTTCGGGCCGGAAGGCGCCAGGAGGCGGGGCAGGTTCTGCGCCTCATACCCTCGGCGGCGACCACAGCGCGCACCGCGAATGCCCGCCGTACGCCCGCTTCCCGCCCTAGGGTGGATTCATGATTCCTGGTTTTGTATCAGATCTACGGAAACGGGTCGGCCCTGATCACCTGTTGTGGCTCCCGGGAGTCGTCGCGGCTGTCATCGACGAGGACCAGCGGGTGCTCTTGCAGCGACGGTCGGCTGCGGACCAGCGGTGGACGCTGTTGAGCGGGATCCTTGAGCCCGGCGAAGATCCGGCCCCGGCGGCTGTGCGGGAGGTCGCGGAGGAATCCGGGGTGCGGGTGGTGGTGGAGCGGCTGGTGGCGGTGACGAATTCCCCGCCAGTTCGGCACGGCAACGGGGACAGGGCGCAGTACTTCGAGGTCTTGTTCGCCTGCCGCCCGACAGAGGCGGGGCAGGCGCCGCAGGTCTGTGATGACGAGTCCTACGAGGTCGGCTGGTTCCCGCTGGACGCCCTGCCGCCGATGACCGAGCGGATGCGGGAACTGATCGCGCTCGTGGAGAAGGGCGAGACCCAGGCCTGGTTCGTGCCGGCGCCGTGATAGCCGTAGTGGCCCCGCCTTCCCCGACGGGGGGAAGGCGGGGGCTTCGTGTCCCATGGCTTGCATCGGCTGGTGAGGGCCGTTGCCGGGGTTCAGGCCAGGGCTTGGCCAAGGAGGTCTTGGGGGCGGCCGGCGAGCGTGCGGTGGAGGGTGGTGGCTCTGGTGCGGATGAGTCCCTCGCGGTAGGGGATGGGGAGCTCGCCGAAGACTCTGGCCGCCATCTCGGCCGCAGCACCAGGCTCTCCGTCAGCGCGCAGGCAGGCGGCGGTGTCCATGGCCAGTAGCGCGCGGGTCATCACCGAGGGCGAGGCGGTCAGTGCGAGGGCCTGGTCCTGCGCCTGATAGGCGGCCGTGGTGTTGCCGAGCAGGGTGTAGGCCTGGGACAGGTGAACGAGGTGCTTCTGCTCGGGATAGCCGAACCAGGTGTCCGAGGTCGCGTCGCCATCGAGGCGTTCGGCCAGGGCGCGGACGTTCTCCAGCGCGGCGGTGGCTCCGTGCTTGTCGCCGAGGGCCGCCAGGGAGCGGGCAGTGACGGCGGCGGCGAGCGCGCCGGCGGCAGTGGGGGCGCGTCCGGCTTCCCGGCGGGCCTGGGCGGCGATCTTGGCGGCGGCCGCGGGGGCACCGTAGTTGAGGGGGACCATGGCCTGGCGGGCGAGGACCCAGGCAGTCATTCGGCGGTCGCCGGATTCGCGGGCAGCTCTGGCGGCCGTACTGAACCAGCCATGTGCGTCGGGCTGGTCACCGCGGTCGTGCTGGACGATGGCCACCAGTCCGGCGATGCCCGCGGCGGTCCGGGCAAGGTCGGTGCGCTCGCGTACGGGGTGGGGGCGGGCGAGAGCTTGGCCAAGGAGGTCCAGGTCCTGGCGCATCTCGGCGAGGACGGCGTCGGGTGACCGTCCGTGGTACCCGCTGCGGTGCCGCTCGAATGCGGCCTCCAGGTATTCGAGCTCCCCTTGGGCGGAGCCGGCCAGGGCACCGTCGATGCCCTGGCGGGCTTGCGCGATGCCAGGCAGCACGCTGGCCCCGGCGGCCACGACCGCCAGGCCGAAATTGCGTCGCTTCACGTCGTTCTCCTTGTCGCTCTGGGCCTTTCGGTATCGCTGCGACGTGGCGATGGCCGCGCGCACTTGCTCGACGGTGATCCCGTAGACGGTGGCGATGGTGGAGTGCCAGTGCGGGACGGGAAGACGCCGCTCCGTCTCCCACCGCTTCAAGTTCGCTTCATCGAACTGTCGCCCGTGCACCCGCTCGATCAGACCCCCCTGCTGTTCCCGGGTCCGGTCGGCGTCCTCCCGGATTGTCCGGAGTAAGACGCCGATCCCGCCTGGAGCCACCATGGCATGTCCCCTCAGCCTGCTGCCGGTGTGAGAGCCCATCCTGGCCCCCCAACCTGGTACCCCGCCCCGGAAATGCACCCCTTGCTGGCACCCCCCTTGAGGTGTGCCCGCGCTGCACCATGAGCGAACTCCGCCCCCTGACTGTGCCGGGCTTCCTGCACCAGATCGTCGGGCGGCCTTTCCCTTCCCCTTCGCGGAGGCACCCTTGAACCTCCTGATCACCGGCGGTGCCGGCTTCATCGGCTCGGCCCTCACCCAGGCCCTGGCCGCGGCCGGGCACACGGTCACCCCGCTGGACAACCTCTCGGTCGCCTCCCGGCGCCCGCGCCCGAAGGAGCTGATGGTCCGTGACGTCCGGACGCTGACCGCCCAGGACCTGAACGGTGTCGACACCGTCGTGCACCTGGCCGCGCTCAAGTCCGTCCCCGCCAGCTTCGAGATCGGCGGGTTCGAGCACAACGTCGCCGTCGACCGCCACATCCTGCACACCTTCGCCGGCTCGACCGCGCGGCGCCTGCTGCTCGCCTCCTCGTGCGAGGTCTACGGCCAGCAGTCAGGCCCGCTCGCCGAGAGCGCGCCGTACTTGCCCCGCTCCCCGTACGCGGCGGGCAAGGTCGCCACCGAGCAGCTCGTCGGCATCTACCGGTCCCTCCTGGGCGACGACCGCCAGATCGGCGTCGTCAGGTTCTTCAACACCTTCGGGGCCTACGAGGACCCCGACGCCGTCGTCCCCGCCTTCCTCGACGCCGTCTCCGAGGGCAAGCCGCTGATGATCGACGGCGACGGCACTCAGGCCCGCGACATGACGTACATCGACGACTCCGTCACCATGCTCACCCGCATCCTGGACGCCCCCGAGCTGCTGCCCGTCGTCAACTGCGGCTCCGGCACGGCGGTCCCCGTCCTCGACCTGGCCCGCGCCGTCATCCGTGCCGCCGGTACCGGCACCATCACCCACACCGAACCGCGCGTCAACGAGATCGATTCGTTCACCGCCGACCTGACCCTGTTCACGAGCACGTACGGGGCCGTCGACCGGATGCCTCTGGACGAGGCCCTGGCCGTGAGCCTCCAGAACGGCGCGCGCACCCTGACCCCGGCCTGACTCGCCACGAACCCGTCCCCGTGCTGCTCCCGGTCCCGCGCCTCTTGGGCGGGGCCGGGAGCAGCACCCCGTCACGCCTCACACCACCGGGGAAGGTACCCGTGAACGCTCGGACACTGCCGTCGCCCCTCACCGACACCCGAACCATCCGCGTCACCGGCGGCCACCGCCTGGAGGGCACCGTCGCGGTACAGGGCAGCAAGAACGTGGCCTTGCACCTGTACGCCACCGCCGTGCTCGCCGACGGGCCGCTGACCCTGACCGGGGTCCCGCACATCCTGGACACCCAGGTCTGCGCGGAGATCCTCACCAGCACGGGCACCACGGCCACGATCAGCGGCGACCGATGCGAGGTCACGCCGGCCGCCGCCTGGGACCCTGTCATCCCGGACGAGTTGGGCAGGCGCATCCGCACGACCGCCGTCATGGCCGCCGGACTCCTCGCCCGCGCGGGGCGGGCCCGGTTCCCCCTGCCGGGCGGCGACGCCTTCTGCCACCGCCGGATTGACCGTCACCTGGCGGCGATGGAGAACGCCGGCGCCATCGTGGACGTCACCGACACCCACGTTGACGCCCGCTTCACCGGCGGGGGCCCGGCGCCGTTCACCACCGACGTGATGACCGAGGCGTGGGGCCCGAGCCTGGGAGCCACGGTCACCGCGATGCTGCTGGCCGCCCGCGCCCCCGGCACCTCCACCATCCTCAACCCGAACTCCGAGCCCGAAGTCCGGGCGACCGCTGCCCTGCTCGAAGCGGGCGGGGTCGGCATCGCTTGGGAGGGCACCACCGCGCTCCATGTCTCCGGCACCGACCGGATTGCCGGCGGGACTTTCCAGGTCCCGCCGGACCGGCTGGAGGCCGCGACGCTTGCCCTGGCCGCCGCGATCACCGGCGGGACGGTCCTCCTCGCCGACGTGCCCGTCGCCACGTTTCCCGCCGCCCTGGTGACGATGCTCGCCGACGCCGGAGTCGAGCTGGTCCCGGTGGACGGCGGCACGCTGGCCCGCTGCCCTGCGGGCCCCCGGGCCGTGCAGATGGCCACCACTTCCGCAACGTGCACGGACGTTCAGCCCCAGCTGACCGCCCTGCTCACCCAGGCGCCGGGCGCCTCCCGCATCGAGGAGCGGATCTACACGGCCAGGGCCACCCACGTCGAGCCGCTGCGCAGCTTCGGCGCCGCGGTCACCGCCGACGGCCCGGCCATCACCGTGCACGGCCCGTCCCGCCTTACCGCGGCCTCCGTCGCCGGTGACGACATCCGGGCCGTCGCCGCGCTGGTGATCGCGGCGCTCGCGGCGGAAGGGACCTCGACGATCCACGGGATCTACCACCTGGAACGGGGGTACGGCGGTCTGCTGCCGAAGTTCGTGGAGCTCGGCGCGGAGGCGGAGGTCGTACAGGGGTAGCAGCGAGCTACGCGCCGACCTGGACAACCCGATTCAAAACGACACGAGATGTCGTTTTCCACCCGCTACTGTGGACTGCAGAACGGTCCGAACGCATCCCCCCGCGTCCGGACCGTTCTCTGCTGTCCATCCGCTACCTGCACCCTCCGAGAAGTGGAAACGGCCTCTTGAGAGTGCGGCAAAAACGGACGTTTTTGCGCAGCGCCCGATAGGCTGGGCAGTGTCTCATCAGTGCCTCGGTGAAGGGGAATTGGCCATGGCAGCAGGCGACTTCGAGGGCTCACCCGACACTGCAGTCCGGTTGCGAGCGATCACTTCAGAACTGTCTGCACGGTTCTACGAGCGGGACGACGTCGTGCGGACCCTGATCGTCGCGATGCTCGCCGGCCAGCACTCGCTACTCCTCGGCCCGCCCGGGACAGCGAAGTCCGAGCTCGCCCGGGAGCTAACGACCCGCGTCGAGGGTGCCAGCCTTTGGGAGATCCTGCTCAGCAAGTTCACCAGCCCCACCCGGATGTTCGGCCCGATCGACGTCGCGGCGCTCAGCCGGGGCGAGTACCGGCAGGTGTTCGACGGCCGGGCCACGACCGCGCACGTCGCCTTCATCGACGAGATCTTCAAGTGCAGCACCGCTGCGTTGAACGAGACGCTCGGGTTCCTCAACGAGAGGCTCTACCACCCCGAGAGCGGCGGCGCACCGATCCACTGCCCGCTGATCACCGCGATCACCGCGTCCAACGAGCTGCCCTCCGGTGAGGAGAGCGCGGCGATCTACGACCGGCTCCTGGTCCGCCTGGAGGTCGACTACCTGAGCGACCCCTCGAACTTCGCCGCGCTCATCCGCTCCGCAGTGACACTGCCCGTCCCCGCCGTCCGTACGACGATCACCTTGGCCGACCTTCGGCACGCCGTTGCCACCGCGGTGCCGGAGGTAGAAGTCCCCGACGTGATCGTGGACGCGATGTGCACCCTGCGTGCTGCTCTGCGCCGGCGGGAACTGATCTGCTCCGACCGTCGGTGGCGGGTGTCGGTGCGGCTGCTCCAGGCTTCCGCGTTCCTCGACGGCCGAGACGAGGTGGCGGAGAACGATCTGTCCGTGCTGATGCACGTGCTGTGGGACTCCCCCGCGCAGCGGCCGGTCGTCGAGCGGGAGGTCCTCCAGATGATCAACCCCGACGCGAGGGAGGCTCTCGATCTCGCGGACGCGATCGAGGAGCTGGCGGCCGAGCTCGACGCGAAGGCCGGCCAGTCCCGTGACGCCCTCTCGGAGTGGGCGATCAAGGAGGCCAACACGAAGCTGGCCCGGGCCGGGAAGAAGCTCGGCAAGCTCCGCAAGGACACGGTGGAGGCGGGGCGTTCCGCGATCTCGATCGACCGGGTCATCGCCCGGCAGAAGGCCGTACACGCCCGGGTCCTGACGGAGGCTCTCGGTGTCGACGCCTCCCTGGTCCACGTCCAGTCCTGACGGGGGGATACATGACCATGGGGAAGGGACTGAGGAGGCTCAAGGACCTGGCCGGGCGGGCGGGCCGTTGGCTGGGGCTGACGGGCAGGCCGGTGGAGGCGAAGGCCACGGTGGCCGTGGCCGCGGACCGGTTTGACGTCATGACCTGGCAGGAGACCTTCGACCAGGCCACCGCTCTGCAGGACCTCGCCGAGGAGCTGAACGAGCGCTTCGATCACACCGAGGACTTGCTGCGTGATGTGTTCCTGGCCGCGTTCAAGGCCAGCCCGCAGCTGCGCGGCCGGCAGGAGATGGACGTCTCGCGGCTGGTCAACCACCAGGTGGTGGCCGCGATGCTGGACAGTGCGGAGTACGAGGAGCTGCACCGTGCGACGGCCGGTGATCCGTACGCCGCGGCGATGGCCGTCCTCGCCCAGGGCCAGGTGCTGCGTCGTCTCCTGGAGCAGACCCGGGATGCGGAGGAGAAGGGCCGGCAGGCTCGCGAAGCCCAGGACGAGGTGGCCGAAGCTGCGCGCGAGGTCGCCGAGGCCTTGGCCGCCGCTGCCCGGGAGGAGGCCGGGGACGGGACCGTGCCCGAGGAGGCAGCGGACGCCGTGGAACGGGCCCTCGCCCGAGCGGAAGCCGCGGAGGAAGCAGCCCAGGAGGCCTCCCTCGCGGCCGCGCAGGCTCTCGCCGCGGTGACACCGGCCATCCGTACGGGGGTGCGGCGCGCGATGGCGCAGGCGGCGGAGGCCGCCCAGGAGGAAGAGGGCCTGATGCGGGCCTGGGGCCTGGATAGGGGCCAGCTCGAGCGGATGCCGTTCGCGGAGCGCGCCCGGCTCGCCGAGCGGCTGCGTACGGGCCGGCTCGGCGCGTACGCCGACCTCATCGGCCGGTTTCGGATGATGGCCTTCGGCGAGCGGGCGCGGCGAGTGGAGAACGCCCCCGGCGAACTCGTCGGGATCACCCTGGGCGACGATCTTGCCCGTGTGGTGCCCTCCGAGCTGGCGAACCTGGGTGTCCCGGTGATGCGCGCCGTGTTCGCGGCGAAGTACGCCGAGGCCGGGCTCATGGTCTATGACAGCCAGGGCGAGCAGTCCACCGGGCAGGGGGCGATCATCGCCTGCGTCGACACCTCGGCCTCCATGGCCTTCCACCACGGAAACCCCGACGCCATCACGGCGGAGGCGTGGGCCAAAGGGTGCGCGCTGGCGCTCCTGGACCAGGCCCGGCAGGCCAAGCGCGACTTCGTCGGGATCCTCTTCAGTTCGCCGGACGAGATCAGTGTCCACCGCTTCCCCGCCACCTCCCCCGCCGTCATCGCCGACGTCATCGGCTTCGCCGAGATGTTCTACGGCGGCGGCACCGACTTCGAGAGCCCCCTCGGCGCGGCGGTGGAGGTGCTGGAGGCCGAGTTCAACGCCGCCGGCCGGCCCCGGGGCGACATCGTGCTGATCACCGACGGAGTGTGCGGGGTGAGCGAGGAATGGGTGCACGGCTGGAACGAGGCCAAGCGCGAGCTGGGCTTTCGCCTCTTCGGTATCGCCATCGGCGGGGGTGCGGCGGCTGGGCCCGGGTCGGTGCTGGACGCGCTGTGCGACAACCTGCGGGCGCTGGAGGACCTCACCGACCCGCGGGCCGTGTCGGACCTGTTCCGCCTGATCTGACCCTGCGGGCACCCCGCTGCCCGTCCCTGTCCTTCGACCACCCGATTTCGCTGTGGAGCCGACGACCATGACCACACCCCCGCCCCAAACCGGGCAGCCGGACCTGAAGACCGGCGACGCGGCCTTCGACGCCTACGCCGAGGCCATGCAGGGCGAGGGCACGCCGCTCCTGGGCCACCTGGTGCTCTACTCGATCTTCGACGGTAGGGTGACCCGCGACGACCTCGCCGGCTGGTTCGCCGAACTGGACCTGGACGAGGACCTTCTGCCCCCACCTGTGCGGTACGTGGATGCCTTCGAACGCGTCACCGGACCCGACGGCGTCCGCGTGACCTACCCCCTGGACGATCCGACCGCGACCGGTCCCGCCAGCCGGCACGGCCGGCGCCGCAGCCGAACCGAGCTCGTGCGGACCGCCACGCTGATGGTGCGGCCCGTACGGCGCGACGGCGGACAGATCGTGCGGCACGTCGTACGGGAGGTCCGCGACGAGGCGCGCACCAGCCTCAAGTACGACGTGCGGCTGGCGACCTGCGTCTTCGACCGGGACAACTCCCTGAACAGCCCCGAAGGGGCCGGCACCCTCACCATCGAGGAGAACACCGCAGCCATCGCCAAGCTCCCCGAGGCTGAGCAGAGCACGGTACGGCAGATGCTCACCGACATCGACAACGCCTTCCGCCTGCGGTGCACCTACCTGACCAGCGACAAGCTGCGGTCGGTCATCCGCCGCTACGTCGAATACCTCAGCGCGATCAGGGTCCGGCCTACCGGCGGCGTCTACTTCGTGCACCGCCAGTACGCTCAGGTCCTCGGCTCTTTGCGCGAGCTCGTGGGCCGGTTCGGCCAGGGCAGTCACCTGGTGAGGGTTCCGCTGCCGGACCAGGAGGAGATGCGCGAGATGATCATCGCCGCGTTCACGACCAAGACCAAGGACGAACTGGACGCCCTCGGCAAGGACATCGCCGCGGCCCAGCGCGGCGGGAAAGCCGAGGAGGCCCGGCGGCTCTACGAGCGGTTCACCGCGCTCCAGGAGGCCACCAACGAGCACTCCGAGTTGCTCTCCACCTCCCTCGACGACACCCGGGCGTCCCTCCAGCTCGTCAAGATTCAGCTCGGCGGGCTCCTCGCCACCGCGACCGAGGAGACCTAGCCGTACGGCAGGGCTTGCTCAGACGGCGCTGGGGGGGGCAGGGCCGTCGGGCGATGGCCAGCCCGCTGACGGCCGTGACGGCCAGCACTACCACGGCAAGGGCCAGTGTCGGGACGCCCGGCGCGGCGGAGGTGTCGAGGACGGCCCAGGCGAAGGCCGACGGCAGGAAGAGCAGGGGGAGGCTGAACAGGGCGGGCGACAGCACCGCGCCGCCCTCCCGCCCGGTGAAGGTCGGAGTGTCCTGGCTGTCGGCCACCCGGCGGTAAGTGCTTCGTACGAGCAGTATCACGAGCAGCGCGATCACCGCCGCATACCACCAGCCGGTGGCCATGAAGGCGGTCAGGGATTCCAGGGTCATGTGCTCATCCTCGCCGGTGTGACTGACAACGGTGTACTCGGCGATGAAGTGCCCTGCCCGGCGGTGACGAACCGGCCGGGTAGGCCCCCCACCGTCACGGCCGGTGCCCTGCTGGTCCACGTGACCGGATCGGCTACCCGGCCCGGCGCGGCGCAGAACGCACGCCGGGGCGCGACCTCTACGCTCAGCCGCATGGAAGACACGTTCGACCACACCCCGAAGGTCTGGACGGCGGTCCAGCTGCGCTCCGCCCTGGCCGCCCTGCCCGACGACACCCCGATCCACATCGGTGTGGCGGACGCACCTGGAGATTTCGATGGCTTCGGGGAGTTCGTGCTCGTCGACGCCTCGCCTGTGGAGATGGACCTCGACGGCAACGCCGGTACGGAGTCCGTCCAGTTCACACTTTTTGGTGATGCCAAAGCTGGCGTCTACTTCCTCGACGTGGACTAGCTCATCCTCGCTGCTTTGCCCACGCGGTCGTGACCTCGCTGCTGGCGCGTAGGTGACAATGGGCGAGCCCGGCGGCGTGCCAACGTCCGGCCGATGCTGCCGCCGCCGGGCACCACCTCGTTCCAGACCTCCCTCGGCGGCTGGCGGGGCCCGCTCCTCACAGGGGTGAGCTCTCCCCCTTCTCCCCCGCGGGCAGCGGAACCGGCGGTACCGTGATGTCCATGGACGAAGCGCTCCTCGACATGAGCGGCCACCCGGCCGGGCTGAGCCCGGAGGAGTCCCGCCTCGCCGGCGACTATGTGCACGTTCTCGACCTCGTCTCCCGCGCCGCGCAGGCTTTGGAGGCTGGCTCGTTCACCCATCTCTCCGAGAAGGCCCAGGACCTGTCCGGGGCCGCGCAGGCCCTCGCCGTGTCCGCGGCCCAGGCTGTGCAAGCCGAGCCGTCGGTACGGACTTCGTCGGTCATCGCAGCCGTCACCGCCCGCGGCTGGCGCCTGCCCGCCGTCCAGGCCCTCCACCCCGGCCCGTACGGGACCGCCCGGCCCTTGGAGAGCGACGCGTGAGCGTCTCCCGCACTCAAATCGCCGTCCACTAACTGAACATGGAGCTTGGACGGCTGCCGGAGGCGATCTGTGCTTTCACCGGCGAGAGGGCCCCCACCGATCCGCTCCCCCGCCAGCTGGTCACCCAGGCTTTCGTGGTCCTCGATGCCGTCCCGCCGAGGACCGTCGCGATCGACGACCTCGCCAGGACCGCCGACGACTGGCCCGCCCTGCCCACGACGCTTCCCCCGACGCCGTGGCAGGCCGCCACCCTCGTCGACGCCCTCGCCGGGCTCCTGCGCCCGCTGGACCGCGCCGAACTGCACACCGCCGCGGCCGGGTTCGCCCTGTCCCGCGCCGACCTCCACCTGGCCTTCCTCGCCGAGGACACCTGCCAGGCCCGTACGGTGGCCGGTGGCGGGCCGTTCGCCGTCCTCTCGGCCGGCGACCCCTTCCTGGGCCCGTCACCGGAAGAGGACGAAGCACTCCTGGGAAGACTGGTGTCCACGAACCCCGAACAATGGACACCTCTGCAGACCGCCGCCGTCCGCAAGGGACTCCTCGCACACCTGGCCCGCCTCGGCGACGGCCTGCTGCGGAGCACCGAGTTCCCCCGGCCCCACTGCACTGGATCCCGCACGGCGAGCAGCACACCGCCACCGCGCCGGTTCCCGGCTCCTCCACCCGGCTGGAGGCCCGGCTGCGCCCCGAGCCGCTCCCGGAGCAGGAACTACCCGGTTTCGACGCACCGCTGTGGCCCGGCCCGCCGGCCGTCCCGCGGGCGCCGTGGCATTGGGAGATCGGCTGGAGCCTGCCCGACGGCGAGTTCATCACCGAGGCCAGCGCCGCCAAGAGGACGTTGGCCGCCGCAGTGTTCGCCGCCGAGCAGACCATCGTCGAGTACCAGGCTGCCGCACCGGCCGTGCGCCAGCGGTGGACCGGCCGTCTACTTGTCCCCCGCTCCCCCGGCTTGCTGTCCGCCGCCGACCCGGCACTGATGGTCGTCACCCTGCTCGATGTCCTGTGGGCGGTCCTGCGGGAGGACTTCGGCAACAAAGCCTCCACCCGCGGCTTGCTGGCCTCCCTCTACGCGGCCCTGAGGGTTCCCGTCCCGCAGGCTGGGGAGCCTGGCGCCGGTGGCCGGATCGGCGAGAGCGCCTTCGACAGCTTCCTGGCCGTCCACGCAGTCGTCCTCACCCCGCCAGCCCGCGCCTACCTGGACGGCGTCGTCGCGGCGGCCCTGGAGGGCGGTCGCGTGCGCGAGCACCACGCCGCCGGCCTGCGCGCCGCGCTCAGCGGCACATCCGACGAACACGCCCAGCGCCTGGTCGCCGAGCTGGGCCCGCTTCCTTCCGGTCAGGCATGGATCGACCTCTACGACGACGAGGGTCTGGAGCGCTTCCTCGATCACGATCACGGGGCGACGTAGAGCGGCCGGCAGGGCCGGTTCCGCGGCTGTCGGTGCCGTCGGAGAGGATGGACAGGCCGTCGCCAACTTGGGGAGAACCGCATGTCAGCCGTCTGGGTAAAGGGCACCACGTTGCACGAGGACCATTTTGGGCAGCTGGTCCGCGCCGACCTCATCGGCCACCTGCTCGGCTCCACGGAAGAGGTGGCCGCCGCACAGATCGGCTCCGAGACCACGGTGATGCTGGCCCACAAGGCGAGCATCGGCCTGGGGGCGACCCCACCGGACCTGCCCGAGAACTTCCACCTCGCCCTGCTGGCCAAGATCGCAGAGGCCCGCAAGGAGGCTCTCGAAAGCCCGGAGGACCTCATCATCCTGGCCGACCTCGACGACAACAACGAGTGGGACTGGTCGATCTTCCCCACCTCTGCCATCCTCATCCCCTGATCCGGCCCGGCGCCGCCTGGCCGGAGCGCTGCCCCAGCTACCCTGCGCCGCCGCTGGGCGGGCCACGACGATGCTTCGCAGCTCCGCTCCGCAACCGAGAGGAAAGGGCATGAACATGCCGGTCGTCGTCTTCGGCACCCCCGTGATGGCCTTGATCGCCGTCTGGGTCTTCGTCGGCCTCATGCGCATGCAGGCAGGCCGGGCCCGGAACCTCGTCGAGGGACTGACTCCCCAGTGGCTGGTCAACCGCAAGCTCGTCCAGGACATCCGGGCACGCGCGCTGACCAGGGGAAACTCCTAGACTGCAGGGTTTACCCGCCCCTCCTGGATGCCGTACGGCGATGTGCCCGGGTCAGGCCTCCGGGGGAACGATCTGGTGCACGATGACCGTGGTCACCGTCATCAGGGCGCTCACGGTCGACTCGCTGACGCCGAGCCCGGCCAGCGCTTGGCGTGCGGCCTGGTCCCCGCCACCGCTGGAGTGGAAGCTTCCAAGATGATCTGCGCGCAGTCCGCGGCAGCCGGGAGCGAGCCCTCGGTCCAGCGGCCCTCCATCACCCTCTCCACATCGACGATGCCGCGCGCATCGCGGCCCCCGGTCGCGATGCCGTCGGCAATATAGGCGAGGACCTGGTAGGCGAGTTCGATGACACCTTGCGCCCCGTACGCGATGCGGACGGCATGGACGTGCGGCCCGCCGGCTTCCATGTCCGCGCCAGGCTGGCCGAGGGCCAACATGAAGCGTGCTGCTCGGTCTGCGAGCAGTTCCTCGTATGGGGTCGGAGCGATCGTCATGCCTTCCACCGTAGAGACAACGACCAGGCCCTGTCTGTGGTTTAGGCCTGAGCCACAGAAAGCCAGCCACGACGAGACCCGCAGGCGGTTCCAGCAACCCCCACCGGCCGCAATGTGGGCACCAGCCACCCCTGGTATCAGCCACGCCATTGCCTTGTTCGCGATCCCGAGCCCCCACGGTCCGCAGCAGGCCTCGTAGAGCAAGTGGCACCTGGGAGCGCTCCGCAGCGGCGCACAGCGCCGTTGTGGAGGGCGAGCAGCCGCCCGCCGGGGGGCGTAGCCCCGGCCGGCGTGCGGGGCCGGGTACCCCGCGGACCCCAGCCGACGACGGCCCTCGCGCTCCTTCGTTCCTGGACACCTGCCGGGCGGGGGGATCGTAGGACACAGCGGAGGCCAGCGGCCGGTGGAAGTTCTTCTCTACTGCAGGGGCGCGCGCATGAGACGCGGGGATCGAACTGAGAGGTCGTGGCAGATGCGGGTTCCTTCTTACAGATAGCGGCACCGGCTTGACCTGCAGGAACGCGCAAGTTTTGCGCGCATGCACGCACAACTTGCCGCCCTGGTGCCCCCGGGTTTTGTGCGCGGGCACGCACAACTTGGTTCCGGCAAGTGAATCTTCGAAGTTGTGCGCGTCAAAGCCGGATCGCATACCCTCTTGGATATACTGTGTGGGCGACGCGGAACGATTGAAGGAGCAGTTCAGGTGCCACAAGCACGGCGCAAAGCTGCCGGTCCTGGGACGCGCGCGCTCAAACTGGAGCTTGCGCCGCAGCAGGTCCCCCAGGACGACGATCCGCTGGGTGCGGCGCAACATCGCCTCCTGCTCGACACCCTGTCCAAGATCGCCCGGCAGGGTGGCACGATCTCGTCGGACGGCGAGAAGCTCGACTTCAACTTCCTCGGCGGGAAGCAGTTCATCGCGGAGTCGACTGCCCTCGAGGACAACCTGTGGCGCTTCGGACTGCCGCTGATGGCACACCATTTGTTCAGCCACTTCAAGGCAAATCATGATCACGAGGGGCAGACGAAGGTCACCCAGGCCGAACTCGGCCGCCACTTCGGGTGCCATCACTCGAAGATCAACCGCGCCCTGAAGTCACTCGACGCCGTGAACCTGGCATGGAAGGCCCGGCAGGGGCTGTACCAGCTTCACCCCGGAGCCTCGTACCGGTGGGGAAGCCGGCGGCAGCGTAATCTCGTTGAGAAGTTGAGGCAGGAACTCAAGGACCGGCCGATCGTGATCCCCTTGCCTGAGACGAGGAAGCCATGACTACTGGCGCACCCTTGGTTCACAACCCCGCGATGTGGGAGAACCTCCCGAACGCCCGCTTGTCGGGGACCGCACGCGATGTCTTCGACGTCCTGACTTCTCGGCAGCAGCCCGGCGGCCTGGTGGTCATCAAGCAGAAGGAGATCGCCGAAAAGCTGGGGATACAGCAGTCCGGCGTGGGCCGGGCGATCGGTGATCTCCGCGACCTCGGCATCCTGCACGCGCGCACCACACCCGGCCGGTACCGGATCAACCCGCTGTTGGCCGGGTACGAGTCGCTGGCGCACATGGTCAACGCCTTGTCCGCGGCCGACGCCGAAATCTGGCCGCTGCGGTACGACGCAGGTGTCCGGCCTCCCCGGCGCCTCGACGTGCGAGCCGGCACGGACTTCGATCCCGATCCCGGCGGCGGCGAGGAGGCCCCGATGCCAGACCTGGCGCCTGCTCTGCGGCTGCTGGCCGGCTGAGCTCCGCCGGCATACGGGCGCAGCACTAGAGCAGCTCCTGCCCGGCTATAGTTACTCCTACGAATCTCCTTGTGGGTGACCTCGCTCTCTGAGTTTGAGGAACCCTGCCTGGTGGTTTGTGGTGAGGGGTCAGACGATTTTGCCCAAGCCGGTCCTTCGAGGCCGGTACGGACCTTCGGGTCCGTGTCGTCTGGCCCCGACTTACTTTTCTGGGCCGAGGCCGACTCTGCCTCTGTCATGCTGGCTCATGGCCAGTGACGGGCCGACGCCCCACACCGACCCCGACTCCGGCCACCGCCTCTGCGGGATCTGCCCCGCCCTGCGGTACCCGCGCGAGCAGTTCGTGATCTACGACCGGCCGTGCGGCGAAGCATCCTTCAACTCCGCCGACGGACACCGGTACACCCCGGCCGGAGAGCCAGCGTGCGTCCATCCCCACAAGATCGGTACGCCGCCCGACCGCGTCGCCCCTCTACCCGGGCCCATGCCCGAGCCCCCGGCACCGCCCCGCACACGCCGCTGGTGGTGGCCGGGACGGCGATGAAGACGCCCCAGGGCTCGTCCACAGCAAGGATCCCCATGCAACCTGAATGTCCCATTTCGGGCCGGGTGGTACTCCGAACGGACAGTGTGATGGGGTAGGTCCGCGCGAGATTGCAGCGCACGGATACCGAGGGGCGCGAAATGCAGGACACCATACGTCGGAACGGATCATGGCTGAGGGCTGCCGGCATCGTCGTCGCAGCGGTGGCGGTCAGCGCCGGCACGACATTGCCAGCGGCCGCCGACACCGACTCGTGGAGCTACCTCACGAAGATGCAGGCCCACGAGATGTGGAAAATCGCGGACGGCAGCGGCGTCACCGTGGCCGTCATCGACAGCGGCGTCAAGGACGGCTCGGGCTGGAAGATCGACTCCGTTCTTCCAGGCGTTTCCTACATCGAGCCGCCTTTCGAGCGCCCGGACTACGTCTACCCGCCGCACGACGACTTCGTCGGGCACGGGACGACCATGACCGCGGCAATCGTCGGCGACGGCTCGTCAGGCGGCCCCAAGGGACTGGCTCCCGGCGCCAAGGTGCTGCCCATCCGCACGTCCGTCGGCACCCCCATGGCGTTCGCCGTGGCGTCCGAAGCCGCCAAGGGGATCCGGTACGCGGCCGACAACGGCGCCAAGATCATCAACTTGTCCCTCGGCTGGACTCCGGACTGGCCGATGGACAAGGTCAAGCCCGCCGTCGAGTACGCCCAGAGCAAGGGGCTGCTGATCTTCGCTGCGATGGGCAACGAGGGCGAGGGCAAGAACTGGACCAACGCCATCGCCGGCCTGCCGGGGGTCATCGGCGTAGGAGCCGTCGACCCGACCGGTAAGGCCATGCCGTTCAGTTCCCACGGGCCCGACACGGACCTGACCTCCGTCGGCAGCAAGGTCGAGATCCGCTGCGCCGAGAACAAGGGCTGGTGCACGGGGAACGGCGGCACCTCGTTCGCGACCAGTCTGGCTTCCGCCTCCGCCGCGCTCGTGTGGTCGGCTCACCCCGACTGGACCGCGAACCAGGTGGCCCGGGTCCTCATCCAGACCGCCGGAGCCCCCACCGACGGATCCAAGCGCAGCGACTGGGTGGGCTATGGAGTCGCCCGCCCCCGCAAGGTGCTGCTCGACCACGAGGGAGACCCGGGGGCGCCCGACGTCGACCCGCTGGCCGCTCCGGCCGCCCCGAAGACCCCCGCCCCCGGCACCGACCCGACAGCTGCGGCGGCGGCGCCTCGGGCGGAAGCAGCGGACGCGGAATCCGGCCTCTCCTGGCAGTGGCCGGCACTCGGCGCAGTCGCCGCCGTGGGCCTCGGCCTCGCCGCCACGGTGATCGTCAAGCGCCGCCGCAGTTGACCCTCCCGGGAGCAGCCAACTGCCGGGAGAACGGTTGCGCAGCGGCTCCTGCTGGACTTCCCCGTCGGCAGGACGGGCCGTGGCTGTCCGACCGCGAGGTCGACGCGCTCCGCTGCGCGCCGGAGTAGGGCCTGCAGGGGCGCTGCCCCGCACCCCCGGCCACCCTGCTGAGGGGGGTGAAGCGCCACGGCGCCGCGCGGCCCGGTGGGGTGAGGGGTGAAGGGGCGCGGGGTGGTTCCCTCCTTGGGCACCTCTCCGCACCATGCCCCACAACCGCCCGGGGACGCGGCGAAAAGCGTGCCGCGTCCCCGCACGCCCGCAGGGCCCACCGTGAGCGCCGCCCAAGGAGGGAACCACCCCGCTCGGCCAGAATGCTGGCAGCGACCGCGAAGCCCCCGCGCGGACCCGGTTTGAAGGTGTTCTGACCTACAAAAAGGCCCGCTCTGAGTGGACAGGTGACACTCAATGAGGTAGATTAGTCTATGTCGGAAGGAGGGAGGGTGAACCCGCCCCGGCGCCACCACCAACCACTTACGGAGCGATCATGACTCGCAACTTCCGGGCCCCCAAGGCCGAGCCGGTCACCGCCGAAGAGGTCTCCACCCACATCGCGGCCACCCCCACCGGCGCCGTCCCCTCCATGCCCAAGGACGCCGTACGGGCCGCGCTCCCCGTCACCATGTGGCCCAGCCCCTGGGTCGGCAAGGACTTCCTCGGCCTGGACTGCCTGCTCACACCCGGCTCCATGCACGGCGAGCGCCCCGCGGACGCCGCCCCGGGCGGTGAGCCGATCCTCTCCGTCCTGCCGCACGACTCCCTCTCCAGCAACACGATCTTCATCGAGGACCTGAAGGAGACCGCGCGTGCCGGAGGTTCCACCGAGGCCGAAGCCGCAGAGTTCAGCCGCTGGGTCATCGACCGGGCCCAGCTCTGCTTCGGGGACTTCCAGACCCCGTACGCGACCTGGAAGGACCTCCAGCGCACAGCCTGACCAAACCACCTGAGGGAGTAGACGCCGGTCGGGGGAGCGGCACATACCCATCACCCGGCCAGGTGCCCGCGCCGACGAAGGACACCGCGATGACGTACCAGCAGCCGACTGCCGCCCCCCACCCGGTCACCGCGCACTACTACAGCTCCGCCGAAGCGGCCGCCAGGGGTCCGCCGCTTCCTCTACTCCGAGGCCTACACGGTCACGCCGCCGCCCGGCACCGCCAGCGGCCCGCAGACCTGGCGCGGGACCACCGTGCGCGCAGCCGTGGCGAGCTGCATGCGCAAGCCCCCCGTTGGATGGCCGCACGGCCAGGCCGAGTTCCACCCCGGCGGGATCATCCTGTTCACCGGCCCCCCGCCCACGCCCTGGGACTCCTCCGAGTCCTGGCGCGCCGAGCCGGTCACCACGCCCCCGCCCTGGGGACCGGCGTGCGCCCGGTGCGGGGCCTTCGAGGACGAGCACTGCTCGTGGTGCGCGCCGTGGCTCCACCGCCCGAACGGAACCAGCTGCGTCCACGGCACCTTCACACCCACCAGCTGACCGCGTCCTGACCCGCCGAGGCCCGGGGCGGGGAGCAACTCCCCGCCCCAGGCCGCCCTCCCCTTATCGGAGCACCTATGACCACCACCCTGGCCCACTACCTGCTCGGCGCTCTCGACCGCCACCAGATCGCCGCCGGACAGAGCGGAGACAGCGCAGGGTCCTTCGTCTACGTCCCCACCCCCACCGCCGTAATCACCATCAGCGGAGTCCGCACTGACGGATCCGATGTCACCGTCGACCACGCCGTCGAGGACCACGACGCCCTCGTAGCTGATCACCGCGACCACGAAACTGGCGAGTACACGGTGATCTACGACTCCCAGGGAGGGAACCGCACCCTCCAGGAGGACTGCGAGGCCCTGATCGCCGCAGTCAGGGAGCACCTGCCGCCCCGCTCCCAGACAGCCCTGTAGACCCAGCCCGCCCCCTGCCCGGCCGCCACCGGAGCCCAGAGGGCAGGCCAGACACCCCCGGGCAAGGTGCCGGTGGTCGTGTTCCGCGCGGTTGGCGACGGTTCATTGTGATAGTTGATCCCGCCGCGAACGTCCGCTCGCCCAGCCTCAGCAACGTCGCCTGGCCCGCCCGTCCGAGCCCCGGTGCGCACCGCCGTACGCGGCGGTGCAGGTCGCCGGCACGCGGCCCGCACCAGAACACGCCATCAGACCCCGGTGCAGCCGGGACCCCGACCTCCAGGCGGTCCGTCGCTGCGCCCCGGCCCGCACGGTCGTCCGGTCCGTGTCCTCGCCGGACCGCTCCTGCGTCGCTCCACCGGCTCCGGTACTCCCTGCCTCCCCTGCCCACACCCACCCGCCCCTCCGAACTCTCAACGCGCAGGGAGGGCGGGGAAGAAACGGTCCGCGGTCACGACGCCGCCAGCACTCCGCCGCACCCCACACATCCCGCCGAACCTGGAGAACATCGTGAACACGCAACTGCCCGCCCTCGTCTGCGAAGAAGACTTCGGGGCCCAGGCCATGGAACAGGCCGTCGAGCATGTGGCCCGGCTCGTACGGCGCGTTGCCGAACGCGACGGTCTCACCGACGAGGCCGTCATGGGCCAGCTCACCGACAACATGCTCGGCGCGGTCTACCTGGGATACCTGCGCGCCGAGCGCGACGAGCTCGACGCCGAAGCCCGCGACGACGCGGCACGGCGCACCGCGTATCGCACTCTCTACGACAACGGCTGTCCCGGGCTCGCCTACCGGACCGTGCTGCGGCTGTGGGGACGCCCCCGCGCCCGCCGCCGTGCCGCCCTCCCCACCGCACCGGTTGCCACCCCCCACAAATGTGAGTAGAATAGTCAAAGTCGCGACAGGGAGGGTAAGCCCTGGATCGCGCACCACATACCACCGAGCCGAGGAGACAGCCGTGGGTGCACACGACTTTTACCAGGTGATGAGCGGAGCGACGCTCCACGAGGCGTTCCGTGACGCCGTCGAGCAGGCCCAGCACGAGTACGGCCACGACCCCTACTCCGGAACGGTCGCAACGAAGGACGAAGTAGTGCTGATCGAGGAGGAAGCAAGGACCGAGGACGACGCCCAGGCCCGCGCCCACGAGCTGATCGAAGCCGACGACGACCGCATCCGCGACAAGTGGGGCCCGGCCGGAGCCCTTCCCCTCCACCCCGTCGACGGACAGCCGGCATGGCTGCTCTTCGGGTGGGTGGCAAGCTGATGGCAGCCCCCACCGCCCCGTGCAGCTTCCGTTTCGCCCTGGACATCGACGGCTGGTCCGAGCTCAGCGCCTGGGGCTACGACGAGGGACTGGAGTCGTACTTCGCGCAGCTCTGGCGAGACGCCGACCCCGCCAATTCCAACCCGACCGTCTGGCTGATGGGCTACGACCCCCGCTACGCCCGCCGCGAGGAACTCTTCGCCGCGATCCTCGCCGCCACCCACGCCGCGCCGACGGAGACCCTCAGGGCCCTGGGTGGCGACCGTGAACGCCCCTCGGCGATCCGCCCCGGCGCCGCCCCGATCCTGGCCCACCGCCGCGCCATCGCCGGGCACGACACCGACTCCCCCCACCTGCGCGGCGCCGCCGAGGCGCTCGCCTGGCTAGCCGCGGAAACACCGCACGGCCCGCTCACCGGACAAAAAACCCCGGGCGGGCCGGGGATCCTCGAGATCGAGGCGGAACGGTGGGCCGCGAGCGCGGCCGCGCATCAGCGCCGCGACCTCCCGCACGACTGGTTCACCGGGATCGAGACCACCCTCATGTGGGCGAACGGCCAGACCGCCAGCCCCTGGTGACGCCGGGGCCTACTCGCCTGCCGGAGCCGGCCTGTGTGCGTCCAGCTCCGGGTGAAGACGCACGGCGACCGGGACCCGGAGTTGACGCCACCCACGAACGTCAAGTAGACTAGTCAATGTCGAGAAAGGGAGGGCAAGCCCTGGATCGGCCCCACTGCCGCCCATGAGGAGCGATTTCGTGAACGCCTACACCGCCGAGACCCCCGTTGCGACCACCCGCCCCACGGAGCGCCGCTTCCCGCGCTTCTGGAGCCGCCGCCAGCCCTCCCCCGCGCCGTACACGGAACTGGACTGCGCCTGCGGCGTACGAATTTCGGCGGCCGGCCTTGTCGGCGTCCTGGCCACCCGCAGGAGCATCTTCAACCACGCATGCCGGACCGAGGCCGCTCCCGCCGACACCAAGGCCTAACCGCGGCCGCCCGCCCTGCGCCACCCCGCAGGGGCGGCACCCCTCTCGATCCGCGGGGCCCTGCGGCGCCGTACGCGGCGATGGGCCCGCCGCGCGGCCAAACGGGCAGGCGAACGACTGTGGCTGCGGGAGCAGGGCCGGCAAGCCTGACTCCCGCTCGATTGACACCCACCACCTCGATAGGTAGAATAGTCTATGTCGAAACAAGGAGGGCAAGCCTTGGATCGGCCATCACGAACCATCCCGCATGAGGAGTTCTCACCCATGACCACCCCCGCCCGTCGGCACATCATCGTCGTCCTCGACCGCTCCGGCAGCATGAACCGCGTCCGCGAGGACACCGTGGGCGGGCTCAACGCCCTCCTCGACGAGCAGCGCCAGGTACCCGGCGTCACCACCGTCACCCTCGTGCAGTTCGACGACGAGGTCGAGACCGTCTACACCGCCCGCCCGCTCACCGACATCCCGGAGTTCTCCCTCCAGCCGCGCGGCATGACCGCCCTCCTGGACGCCGTCGGCTCGACGGTGTGGAACGAGGGGGTTCGCATCGCGATGCTGCCGGACTCCGAGAGGCCCGCCGAGGTGACCCTGGTGATCCTGACCGACGGCAAGGACAACCGCTCCCGCCAGCACACGCCGGGTGTCGTCCGCTACCTGGTCGACGGGGTCAGGGCGCAGGGCTGGACGGTGGTGTTCCTCGGCGCCAACCAGGACGCGTTCGAGGTCGCGGGCAGCCTCGGAGTCCCCGCAGCCACCACCCTGGGATTCGACACCTCCCAGACGCGCGAATCCCTCACCGCCACCGGCCGGATGGTCGCGCGCGGCACCCAGACCGGCGAGTTCACCTTCACCGGCGAGGAGCGCGAGGCCGCCGACGGGGCGAAGTAGCCGCAGTCCGGTCCACCGAAGCACCCGGGGGCGCGGCAGCCCGCGCCCCCGGGTGCCATGAACGACGAAAGGTGCTCCACCCCGTGTCCACCCCGACCCGCACCGCCCCCAATCCGGAGGCCGAGTTCGCCCGCGCCGTCGCCGCCGAGCTGGGGCCGCAATGGTCACCCCGGCCAGCCACCTGGCCCGGCCGCTTCCAGCTCGTCGACGGCCGGGGCGGACGACTCGTCCTCCTTCCCGGAACCGTCCGGGCCCTCCTGCCCGACACCAAGGCCCGCGACCTCCGCTACGGCCCCTCCTCCCCGGAAATCGGCGTCACGCCCCGCAGCCCCCGGTACGTGGCCGGGCACATCCGCCGCAGGCTCCTGCCCCAGTACGCGGCCGCGCGTGACGAGCGGCAGGCCCTGATCCGGGCGCAGCGCACCGAACGGCGCGAACGCGCCCTTGTCGCACAGCAGATCGCGGACGAGCTCGCCGCCACCATGCCGGACATCCTCATACGCTCCGACGCTCCGTACCGCAGGCAGACCACGGTCATCGGCGCCGGGTCCAAGCCGCTCAGCGCAACGGCCGTCGTCGGCGCCTCGGGGGCCACGATCTCCCTGACGATCGAGGGCCTGAACGCCGAGCAGGCCGGCGTCGTCACCGACCTACTCAAGAGACTGGCCTAGTTGCCCACTCCACGGTTGACGCCCACCACCCGGCCCGCGACGACAGCACCGTCCCCGCGCGGTAGCCGCCCAGCCGGGGCGGGGGGGGGGCCCCCCCCCCCCGCCCCCCCCCCCCCCCCCCCCCCCCCCCCCCCCCCCCCCCCCACCCCCCCCCCCCC
>NZ_JBFBBA010000042.1:0-66925 GCF_040682455.1 Streptomyces sp. NPDC051183
CGGGGTGGTGCTGGCCATGCTGAAGGGATCTCCTGTCTCGCCCATCCAGACTAACCCGGCAAACCGGGTGTCTCAGCCGAGACTGTCAGAGAGGGCTTTGCGGCGCAGTCGGCCTGCAAATGCCGGTGAGCCTGATCATGGACGCGCCGATCACGCAGGCCCTCAACGGTGGCGGGCCCCTGGTCCAAGCCCAGGACGCAGGGATGATCACCTTCGGCTCCGCACCCCTGCACGGCGGTGACCTCCTCGACGCCATGACACCCGAACTGGTGGACCTGATCCGCCCCGGCCTCACGCCCGGCGCCGCCGGCCTTCTGGCCGCTGCGTCCTGCCCGGCCCTGGACGTCGTGCTGACCTCGGCGAGTAGCCACGCTCACTGGGACGATGCCGCCAGAGCCCTGGCCGTGCCTCTCACCCGCGAACACCTCAGGAGAGTGACCGATGAACTTGCCACCGGATGAGGCTGTCCAGGCCCTCATGACGGCGGCCCATGACCGGGCCGCCGCAAAGGTCGGCCTGATCTGCTCCGGGCCCCTGGTCTGGGGCTTCGCGGGCTTCACCCTGGGCCGCCGCTCGGGCCCTTACTGGCTGAGGGGCAGCCGGAGTCTGGTCAAGAACGCCGGACGCAAGCACGGGCAAGGAATCACCGGGGCCGACGCCTTGGTCCCGCGCGACGTACCGCGTCCGGCCGTCCACGGAACCTACGACTGGACCCAGGGCGAGTACGCCTTCGAGGCTGAGGTTTTGGACCTGGTGGCGCACCCCGTCGTGTCACCCCGAAGCCCGGAACTCAACCGCAACCCCGCTTTGCCCGAGGAGTGGTGGACGGAGCTGCGCCGCTCCCTCGACCGCCTGGTGGACGTGGAGGGAGTCAAGGAGACCATGCGGGACGACTGGATCGAGCGGGCCTTTCCTCAGTTCCTCGGCATCCCCGCCCCGGCCAGGATCGAGCGCGTCACCGGACACGGAGACCTGCACCGGGGCAACGTCACCGCCATGCCGCTGACGCTCCTGGACTGGGAACGCTGGGGCCGCGTCCCTGTGGGCTACGACCCCGGCCTCCTCCACGCTTACAGCCTTCGTGTCCCGCTCGTCGCCACTCACGTCCGCAGCCGCTTCGGGAACATCCTCAACACTCCCGCTGGCCGCATTGGGGAACTGGCCGCGCTCGCGGAAATGCTCCAAGCTGTCGCGCGCGGCCTCTACCCCAAGCTCGCACCGCTTCTCCTGGACCGCGCCGAAGAACTGACCGGCATCCGCCCGCCGGTCACGGCCCCGGCGGAGATAACTGCCTGACATCCCCTCTGCCCCAGGCCCCGGCACACTCCCCCCGCGCCGGGATCCTGGCGTGCCAACTGCCGCCCACGGGTCGACCGTTACCGAAATTGGCCGGTCACGTTCCAACGCCGGTGGCCGGAGCGGCTTTGGCCGGTGTCCTGTTCGGGTTGGGGTCGGGCATGTTCAGGGGGCCTTACGCTGTCCGGCAACTCGGGCAGGCTTTGATCCTGCCCGGAATTTGATCGAGTGGCCCCCTGGACTAGCCCGACGCGGGCCCCGAGCGGAACAGGTGGGTAAAGCCGTGGAGGCCACCGGCCCCAGCCCCGTGTGGGTGGACGGTAATTCGCGGTGACCTGTGCGGTCAGAGACCGTTGCAGCTCAGAGTGGTGCCGGATTGACTAGTAGCCTCCTGGGATTCTGATGGTGAGCAGGCGCTGTTCGTCAACCTCTTTGGGGATGTCGCAGTGTAGTTCGCGCTGGATCTTGCGGAAGGCACTCTCGAAGGCGATTGAACGGTCGCCACCTCCGATTGCCTCCCGGTAGCCCGTCAGTGACTCCAGGCGTTCGGGACGGGTTCCATAGTCCTGCTCAGGGAAGAGGGGGTCAAAGGATGATAGGACTTCGCCGTTTTCCGCATAGGAAATCCAAGCAGCCATCGAGTCACTCAGCTGGGCGGCTAGCGCGACTGAGCCGACGGAAACCCTTGCAAGAATCCCTTCCCCTGCAAGAAATGCGCCTTCGGATTCGACCACGAAAGACCAGTCCCCTAAGGTTCCGGCGCGCAACAGTGGGCCGTCGTCCACCAGAATCCCGGCATCGTGCAGTTCCTCGATGCTCAACTCCGGGACGATATCTTCGTCAATTTCTTCGCCGAGAGCCTTGATCGCCTCCGCCTCCATCCGATTGATCCCAATCGGATGAATGTCTTCCTTCCCTGCTCGCGCCAAGAGTTCCTTTGCGGAAATCCCCTTTGCGAAGATGACGCAATATCCGGTCTCGTACAGATTCGAATTGGGGAAAAGGTCCACAGTCATCCGACTGCCTCGCTTACTCGAAAGCTGGAAGGTCGGCCCGTCACGTGACAGGCCGACCCATGCGAATTCAGTTCCAACCTACCAGGGAAGTCCAGCCCCTGAGTTCACCCAGAAGGGGTCATTGTCGATGAGGCGCCATTTTTGGATTAGCCGCCCAAAATCGCCACCCACACCTTCGTTGTCAAACTTTGTCATGCTGGCGCGAGCGCACTTGGCCGTAGGTGAAGGCATCATGCCCTGGAGGAATCCAGGCCACATGAGTCCGAGCGTTGGAGCGCCACTGCTGTCCGTGGTGGCGTACACGAAGTACTGCTGGCATTCTGCACCAGATTTCACCCCCTGCGACCGGCCACTTTCCTTTGATCCTGCAAAAGGCCACTCGTCGCACTGAACTGGAGGCGGCGTGCTGGAACTCTCTCTGAACGTTCCATCGCATATGACGGAGCGGTTCATGCCCCCTTCAAGCTTGCTCGCCTCGCGGTGTAGGGGCTGCCCGTGGCCTTCCCACCCTGGGTGTGTGTTCATCGATTCCTGAGCCGCGGCAATATATTTACGCGCCCCGCTGTATATGGGATTCACGTCGAGAGTCATGATGGCTGCCGGTACGACACAACCTGCGTATGTGGCAAACTCATTGTCGCAACGGACTTTGTACTGCCCCCCGCCAGGCTGGCCATTTCCACCCCACCGAGCAGTCCCGGAAGTTCCGGCCATGCTGACAGTGATGGCGTAGTCGATGAGGAACTCTTTGTGACCGACATTTCCGGTCCAGGAGCGAGTCCATGTACCGTCGATTGAGCCGCCGACCGTAATGGGGCGAGGGGAAGACCAGGGCTGTGTGTCCTGCCGGCAGCTGCCATCGACCGAGCAGGTGGAATCAATCTTTACGGTCATGGCGGAAGTCGTTATTTCCGACTTCACGAGCTTAAAAGTAAGATGCTCGGAGAACTCGACTGACGAGATGGCTGTGTCGATTTCCTGCTCGATAATTCCAGTGGCCTTGCCGAGCGTGGCCCCGGTTTTCGTGTCGATGAGAAGAATCAACACGTTACGAACTGAGCAGATTGCAAAGCGCGTGACGACGGATTTGTCCATGGGTGCGGCGTCACACCAGACGCCACTGGAGGCCACCGGCGGCGCAAGCTGCTTAAATCCGGCCTGTTGCTGCGGGTGCTGAAACTCGAAGCAAACGGCTGTCTTCTGGCCTGACTTCCGAACCCGGGCCAGATTATTCTTCACGTCGTCGCAGCTTGATTGTGCTGCGGCTTGATGAGGTTCGGAGAGAACCTCGTATTTCTGTTTGTCGGGTCCGGTTCCGGGGTCTGGTGGACCGGAAGCCAATTGACCTTCCCTCGTTTCCAGCGCAGAAGCTCCCGCTGGGGGAGACCGGGCCGCCGGCTAGACCGGCGAGGCCGAGCTTTCCGATGTTTCACGTGAAACAGGGACGGATGTTTCACGTGAAACAGAGCCTGCCGGGCCGCTGTGGGCAAGGGCGAAGCCGCGGTTGGTCTCGGTCTGGCGGCGATAGGACTCCGGCAGCTCGGGCATGGTCAGCAACTGGTCGCAGGCCCGTAGCGAGGCGTCCATGTCGCCCACCCAGTACGCGGTGATGGAGTGCTCGAAGAGCAGCCCCCACTGGTACACCCAGGGCTGGACGAAGAGCAGGTCCTCCGGTGCCGGGCGCCCCAGGACCGACCCGGTGATCGCGTGGGCGGTGTGGTGGCGGCCCAACACCCTCAGTCTGGAGGCCAGTTCGTAACAGGCTTCCAGGCGGCTGGGCCGGAACTCCCAGGCACGCGAGAGGGCGTCCATGGCAGCCGGGAAGTCCCCCGACTCGCCGTTCAGCACGCCCGCTTGGAGCAGGGCGTAGTAGACCTCCTCATCCCAGCCGCCCATCGTCGCGCGGTGTTCGTACAGCCGGATCGCACCCTCGGTGTCGCCCATGTCCCGCAGGGTCTGGGCGAGATAGAAGACGGTACGAGCATTCGAAGGGTCGCGCTGGAACTCGGCGCTGAGCAGGCGGGCATCGCGTTCGAACTTGTCATGCCGTGAGCCGCCGTCGGCGTAGTCCTCGATGACGAGCGCATCGAGGTTCTCCTGGACTCCCGGGCGCTGATCGTTCTCGTCCGGGCGGTCGCAGGTGAGGTACTCGTGGGTGACGCCCTCGTACCGCCAGGCCCGGTCCGCACGCACCAGCCGTTTGATCCGGTACTCGGTCGGGCCCTCGTGGCGCAGCATGTACGAGTCGGCGGTGAGCGGGGGCAGCGGGCCGGCGCTGCGCAGGACGAGGTCGGCGTCGAGGAGCAGCAGGTAGTCGGCCTTGCCCCGGGCGTGGCTGATGTTGAGGCTCCGGTTGTACCCGAAGTTGGTCCAGGGCTCTTCGTGCAGTTCTCCGGGGATCCCGCGCAGGGCGCCCCGGATCAGCTCTTGGGTGCCGTCGGTGGAACCCGTGTCGGAGATGACCCAGGTGTCGATGAGGCCCCGTACGGAGTCGAGGCACCGCTCGATGACGGCGGACTCGTTCTTCACGATCATGCACAGGCAAATGGTCGGCTTCACGGCCGCCGACCCTAGGCAGGGGCCGGTGCGGGGCGGATGCGGCACGCCGGTGGCTGGACCCGGGTGGCCCCCGGGGGAACAGCCATGTGGCGGTGTGGGCTGCGCCGTTCTGCTGACCTATGGGCGAGGCGGTCCGCTTATCGGTTGAGGGTTCTTCAGGATGTCCGCGGAGTCCGGCTTCGTGTCCGGGCTCCGGAGAACCATTCGATCCCGGTGTGTGCGAGGAGCGGTAAATGAGTTCTGAAGACAGGTCCCGACTGCTGGGTCCGTTGCCCCGACGGGCCCGCTGGGTGGCTGGAGGCACCTTCGCCTCGGTGGCGCTGGTGCTGGCGAGCATCGCGGCCCCCGCCGTCGCGACGCCGCGCTCGGCGGAGACGGTGGCGGTTCCCGATGCCGGGGACCGCTGCCGGTCGAAGCACGACGACCCGGACAAGAAGGCCAAGGCCGGGAATCCGCCGAAGAGCGACAAGTGCGTGGGCCCGACGGGCCCCCGGGGCCCGAAGGGGCATACGGGCCCGACCGGCCCGACGGGCCCGACCGGTGGCACCGGTGCGACGGGTGCGACGGGTGCGACGGGTGCGACGGGTGCGACGGGTGCCACGGGTGCGACGGGTGCCACCGGTGCCACGGGCCCGACGGGCCCGACCGGTGCGACGGGTGCCACAGGCGCGACGGGCGCGACGGGTGCCACCGGTGCCACGGGCCCGACGGGCCCGACCGGTGCGACGGGTGCCACGGGCGCGACCGGCGCCACCGGGCCGTGCATCGACATCGACAGCTACTCCCCCTCGAACACCGAGGACTTCCACGCCGCGCTCGTGGGCGGCATCGCGTACGCGGGACGGGCATCCGTACCCGGCGGCGTGCCGGCCTGGCAGAACATCAGCAACGCCGACAACCCGGGCTTCCCCACGGGCGGGCGGGAGGGCATCGCCTGCGGAATCTCCATCGAGGCCCAGGGCAACGACGCGTACATCAAGGTTCTGACCACGACCGGGATGGTGTTCCAGACCCACGGTGATGTGAATGGCCAGACCTTCGTCTGGGACGAGGCCTGGACCCAGCTCCTGCCGGCCCCGAACCCGATGGTCGGACTCCGCAGCAAGGGCATCGAGTGGAAGGGCGATCTGGCCTACTCCGGTGCGCCCAACGGTCTGTAGCTCACTCCGGGTCGTGGTCCGGCCCGCCGAAGTCCGGGCTGGTGAAGTCCGGTGACGAGTAACCGGGACGGGGCCCCTGCTTGGGGGGCCCCGGGCTGGTGAAGTCGGGCCGGGTGTATCCCAGGTTGGGGATGCGCCCGGCCCCTGGCGTACGGGGGATCGGATACGCGGTTCCCGAGCTCGGATCGGCCAGCGCATCCCGTAGAAACGGAATGATGCCGCGCTCCAGCAGCGCGTTGCGCCAGGCCTCCCGGGCCCGCGAGACCTCGTCGGGCACCACCTCGGCCTCTTCCGCCACCACCTCGGTGGAGCTGTTGCGGACGGCCGTCAGGAGCAGCCCGATCACCGCGAAGAGCAGCGCGGCCACGGTGAGCCCGCCGAAGAGCCAACCAGCCGTCAGCATGGTGTCGGCGAAGGCGGGTTCGGGCTCGATCATCTTCAGGATGTAGCCGACCAGCAGGAAGATCAGCATGGCGGTGCCCGCCAGGACGGGTGCGAGGACGGCGACCACGGCGCTGATGCCCGCGCCCTCGCCGGTGCCCTGACCGGCGTCCTCGTGGCCCGTCACGGTCGGCGTGGACAGGATCTCGTCGCGCCGCTCGCCGCGCACCTTCACGTAGTGGTCGTACTCGGCGGCGGCGGCCGCCGCCAGCAGGTCGCTGGCGTCCATGGCCATGGTGCGCAGTTGTTCGGCGTTCAGCCGTTCGCCGAGGGTGGCGAGCTCGGGCCGTTCGCTCGGCGTGCGCAGCGCCTCGTCGAGGAGCCGATCGAACTCCGGTCGGTCTTCGGTCAGCAGGTGCGGAGCGCTGGTCATGTGCATCCCCCGATGCTCCGTAGAAGCCGGTTTGCCCGCGTAGACCCGGTCACCGGCACAAACGGAGGAGAGCCTGCTACGGATAGAGCGATGGTAGAGCGCCCACGCCACACGTTGACAGGGGCTTTCCGGAAATACCCCGCTCGGGGAACCCTCAGTCGTTCAGCGGGAGTTGTACGACGAGCAGTTTGCCCGCCATGGTCACCCCCCCGTCCATGGCGATGGCCAGCCCCTCCGCGTACACGTGCGGGCCGTCCACGGCCTCGGGGCCGCGGGACTCGTCGCCGTCCTCCGTGCCGACCTCGCCCAGCAGGTACGGGATGGGGCTGTGGCCGTGCACGACGCGGCTGCCTCCGTAGGTACCGAGCAGTTCGCGTACGGCCTGCGGCCCGGTCCCCTCGTCGCGGAAGGCGAACCGCTTGGTGAACTTGCGGAAGAGGTCCCAGGTGATGTCGGCGTCGTTGCGGTTGAGGAGCTCGTGGATGGTGTCGTTGACGTCCTCGATGGAGTCGCCGTAGTCGAGGTACGCGGTGGTGTCGGAGTGGAGGAGCAGGTGGTCCTCCTCCAGGACGGCCGCGTCCAGCCGTGACATCCACTGGAGGTGGACGTCCTGCAGGCGCTCCATGTCGGTGCGCTGGCCGCCGTTGAGGAGCCAGGCGGCTTGGAAGGTGGCGGTGCCGGCGCCCGAGTTGACGGGTGTGTCGCCGAACCGCTTGGCGCCGATGAGCAGGAGTTCGTGGTTGCCCATGAGTGCCTTGCAGTAGCCGCCCGCGGCGGCGGCCTCGGCGGACAGCCGCATGACCAGGTCGATGACGCCGATGCCGTCGGGGCCCCGGTCGGTGAAGTCGCCGAGGAACCAGAGACGGGCGTTGCCCGCGGACCAGCGCTGCTCGGTGTCGATGAGGCCTTGGGCGTGCAGTTCGGTGACGAGCTCGTCGAGGTAGCCGTGGACGTCGCCGACGACGTAGAGCGGGCCGGGGCCCGCGGCGGAGCGCTCCTGGGGGACGTACTGGACCTGGACGGTGTCTCCGGGGCCGCCGCGTCCGATGACCGGGAGGTCGCGGTGCGTCGGGGTGTAGCCCTCGGGGTCGCTCACCTCGGGTGCCTCGCTCATGGCGAGCGCGGGTACGCGTACGGGCGCGGCCGCGGTTGCGGCCTCGTATCCGGACTGAGCGGGCACGGTCGGCACGCTCTCGCCGTAGTACGCGGGGTACTCGCCGTACACGGGGGCCTCGCCGGAAAGCCCGGCGGATACGGCGTACGGGGCGGGTTCGGTGACCGGAACCCGGAAGTCCCGCAGCGTCTCCGTCCGCATCGCGGGTCCCTGACCGGCCCCCTGAGTCATCGACCCCTCCACCACCGTCGCGCTGCCGTACACCTGCGGACCCTTCTCACCTCAAGGGAGGAGGGTCCGTGATGTCGTGCGCCCATCATAGGAATGCGGCTCGCGCTCTGTGACGCACCAGGGGTGGTGAATCCTGTGCGGAGCCGATCGTTCCTACCAGTTTCTACCGATATCGGTGTTGCTGAATCCTCGGCCGGGCCGTTGGCCAGGCCGACCGGACGGTCTGGCGGTCAGTCCTTGGCCGGAGAACGGGGCGGACTGACGGTCGTACGGGGCTGCCTGCGCTGCGACGAGGTGCGGATGATCAGTTCGGTCGGGACGACTTGTTCGACGGGGCGTCCGGTGTCCACTCCCTCGATGGCGTCGATGAGCAGTTGTACGACGGCGGTGCCGATGCGGCGCGGTTTGAGGGAGAGGGTCGTGATGGGCGGTTCGGTGTTGGCGTACACGGTCGATTCGCTGCAGCACACGAGCAGCAGGTCCTCGGGGACGCGCAGGCCGTAGCGCCGGGCGGCGGCGAGCAGGTCGGTGCCGTTGGGGTCGAAGAGCCCGTAGACGGCATCGGGCCGGTCGGGGCGGGCGAGCAGCCGGTCGGCGGCCACGGCGCCCGCGCACGGGTCGTGGGCGGGGTAGGACTCGTAGACGGGGTCCTGGCCCACGCGCTCGCACCAGCTGAGGTAGGCGGTGGTGGAGAGCCGGGTGTAGGTGTCGGTGGTGGTTCCGGTCAGCAGCCCGATCCGGCGGGCGCCGGCGGCGGCGAGGTGGTCGAGCAGGTTGAGTACGGCGGCCTCGTGGTCGTTGTCGACCCAGGCGGTGACGGGGAGGGAGCCGGCCGGGCGGCCGTCGGAGACCACGGGCAGGCCTTGGCGGACCAGTTCGGTGACGACCGGATCGTGGTCGGAGGGGTCGATGACGACGGTGCCGTCGAGGGCCACGTTGGACCAGACGTCGTGTCGGGAGGTGGCTGGGAGGATGACCAGGGCGTAGCCGCGGGCGAGCGCGGCGGAGGTGGCGGCCCGGGCCATCTCGGCGAAGTAGGCGAATTCGGTGAAGGTGAAAGGTTCATCCCCGTACGTCGTCACGGTCAGGCCGATGAGGCCCGACTTGCCGGTACGGAGCGTGCGGGCCGCGGCGGAGGGGCGGTAGCCCAGCCGATCGGCGACCTCGCGAACGTGGCGGCGGGTGGCGTCCGGCAGCCGCCCCTTGCCATTGAGCGCGTCGGAGACGGTCGTGATCGAGACGCCCGCCGCAGCGGCCACGTCCCTGATGCCGGCCCGGCCCTGTCGGCCGGCGGCCCGCCGGGTGGTCTCGGTCCGGCTCACCTGGTGCTTCCCTGCTGCTGTCATGGCGAGCCGATAGTAGGGCTCGGTGGGCTGCGTGGTCCGGATGCATATGCAGCCGTTGACAGGCACGTTTCTGCATGGTTCGCCACCCCCAATGACCTTGGAAATGAAGGGTTTTAGTTGCAGGGGGTGAGCAGTGGGCTTGTCGTCGGGTCCGGGCATGCCAAAGCGGTACGGTCTCGGGCCGGTCTCAACTCACCTGCACGAGGGACGCGCGCCACGGCGCAGGCCACCGGCGTGCGCATATATGCGTGCGCTCCCCCGCATTCCTGGCACTCCCATTCTCGGGAGGGCGGAATCCTCATAAGGTGAGGAGTATTGAGTCGACGGCGACGTCGTACGGGATGGTCGAGGAGGACCTGTAGTGAGCGAGAAGAGCCCGAAGCTGCGCGCCGCACTGGACGGCATCCCTACGTACAAGCCGGGCAAGCCCGCGGCCGCGGGCGGGGCCGTCGCGTACAAGCTGTCCTCGAACGAGAACCCGTACCCGCCGCTCCCGGGCGTGCTGGAGAGCGCGGTCGCCGCCGCCGGGAACTTCAACCGCTACCCCGACATGGCGTGCTCGGGCCTGGTGGCGGAGCTCGCCGACCGGTTCGGCGTACCGGTCGAGCACATCGCGACCGGCACCGGCTCGGTGGGCGTTGCCCAGTCGCTGATCCAGTCGACGGCGGGCCCGGGCGACGAGGTCATGTACGCCTGGCGGTCCTTTGAGGCTTACCCGATCATCACGCAGATCTCCGGCGCGACGCCCGTTGAGGTCCCGCTGACCGCGGGGGACGTGCACGACCTGGACGCCATGGCCGACGCGATCACGGACCGGACGCGGCTGATCTTCGTCTGCAACCCCAACAACCCCACCGGCACCGTCGTGCGCCGGGCCGAGCTGGAGCGGTTCCTGGACCGGGTGCCCTCCGACGTGCTGGTGGTGCTGGACGAGGCGTACCGCGAGTTCATCCGGGACACCGAGGTGCCGGACGGCATCGAGCTCTACCGCACCCGCCCGAACGTCGCCGTGCTGCGTACGTTCTCCAAGGCGTACGGGCTGGCCGGCCTGCGGGTCGGCTTCGCGGTGGCGCACGAGCCGGTGGCCGCGGCCCTGCGCAAGACGGCGGTGCCCTTCGGCGTCAGCCAGCTCGCCCAGGACGCGGCGGTCGCCTCGCTGCGTGCCGAGGACGAGCTGATGGGCCGGGTCGGGGCGCTGGTCGGGGAGCGCGAGCGGGTGCACACGACGCTGCTGGCCCAGGGCTGGACCGTGGTCCCGGAGACGCAGGCGAACTTCGTGTGGATGCGGCTGGGGGAGCGGACCGCGGAGTTCGCTCAGGCCTGCGAGAAGGCCGGTGTGGTGGTCCGGCCCTTCGCGGGCGAGGGCCTGCGGGTCACGATCGGTGAGTCCGAGGCGAACGACATCTTCCTGCACACGGCAGGGGCGTTCTTCAAGGAGCTGTAGCACCGCCGCGGTGCCACGGCGTGGACGGCATGGACGGCGTGACCGGTGCGGTTACGCCAGTTCCACGCGGACGGGGTCGCCGTCGCGGACGGTGGCGAGCAGGCGGGGGTCGCCGTCGAACGAGCCGAGGACGTTGCAGGGGCTCGCCAGGCGGCTCTCGCCACCGCGCGAGATGGGCGTCGGGCCGTAGGGCAGCGCGAGTGCGTCGCCCTCGGTCCAGAACGCGACGGTGCCCGGGTCGACGACCTGCCGGGCGCCGGGCTCCAGGGCCACGGAGACGCCCGTGTCGAAGTAGACCTCCTCGCCCCAGGTGTTGGCGGAGGCCGAGATCGGGAGCGCATCGGCCAGGGCCTTGGCGGTCGGAGTCTCGTCGAGGGTCGCGGTGAGCTGGCCCGAGGGCCAGGAGATTCGTATCTGCATGCGCCAGATTCAACAATCTGTTGAAGATATTGGCTAGAGGGGACCCCCGTCGAAAGTTGCCGACAGCAGTACGACATAATGCTTGTGAATGTGAACGCGTTCACAAGCGTGTCCTGCTTTTTCCAGGATTGAGTGGGACACAACAGGCAAACTGCCGCAGTGACCACGGCGACCCGAAGGAGACCGACGACGTGGACGTAGCGTTGGCGCCAGAGACATTGGCGCGATGGCAGTTCGGCATTACCACCGTCTACCACTTCCTCTTCGTCCCCCTGACGATCTCGCTCGCCGCGCTGACCGCCGGCCTGCAGACCGCGTGGGTGCGCACCGAGAAGGAGAAGTACCTCAGGGCGACGAAGTTCTGGGGCAAGCTCTTCTTGATCAATATTGCGATGGGTGTCGTCACCGGCATCGTCCAGGAGTTCCAGTTCGGCATGAACTGGTCCGACTACTCGCGCTTCGTCGGCGACATCTTCGGAGCCCCGCTGGCCTTCGAGGCGCTCATCGCCTTCTTCTTCGAGTCGACGTTCATCGGGCTGTGGATCTTCGGCTGGGACAAGCTGCCGAAGAAGATCCACCTGGCCTGCATCTGGATGGTCTCGATCGGCACCATCCTCTCCGCGTACTTCATCCTCGCGGCCAATTCCTGGATGCAGCACCCGGTCGGCTACCGGATCAACGAGGAGCGGGGCAGGGCCGAGCTCACCGACTTCTGGCTGGTGCTCACCCAGAACACCGCACTGACCCAGTTCTTCCACACCATGACGGCGGCCTTCCTGGTCGGCGGCGCGTTCATGGTCGGCATCGCGGCCTACCACCTCGCCCGCAAGAAGCACATCCCCGTGATGCGTACCTCGCTGCGGCTCGGCCTGATCACCCTGATCATCGCCGGACTCGGCACCGCCATCAGCGGTGACCTGCTCGGCAAGGTCATGTTCAAGCAGCAGCCGATGAAGATGGCCGCCGCCGAGGCGCTCTGGGACGGCCAGGCACCGGCACCCTTCTCGATCTTCGCCTACGGCGATGTCGACAAGGGCCACAACAAGGTCGCGATAGAGGTCCCTGGACTGCTGTCCTTCCTGGCCAACGACGACTTCACGTCGTTCGTCCCGGGCATCAACGACGTGAACAAGGCCGAGCAGGAGAAGTTCGGGCCCGGCGACTACCGGCCCAACATCGCCGTCGCCTACTGGGGCTTCCGCTGGATGATCGGCTTCGGCATGGCCTCCCTCGGCATCGGAATGCTGGGGCTGTGGCTGACCCGCAAGAAGTTCATGCTGCCGCCGGGGCTGCGCACCGGTGAGGGCGAGGTCCCGCACCTGGTCCTCTTCAAGAAGGCGCTGAACCCCAGGTTCACCAACCTGTACTGGATCGTCGCGCTCTGGACCATGGGCTTCCCGCTGATCGCCAACTCCTGGGGCTGGATCTTCACCGAGATGGGCCGCCAGCCGTGGGTGGTCTACGGAGTCCTGCGCACCAGGGACGCGGTTTCGCCGGGCGTCTCCCAGGGCGAGGTGCTCACCTCGATGATCGGCTTCACACTCCTCTACGCCGTGCTCGCGGTCATCGAGGTCAAGCTGCTCGTGAAGTACGTCAAGGCCGGCCCGCCCGAGCTCACCGAGGCCGATCTCAACCCGCCCACCAAGATCGGTGGAGACGACAAGAACCCCGACCGGCCGATGGCCTTCTCGTACTGAGGCTGAGGAGACCACACCATGCAACTCCATGACGTCTGGTTCGTACTCATCGCCGTCCTGTGGATCGGCTACTTCTTCCTGGAGGGCTTCGACTTCGGAGTCGGCGTACTGACCAAGCTGCTCGCCCGGGACCGCAAGGAGAAGCGGGTCCTGATCAACACGATCGGACCCGTCTGGGACGGCAACGAGGTCTGGCTGCTCACCGCGGGCGGCGCGACGTTCGCCGCCTTCCCCGATTGGTACGCCACCCTCTTCTCAGGGCTCTACCTGCCGCTGCTGATCATCCTGGTCTGCCTCATCATCCGTGGCGTCTCCTTCGAGTACCGCCACAAGCGGCCCGAGGACAAGTGGCAGACCAACTGGGAACACGCGATCTTCTGGACCTCGCTGATCCCCGCGTTCCTGTGGGGCGTGGCCTTCGCCAACATCGTGCGGGGCGTGAAGATCGACGAGCACAAGGAGTACGTCGGCACCTTCCTCGACCTCCTCAACGGCTACTCGATCCTCGGCGGGCTGGTCACCCTCACCCTGTTCACCTTCCACGGCGCGGTCTTCACCTCGCTCAAGACGGTCGGTGACATCCGGGATCGCTCGCGCCAACTGGCCACCCGGCTGGGTGTGGTCACCGCGGTGCTGGCGCTCGTGTTCCTGATCTGGACCCAGGTCTCGCGCGGTGACGGCGGGAGCCTGATCGCGATGATCGTCGCCGTGCTGGCTCTCGTCGGGGCACTGGGCTTCAACCTGGCGGGCCGCGAGGGCTGGTCGTTCACACTGTCCGGGGTCACCATCGTGGCTGCCGTCGCGATGCTGTTCCTGACGCTCTTCCCGAACGTCATGCCCTCCTCGCTCGACGATGCCTGGAGCCTCACGGTCACCAACGCCTCGTCCAGCCCGTACACCCTGAAGATCATGACCTGGCTCGCGGGAGTGGCCACGCCGCTCGTCCTGCTCTACCAGGGCTGGACCTACTGGGTGTTCCGCAAGCGGATCGGGACGCAGCACATCGCCGATGCGCACTGACGCCCGCTGACGGCTCGGCCGCCGACCCTCCTGTTTGACCCTGCCTTGGGGGATGTTTCACGTGAAACCGATCGACCCGCGCCTGCTCCGGTACGCCCGCTCCACCCGCCTCTTCCTGGGGGCGGTGGTAGCGCTGGGCCTTGCCGGGGCGGGGCTGGTCGTCGGTCAGGCGGTGCTCATCGCCCAGATCGTGGTGGGCGCATTCGAGGAGGGCCTGGACGGGGCGGCGCTCCGGACACCGCTGCTGCTGCTCGCGGCGGTGGCGCTGGGGCGCGGCCTGGTGGCCTGGCTCACGGAGCTGGCCGCGCACCGGGCCAGCGCGGCGGTCAAGTCGGAGCTCCGGGGCCGGCTGCTGGAGCGGGCCGCCGACCTGGGGCCCGGCTGGCTGGGCGGCCGGCGGACCGGATCCCTGGTGGCCCTCGCCACCCGGGGCGTGGACGCGCTCGACGACTACTTCTCCCGCTACCTGCCCCAGTTGGGGCTCGCGGTGGTCGTACCGGTCGCGGTCCTGGCCCGGATCGTCACCGAGGACTGGGTGTCGGCGGCCATCATCGTGGTCACGCTGCCGCTGATCCCCCTGTTCATGGCACTGATCGGCATGGCCACACAGTCCCGGATGGACCGCCAGTGGCGGCTGCTGTCCCGGCTGTCGGGACACTTCCTGGACGTGGTCGCCGGACTGCCGACCCTCAAGGTGTTCGGGCGAGCCAAGGCCCAGGCGGAGTCGATCCGGAAGATCACCGACGACTACCGGCGGGCGACGATGCGGACGCTGCGCATCGCCTTCCTGTCGTCGTTCGCCCTGGAGCTGCTGGCGACCCTGTCGGTGGCGCTGGTGGCCGTGACCATCGGCATGCGGCTCGTCCACGGTGAACTGGACCTGTACACCGGCCTCGTCATCCTGATCCTGGCACCCGAGGCGTACCTGCCGCTGCGGCAGGTGGGCGCGCAGTACCACGCGGCGGCGGAGGGGCTGTCCGCCGCCGAGGAGATCTTCGAGGTCCTGGAGACCCCGGTCCCGCAGGCCGGGGGCACGGCCTCCGTCCCGGCCGGCGGGGCGGGGCTGCGGATCGAGCTGGACGGGGTCGCCGTCCGCTACCCGGGCCGCGGCGAGGATTCGCCCGCTCCGGTCTCGCTCGTCGTGGAACCGGGCGAATGCGTCGCCCTCACCGGGCCGAGCGGGGCGGGCAAGTCCACACTGCTCCAGGTGCTGCTCGGATTCGTCACGCCGACCGCGGGCGGTGTGCGGGTCGGCGGTGTGGACCTGGCCGAGCTGTCCCCGGAGCAGTGGCGCGAGCGGATCGCCTGGGTCCCGCAGCGGCCGCACCTGTTCGCGGGCACGATCGCCGAGAACGTACGGCTGGCGCGGCCGGGCGCGTCCGCGGAGGCGGTCGCCGCGGCCCTGCGGGACGCCGGGGCCCGGGAGTTCGTGGCCGCGCTGCCGCGGGGTGCCGACACGCTGCTGGGTGAGGGCGGAGCCGGCCTGTCCGCCGGGCAGCGCCAGCGCCTCGCGCTCGCGCGGGCCTTCCTCGCCGACCGCCCGCTGCTCCTGCTGGACGAGCCGACGGCCGCACTGGACGGGGAGACCGAAGCCGCGGTGGTGGAGGCGGTACGCCGACTCGCCGTGGGGCGCACCGTCCTGCTGGTCGTGCACCGGCCGGCGCTGCTGGCCGTCGCGGACCGGGTGGTCGCGGTGGGCGCCGGCCCCGCGGGGCAGGCCCCCGTACCGGATCCACAGCACCAGCCCGTGGCGGCCGCGCCCCGGTCCGCCGAACCGGGGGCGACCCCGGTGCGGGATCCCGGGGAGTGGATCCTCGGGGCCGCGCCCGAGCAGGCGGAGAGGGCCGCGGGGAAGGACTCGGGCGGAGCCGACCCGCTCAGCCGGGTCAGGGCCGTGGCCAGTGCCTGGCAGGGGCGGTTCAGGCTGGGACTGCTGCTCGGGGCGCTCGCCGTGGGGTGCAGCGTCGGGCTGATGGCCGTCTCCGGGTGGCTGATCTCGCGGGCCTCGGAGCAGCCGCCCGTGCTCTACCTGATGGTGGCCGTCACCGCGACGAGGGCGTTCGGTATGGGCCGGGCCGTCTTCCGGTACGCGGAGCGGCTCGTGTCGCACGACGCCGTACTGCGCATGCTCGCCGACCTGAGGGTCTCCGTGTACCGGCAGTTGGAGCGCATCGCCCCCGCCGGGCTGCGCGAGCAGCGGCGCGGTGACCTGCTGGCCCGCCTGGTGTCCGACGCGGACGCCCTCCAGGACTACTGGCTGCGCTGGCTGCTCCCGGTCGGCACCGCGGTGCTCGTCGGGACCGGATCGGTCGCCTTCACCGCCTGGCTGCTGCCCGAAGCCGGGGCCGCTCTCGCCGTGGGACTGCTCGCCGCCGGTGTCGCGGTGCCCCTCGTCAGCGGGGCCTGCGCCCGGCGGGCGGAGCGGCGGCTCGCCCCCGCCCGGGGCGAGCTCGCCACCCGGGTGGCCGATCTGCTCACCGGTACCGCCGAGCTGACCGTCGCCGGCGCACTCGGCGGGCGCAAGGACGCCGCGCGGCAGAGCGACCGTACGCTGACCTCGATCGCCGCCCGCGGGGCCGCCGCCACCGGACTCGGGAGCGGGCTGACCGCCCTGGTGTGCGGGCTCACCGTGGTGGCCGCGGCCGCCGTCGCCGCCGACGCGGTGCACGACGGTCGGCTGTCCGGGGTGGCCATGGCCGTCGCCGTACTGACTCCGCTCGCCGCCTTCGAGGCCGTCACCGGGCTTCCGCTGGCCGTCCAGTACCGCCAGCGGGTGCGCCGCAGTGCCGAGCGGGTCTACGAGGTCATCGACGCACCGGTGCCGGTCGCCGAACCGGAGCAGGTGCGCGAGGCGCCCGCCTCGCCCTTCCCGCTGAGGCTGGCCGGGCTCACCACCCGCCACCACGGCCAGGAGCGCGACGCGCTGCACGGGCTGAACCTGACTCTGGAGGCCGGCCGCCGCATCGCGGTCGTCGGCCCCTCGGGTGCGGGCAAGACCACGCTGGCCCAGGTCCTGCTGAGGTTCCTGGACCCGCACGAGGGCTCGTACACCCTCGGCGGCATCGACGCGCGCACGCTCGACGGCGACGCGGTACGCCGGTTCGTGGGGCTGTGCGCCCAGGACGCGCACATCTTCGACAGCTCGGTACGGGAGAACCTGCGGCTGGCCCGCACCGGGGCGAGCGAGGCCCAGCTGCGCGAGGCGCTCGCGGCCGCCCGGCTGCTGGACTGGGCCGACGGCCTCCCGGACGGCCTGGACACCCTGGTCGGCGAGCACGGCGAACGGATCTCCGGCGGCCAGCGCCAGCGGCTGGCCCTGGCGCGGGCGCTGCTCGCGGACTTCCCGGTGCTCGTCCTGGACGAGCCGGCCGAGCATCTGGACCTGGCGACCGCGGACGCCCTGACGGCGGACCTGCTGGCCGCGACCGAGGGCCGGACCACCGTGCTGATCACGCACCGGCTCGCCGGCCTGGAGGCGGTCGACGAGGTGCTCGTGCTGGACGGCGGACACGTCGTGCAGCGCGGCCCGTACGCGGAACTGGCGGCCGTCGAAGGGCCGCTGCGGCGGCTGCTGGAGCGCGAAAGGGAGGTCGACGGCGCCCTGGCCGACTTTCCTCAATAAATGGGACTAACTAGGCTCAAGGGCATGTCAGTGCAGGAGTCGCAGGATTCGCAGGGACCGCAGGAACGGCGGGGCCCGCAGGGATCGCCCGAGGCAGCGCCGGATACGCCGGGCAGACCGGATGCACCGGACCCGCTGGAGGCCGCCTCCGCGGCCACCAGAAGTCTCCAAGGGTTGTCCACCGAGCTCACTGCCCGGGTGCCGCAACTGCTGGAGGCGATGCGCTCGGTCGGTACCGGCCTCGAACTGCACTCCACGCTGGACCGCATCTGCGAGACCGCGGCCGAACTCGCGGACGCCCGGTACGCGGCCATCGGGGTCGTGGACACCGAGGGCCGCGGGCTCTCGGACTTCGTCACGTACGGGGTCAGCCCCGAGACGACGCGGCGGATCGGACACCGTCCGGACGGGAAGCGGGGCCTGCTCGGCGCCCTGATCTCGCACCCCGACACGGTCCGGCTCGCCGATCTGACGAAGGATCCGCGCTCGGCCGGCTTCCCCCCGCACCACCCGCCCATGCGGACGTTCCTCGGCGTTCCGATCCGGGTCCAGGGGGAGATCTTCGGCAACCTGTACCTCGCCGAGAAGAACGGCGGCGGCCAGTTCAACGACTACGACGTCCACATGGTCCGGGTGCTGGCCACCGAGGCCGGTATCGCCATCGGCAACGCCCGCCTCTACGAGGCCGCCACCCAGCGCGAGCGGTGGATCGACGGCTCGGTGGCCGTCACCACCGCCCTGCTCTCGGGCGGGGATGCGGACGACGCCCTCGCGGTCGTCGCCGAACAGGCCCGGCACCTGGCCGATTCGGCCGCGGGGATCGTGATGCTGCCCGCCGAGGACGGCGGAATGGAGATCGTCGCCGTCTCCGCGGAGAACCCCGCCACCTCACTCGGGTTGGTGATCCCGGCCGAGAGCCCGGTGGTGGCCAGGCTGCTGGAGGGCGAGCCGGTCTTCGTGGACGATGCGGCCAGCGATCCGCGCATGATCAGCCGGCTGACCAGCCAGTACGGGGCCTGCATGATGCTGCCCCTGCAGAGCGGCGGCCGAGTGCTCGGCGCGTTGGTCACCCCACGGGCCCGAGGAAAGAGGCCTTTCACCGAGGCGGAACGAACCCTCGCCACGCAGTTCGCCTCCCAGGCGGCGCTCGCGCTGATGATGGCGGAGGCGCAGCGCGACCGGGAGCGGCTGGCCGTCTTCGAGGACCGCGACCGGATCGCCCGCGATCTGCACGACCTGGTCATCCAGCGGCTGTTCGCCACCGGGATGATGCTGGAGGGAGCCCAGCGCCGGTCCATCGTCCCTGAGGTCCGCGACGGGGTCGGCAAAGCCGTGGACGAGCTGGACGTGACGATCCAGGAGATCCGCACCGCGATCTTCGCGCTCCAGCAGGGACCGGCGGAGGCCCCCTCGGGACTGCGTACCCGGGTGCTGCGGGAGATCAACATGGCTGCCGTACCGCTGGGCTTCAAGCCCGCGCACCGCTTCCTCGGCCCGATCGACGCGGTCGTCGGCGAACTGGTGGGCAAGAACCTGATCGCCGCTCTGCGCGAGGCACTGTCGAACGCCTTCCGGCACGCGGACGCGGGCCGGATCGAGGTGGTCCTCGACTCCACCGTCACCTTGGCCGACGGACGGCCCGGGGTGCGGTTGGAGGTCGCCGACGACGGGGTGGGCATCGCCGAGGGCGGACGGCGCAGCGGGCTGCGCAATCTGCGCCGCCGGGCCGAGTCACTGGGCGGTTCCAGTTCCTACGGACCGGGCATCGGCGAGAACGGCGGCGGGACCACCCTGGTCTGGGAGGCCCCGCTCTAGGCTCTGCCGGTTGCCGCCTGCGCGGGCTCGCTACAGCTCGGACTCGGCGCGGGCGGCGCGGGCGGCGCGCTCGGCGCGCTCGGCGCGCTCGGCCAGGATCTGCTCGATGACGACGGCGACCCCGTCCTCGTTGTTGGCGACCGTCCGGCCGGACGCGGCCGCGATCACGGCCGGATGGGCGTTGGCCATCGCGTACGAGGTGCCCGCCCAGACGAGCATCTCGATGTCGTTCGGCATGTCCCCGAAGGCGACCACCTCCGTGGGGGAGATGCCGCGCTCCTCGCAGCACAGCTCCAGGGTGCTGGCCTTGGACACGCCCAGCCCGCTGATCTCCAGCAGGGCGGTCGGGCTTGAGCGGGTGATCGAGGCGTACGTGCCCGCGACGGAGCGGGCCAGGGTCAGGAACTCGTCCGGGGCCAGCTCGCCGTGGTGCGCGAGCAGCTTGAGCACGGGGGCGGAGTTCTCGTCCGTGTCCTCGGCGAGGAGCTTCTCGGCCGTGGCCACGTTGGCACCAGGGTCCTGGAAGAAGGGCGGGTAGGCCGGCTCGTAGTTGATCCCGGTGGTCAGCTCGACCGCGAAGGAAGTGCCGGGGGCAGCGGCTCGCAGGGCCTCCATCACCTTGAGTGCGGTGCTCCGGGGCAGCGCTCTGACCTCGACGAACTCCGGCTCCCCGCGCAGGTCGACCACGGCGGCACCGTTCGCGCAGATCGCCAGTCCATGGCCGTGTACGTGGTCGCGGACGACGTCCATCCAACGGGCCGGGCGGCCCGTGACGAAGAAGACCTCGATGCCGGCCTCTTCGGCGGCGGCGAGCGCGGCGATGGTCCGCGTCGAGACGGATTTGTCGTCGCGCAGCAGGGTGCCGTCGAGGTCGGTGGCGATGAGCCGGGGCGTGGGGGTTGGCCCGTCCGGGCACTGAGGAGCCGAGGTCACGGCTCCATCTTCACCCATGGGACTCGGGCGCAGAGCCAGGGCCGGTCGCACTCCCGGGCCGTGAGCGATGTTTCACGTGAAACAAGAGACCACCCAGCCATGTTTCACGTGAAACACGGCGGCAGGCCACCGTAGGCTCGATGCATGAGTCTGCGTCTGAGCACTGTGATCCTTCCGGTACGCGCGTGGCACGAGGGAGGCCGCGACCAGTGGGTGCGGGCCGAGCGGCTCGGCTTCCACACCGCCTATACCTACGACCACCTGTCCTGGCGGACCTTCCGGGACGGCCCGTGGTTCGGCGCGGTACCCACTCTGACCGCCGCGGCCGCCGTCACCGAGCGGATGCGTCTGGGCACCCTCGTCACTTCAGTCAAGCCTCGTTCGCCTATCGCAGCCTGACCTGGGAAGACGTACGCAGGGAAGATTCTGGTGCGGCCCCGAGGACAGTCAGGTCGAGATGAGCCGGATGCGCTTGCCGCACAGCTTGGCCATGTCGTCGATATCCGACGTGAGCATGGCCACCGGGCCTGGCTGGCGGAGCGCCAGCTCGGCGACGGTGGCGTCGATCGCGTACTTGTGGCCGTGCAGTCCGGCCTCTTTCAGCAGCCCAGCGGCGGCTCTGGCCGCCTGCTCGGTCACCGCTTCGACCTTGACCTGGGAGAGCACCCAGTTCAGTCGGGCGGTGTTCACGCGGGCGTGCATGACTTCCACGATGGTGTTGGAGCAGACCACCAGATCGGCTGCCATCGAATGGAAGGACCGGATCATCGCAAGCACGCCCCGGTCCTGCGAGATCCAGGCGGACAGACCTTGGGAGTCCAGTACGACGGTCTCCATGCGATTGCTCACGCAGCGCTCGCCGAGTCCTCGTGATCGGCCGTGCCGAAGATTCTGGCTTCGGCTGCGGCCAGCTCCTCGTCGGTGAAGGCGCCGTACTCCTCCTCGTAGCGGCGCAGCTCCTCACCGAGGAGCTGATGCCTGATCTGGCGGGCGACCGCCTCCGCGACGTAGCCGGAGACGTTGTTTGTGAGCCTCTTCAGCTCCGCCACCTGCTCCGTGGGCAGAGTGACCGTGATGCGGGTCGTATCGGCCATGGATTCAGCATACTGCGGTATGCATGTTGCTGTCGGGGCTTCTCCGCAAGGGCGCTCAGCGCCGTCCGATACCGAGCAGCTGACTCAGACGGCTGCCGATGACTGACACCCCCGGACGCGGCTCGCTCTCGAAGTACCAGGGCTTGCGTCGCCGCAGCAGCGTCTCGCCGTGCTCGCTCCAGGTGAATCCCGGTTTCCGCAGAAGCTTCCGGAACACCGCGTCGGCGGTGTTCGGGTGAGCGGAAGCCAGACGGCGGATCGGCAGCGGTGCGATCGACTCCTCGCGCAGGTACGTGCGCAGCAGGTCTTGGTGCTGCCTGCGCCCCGCCAGGGCAGGGTCTGCGAAGAGGTCCCGCAGCATCCCGTAGTCGGCGTAGAAGTTGAGGCCGTCGACCTCGTCGTGGATGACGCCGATGGTGTCCGAGTCCGCGAGTTCTCGCGGCAGCACGAAGGCCGGCAGGTCCAGGCCGGGAAGCAGTCTGCCCCGGCCACGGCGCGGCCGTCCGGCGACGGCGGCCTCCTGGCGGTGACGGTAGTAGGCGTTGAGAAGGTCTTCGGCCTCGGTGGGCGGAAGGATCAGTTCGTCACCCCCGCAGAACTCGACGAACGCGGCCCGGTCCTCGCGCATCCGCGCCCACCCCTGCTCGATCTTCTCGGGGTTGCGGAAGACGAGCTCGGGCCGGCTGGTGGCCAATTCAAGCGCGGCCTGCCCAATCTCGGCGGCGCTGGACTTCGGGTAGTACTCCATCGCCCCGGAGATCAGCCACGCCGTGTCGGCCGCGTGGACGGGCACCAGGCAGGCGAGGAGGAACCCTCCCTTGGACACTCCGCGGAAGGCCGCCCGCCCGACGTTCGAGTACGTGCGGTACTCCAGGTCGTCGACCAGGTTCAGCAGGACGATGGCGTCCCCGTCCTTGCGCCGGATCTCGAAGATCCCCTCGACCGGGTCACGCCAGCCGAGCAGCAGCTTCCGGTCCAGCTCGGTCAGATCCCGCCGTCGGGCCACGAAGCGGTCCACCACGGTCGACCCGTCCGGCAGGCGGTACCGCAGGAGGAAGTGATCGGTGATTCGGATCGCCGTGCCCTCGTCCAACTGCCGCTCAGGCCCTGCGGCATCAAGCAGGAGGGGCGTCAACCACTGGTCGAAGCGCGCACTCTGCCCGAAGACGACCAGCTCGCCCTTCAACTCGGCGCTGCGCTCGATGAGCTCACTGAGCGAGCGCCCATCGATGCCGTGATTCGCATCCCGTGCGGCGATTGCCACGTCCTGCCTTTCCGTACGAGCCGGTTCCGAGGTGGTGCGATCCGCTTGGCGTCAGCCGGCCCAGTGCCGGTAGGCCTCGACCCACTCGGCACCGTCCGGGGGAGGCGTCGGCATCGGCAGGTCCAGGATCCCGATCTCCTGCCGAACGTGGCCGCAAGAGCACAGAGCGACGATCCGGCCGTCCTGGGTGAGGTCGACGCCGCGCACGGTCACCTCGACCCCGAGAACCGTCGTGCCGAACGGCACCACAAGGTGCTCATCGATCATGGTGAACAGGCCGGTCAGCTGCTCGTCCTCGTTATACGCGTCCACGATGGCCTCATCGACCATCGCCTCAAGCTCGGCCTTACCCAGTACGCCCATGGCGCCACGCTAGTGGCCGCGCAGGTCACGCCGCTGCGGGTTGCGCGAACCCTCACCCGCCGGTGCGTAAGCGTAGGGTCGGGGGCATGCGACTGAGCACGGTGATCCTCCCCATCCACCGGTGGAGCGAGGGGCAGAAGATCTGGCGACGGGCCGAAGACCTCGGGTTCCACGCCGCATACACCTACGACCACCTGTCCTGGCGGTCCTTCCGGGACGGGCCGTGGTTCGGAGCGATCCCCACGCTCACGGCCGCGGCGACGGTGACGCGGAGTATCCGTTTGGGCACCCTTGTCACCTCGCCGAACTTCCGGCACCCGGTGACCCTCGCCAAGGACCTCATCAGCCTGGACGACATCTCCGGCGGGCGCGTGACCCTCGGCATCGGTGCGGGCGGCAATGGCTTCGACGCCACGGCCCTGGGCCAGGAGGCGTGGACCCCGCGCGAGCGCGCCGATCGCTTCGCAGAGTTCGTCGAGCTGCTGGACAAGCTGCTGACCGAAGACGCGGTGACCCAGCAGGGCACCTTCTACTCCGCCGACGAGGCCCGCAACATCCCCGGCTGCGTGCAGCGGCCGCGCCTGCCGTTCGCGGTCGCCGCGACCGGGCCGCGCGGCCTCAAGCTCGCCGCCGCCCACGGCCAGGCCTGGGTGACCACCGGCGATCCGAAGCTGTTCGAGGCGGGCACGCCCGAGCAGTCGCTGGAGGCCATGCGCGGGCAGATCGCCAAGCTGGACAAGGCGTTCGCGGAGATCGGGCGGGCACCCGAGCCCATGGAGAAGATCCTCCTGACCGGCTTCACCCCGGAGCGCAACACGATGCTGGAGTCGGTGGACGCCTTCGTCGACTTCGCGGGACGCCACCGCGAGCTCGGCTTCACCGAGCTGGTGATCCACGCGCCGATCCCGGACTCCGACTTCGCCGCCGACGAGCGCGTCTTCGAGCGGATCGCCACCGAGGCGCTCGCGCAGCTGGGCTGAGCCACCACCGGCTCCGGCCCTGCCGCCATCGGGCGGCGGGGCCGGAGCAGATGGCTCAGGCCATCAGGCCATCAGGCTCTTCGCGGACCGCTCCGCGCTGGGCAGCAGCCACTCCGGGGCCGTGCCCTCGGGCAGTGCCCGGAGCTCGTCGGCCAGAGCGGACATCCGGGCGGCGCCCGCTTCCGCACGGCCCAGCTCGTGCTCGGTCCAGGCGGCGCTGCTCAGGCACTGGAACCGGTCCTCCAGATGGTCCGTGCCCAGTTCCCCGTAGATCCCGGCCGCCCGGTCCCACAGGCGGACCTCCTCCAGCCGCAGCGCCTCAATCTCGGCCTTGTCCAGGAGTACGAGGCCGTCCGAGCCCGTGCCGGTCTCGTCTTCGTCTTCGTCCTCCTGGGTACTGACGCGCCGGTCGAGGACCTGGGCCAGCTGGTGCCAGGTCTGGGCGAGTTCGGAACGCAGCTCCGGTGCCTGCGGATCCGAGGCCAGCAAGACCTCCAGCACCGCGGCCGCCTCGTCCATCCGGGCCCGCGCCCGTGCCACTCCCGCGTCGGTGACCCCCTCGCGCAGCTCCAACCAGGCCAGCGAGCGCAGCATCCGTACCTCGGCGACCGGAACCCCGTCCGTCTGCCGGTGCAGTTCCAGGGCCCGCTCGTACGCGGCGACCGCCTCCGGCACCAGGTCGGCCATCGAGAGCTGGTCGGCCGCCGACTGGGCGAGACCCGCGTGCGGACGCTGGTCCTCCCAGTCCTTCGCCAACTCCGCCGCCAGCAGGTACTGCTCGGCCGCCGGCCGCGGCTCCCGCAGCTCGCCCAGCAGGTCGCCCAGGAACTCCCGGACGGAAACGGCCTGCCCCTCGCCGTGCTCCAGGAGGTCCGGCAGCGTCGACTGCAGCACCTCCGCCGCGTCGGCGGGGCGACCGTCCCGTGCGTACGCCCGGGCCAGCAGCAGCCGGGCCTGGGCCCCGCCGTCCGCGGTGCGACCGGCCTGGTCGAACCAGTGCGCCGCGGTCAGGGCGTGTACGGTCGCCTCCCCCGCCGCCCCGCACCGCAGCAGGATGTCCGCCAGGGTGAGCCGTACGACGCCCTGCGTATCGGCATCGGTCACCTCCGAGGCGTGTTCCAGCGCGGAAAGTGCCGCCTCCTGGGCCTCCTCGGGCCGGCCGAGCGAGACCAGTACGCCGGCCCGCAGTGCCAGGGGGTCCACCGCCTCCCACGGCCGACCCGCCGCGACCGACCGGGCGGCAGCCGCGGCCAGCAGTGTCGCGGCCCTGTCGGGGTCCCCCTGCGACAGGGCCAGGCGCCCGAGCGTCTCCTCGGCCTCCGCGACCACGTCGGGGAGCGTCTCGTCGTAGGCCGCGGCGAAGGCGGCCAGTTCGGCGGCGAACTCGTCGTGCCCGTCGGAGTGGCCGTGGCCGTGGTCGTGGCCGTCGCCCGGCGCGTCCGAGTGGGCGGCCTCGACCGAGCGCAGGTAGGACTCCACGCGGATCGAGGTCAGTTCCGCGAGCGCGATCCGGCGGGTGCGCAGCGGCTCGGCCGGATCCAAGGCCTCCGCGGACTGCAGGGCCGCCGCGAGCAGTGCCCGGATCTCCCCCGGCGCGCCGACGGCCTGCGCGGCCGCGGTCGCCAGCCGCAGTTCGGCCAGGGCCGCCCGCTCCGCCCGGCCGAGGGCGCGATACCGGTCGCGGACCGCCGTCAGCAGCTCGGCCGCGTCGGCAGCGCCGCTCCGGGCGGCGGACAGCGCACGATGGTCCGCCACGTCCGCCAGGAGCAGGGGTTCGGCGTCCTGCCCGTCCTGCCCGCTCCGCTCGTCCAGCCGTGCGGCCACCTCGGCCCACAGCCCGTCGGCGGCCGGATGCCCCTGGTCGCGGGCCTGCCGGGCGCGCTCCACCAACTCGGCGAAGTCGGTGGCCGGCGCCGCGGCGGGCACCGGGAAGAGAGCCGGTGCCGGGACCCCGGCCGGCTCGGGCAGCGCTGTGCTGCGTACCCCGAGCGGCAGTACGTCGAGCAGTGGAGCCTGCTCGATGCGGGTGCGGAGCACGTCCGACGTCCGGGTGTTGCCGTTGCGCACGTCGAAGCGCCCGGCGATTCCCAGGGCCTCGGCATGCAGGATCCCGTACAGCTCGTCGACCGTCCGGGGGGAGCCCTCGTACGACACGGACGGGTCGGCGCCGTGCCCGAGCAGGCTCAGCCGGCGCAGCAGGACCAGGACGCCGCCGTAGAACTCCATCTGCGACTCGACGTCCGCGAGAGGGCCCAGGAGGGCGGTGTGCTCGGTGAGGATCTCCAGGCCGCGCGGTTCGTTGCCGGTGAGGGCACAGAACTCGATGTGCTCGCCGATCGAGCGCAACAGGCTCTCCGTGCCCCGCGCCATGCGGTAGCCGCGCAGGTGGTGGGACCGGGCCTCGTCGGCGCGCCCGAGGCGGACGAGGGGGAGCAGCGAGCGGGCGAGCACCCGGTGCGGTTCCTCCCGGCAGGTCTGACTGCCCGCGAGTACCGGCTCCCAGATCTCGATCGCCTTCGCGTCATCGCCCTTGATCGTCCAGAACCAGCCCTGGGTGTGGGTCTCGCAGGCATGGCAGTCGCTCATGCCGTCGCGCTCAGCGGCCCGCCAGCGGTTGATGGCCCGCTCGGCGCGCTCGTCGTCACCGATGGCGTGCGCGAGGTAGAACTCCGACTGGCGTACGGCCCGCTCGCTGTATCCGGCGAGCCGGTAGCGACGTTCCATGTCCTCCAGCCAGCCCGTGGCGGACTCCAGCGGGATCTCGGGGGACTCCACGATCCGGCCGGACACCCATTTGAACCGCCAGAACAGGTCATAGGTGTCCCGCGTGCCGAAGGCGCCCGGGTCCCGATCGTACTCCTGGAGCAGCCGGGCGAACGGGATCACCATGCGGGTCCGCTCGGCGCTGTACTCGTAGGCGTCGATCTGGGCGATCAGCGCCTGCCGGAACAGCTCCGGGTCACCGCAGACCTCCGCGGCCGCGGTCAGCACCTCGGCCTGCGCGTTGCGCGCGGGGCCGTGGGGCAGCCGGCGGTTCTCGTACAGCGCCTGCTGGATCTCCTCGGCCGTCATGCTGTTCACTTGTCGTCCTCCCGGGAGTCGGCGGAGTGGGTCGCCCATTCCAGGAGCCCGAGGAAGGCCCGGTTGAGCAGGGTGGAGTCGGCGGGGCGCAGCGGCCGCTGGGACATCAGCAGGGCCTGCCCGTACAGCGATTCGACGGCGGTGCCGGTCAGGGCGGCGTCGGGGAGGGCGGCGATCCGGCGGATCAGCGGGTTGTTGTGGTTGAGGACGAGCCGGGCCCGCGGAGCGGACCCGCGCAGCGCGCCGAGGATGCCGCTCCACAGGGAGTCGGCGCTGTCCAGCGCGGCGGTGCGGTCGCGTTCCTGCCGGGCCTGGCGGTCGTCGAGGTACAGCGCGGGGACGGACACGGGCTGGAAGGCGCGCAGCGCCACGTCACAGCCCTGCGGCTCCAGCCGGGTACGGGCGGTCGACAGGAAGGAGGCGAGCGCCAGTTCGGCGGCTGCCGGGACGGGGTCGAGCCGCTCGGTGACGGCTCCGGCGTCCAGTTCGGAGACCTTGAGCCCGGGCCGTACGGCGGGCAGCAGGGCCAGCAGGTCCGCGTCGTAGGTGTAGCCGGCGTTGATGACGCCGAGGCCGTGGGCCGCGGCGATCGGGGCGATCTGGCGGAACTCCTCGACGGTGCGGGTGAAGTGGATCTCGGAGTGGGCGGCCGCGAACTCCTCCAGGCTCATCGAGCCGTTGCTGGTCTCGAACGGCAGCCACGGCAGCATGAGGCCGAACAGCTCCGCGTCGTGCCGGGCCAGGGACTTCACGCCGAGGTGGTGGACGCTCAGGAACGCGGCCAGGCGCTCGGGGTCGCTCGCCGCGAGTTCGGTGAGCCAGGCCCGGACGCGGGCTCCGAGGGCCTCGCGTACGGCGCCCAGGGTTTCGTCGTCGTACAGGTTCTCGCGGGAGGCGGTGGGCCGCAGCGTGTCGGTGTCGAGGACGGCGCGGACGAAGAAGGCCCAGTCGGGCAGCAGGTTGTCGGCCTTGTCGGTGAGCAGCATGCCCTTGAGGTGGACACGGTGGCCGGCCCGGTGGGCGGGGCTGGTCGGCTCGGGCAGGACGTACGCCACTCCGCGCACTCCGGCGACGGGCAGGTCGAGGTCGATGCTGTCGAGCGGGGAGAAGCCGAAGAGCTGGTCGCAGTGCCCGGCGAGCGCGACGCGGCGGGCGGCGGGGGTGGGGAAGGGCCGGTCCCACACGGGGGGCCGGTCGGTGATGTGGCGCGGCTCGCCGCCGGAGCCGTCGTCGAAGGTGATGTCGTACGGGAGCAGGGAGCCGTAATCGCGGGCGAGCTGCTCGACCTTGGCCGGCTCGGCCCACTCCTCGGCGCCGGGGCGGGCCTGGAGGGTGACGGTGGTGCCGGGCTCCGGGCGGGCCTCGGGCGGCAGTTCGCGGACGGTGTACGAGCCGTCGTCCGTGGCCAGCCACTCGACGGGCGCGGCCTCGGGGTCGCGGGCGGAGCGGGTGACGACGCGGATCTGCCGGGCGACGACGAAGCAGGCGAGCAGGCCGATGCCGAACTGGCCGAGGAATTCCTGGCGGGTGGTCTCCAGGCCGTGCTCTCCGCCGCGCTTGGAGCTGCGGCCGATGGTGGCGAGGAGGGAGTGCGCCTCGGTCGCGGTGAGGCCGATGCCGCTGTCCTCGATGGTCACGGTTCCGGCGGTGGCGCAGAGCCGGATGTGCACCCGGGCCTCGGGGTCGAAGCCATGGCGGGCGGTGACGGCGTCGACGGCGTTCTGCAGGAGCTCGCGGACGTAGACGCGCGGGCTGGAGTAGAGGTGGTGGGAGAGCAGGTCGACCAGGCCGCGCAGATCGACCTGGAAGGTGCTGGTCGCCGCCCCGGGAGCCGGATCCGGAGTCGGAGCCGGAGCCGGAACGGGAGTGGGAACGGATGGGGGTGTGGACGTCATGGTGCGTCACCTCGTGTGTTCGCGCGGGTGGTTCGGCGATCGCGAGGTGCCCCCCTCACGTATCCCGGAGTGGGCAACAGAGTAGGGCGATGATCCGACAATCACCCTGAGTGAATTCCCCCGGTGCCCCTGACCCCCCGGTGCCCCTGCCCCCCCCCCGGCGCCCAAGGGATCAGGGGAAGCGCAGGAACTGCGGCGGTACGGCGTCCGCCAGCCAGACCCCGTTGGCGCTGACCCGGAAGACGTGTCCGGCCGCACGCATCGCCCCCGCGTCCACGCTGATCACGATCGGCCGGCCGCGGCGCGCGCCGACGCGGGTGGCGGTCTCGCGGTCCGGGGACAGGTGCACGTGGTGGCGGGCCATCGGGCGCAGGCCCTCGGCGCGGATCGCGTCCAGGGCGGCGGCGACGGTGCCGTGGTAGAGGTACGCGGGCGGCTCGGCCTCCGGCAGACCCAGGTCCACCGGGACGGTGTGCCCCTGGCTGGCGCGGATCCGGGTGCCCTGCACGGCGAACCGCTGCTTGTCGTTGGCGGCCACGACGTGGTCGAGCTCGGCGCGGCTGATGGCGAACCCGTGGGCCGCGGCCGCGCTCAGCAGATCGTCGATCTCCACCCAGCCCTGGGGATCGAGCACCAGTCCGATGCGATCCGGCTGATGCCGCAGGTGTTTCGAGACGTATTTGGACACCTTCACGGTGCGCCTGTCATCCATGCGCCCAGCGTGCCCGGTCCGCAGGGCCTCCGACAGGGATTTTCCGACGGTCGACAGGGGGTGGACACCCTCTATCGCCTTTCCGAGATGCGGAATATATTTTCCGCTGCCACTTCTGTTCAGGGGAGAATCCATGACGACCCACGCGTCTCTGCCACGCCGCGCGGCCGCCGAGCTCATCGGCACCGCCGGCCTGCTCGTGGTGGTGATCGGATCCGGGATACAGGCCGCCGAGCTGAGCCGCGACACGGGTGTCGCCCTCATCGCCAACTCGCTCGCCTCCGCCATCGGCCTCGGACTGATCATCACCCTCTTCGGGCCTCTCTCCGGCGCCCATCTCAACCCGGTGGTCACCCTCACCTCCTGGTGGGGCCGGCGTACCGGCGGCGAGGGACTCGCGGGCCGGGACGCCCTCGTCTACACCGCCTCGCAGATCGCCGGAGCCATCGGCGGGGCGGTCCTCGCGGAGGCCATGTTCGGCCGTACCCCGGGCGCCTTCTCCACCCAGGTCCGCGACGGGGGCCACCTGCTCATCGGCGAGGTGGTCGCCACCGCCGGGCTGGTCCTCGTCATCCAGGGCCTCGGCCGGATCGGGCGCCCGAGGCTCATCCCGCCCGCGGTCGCCGCGTACATCGCCGCCGCGATCTGGTTCACGTCCTCGGGCTCCTTCGCCAACCCGGCCGGCACCATCGGGCGCTCCTTCAGCGACTCCTTCGCCGGCATCGCCCCGCAGTCCCTGCCCGGGTTCGTCACCGCCCAGCTGCTCGGCGGGGCCCTGGGCCTGGTCCTGGCGGCCATGCTCTACGGCCGCGCCCAGCGGGTGGCGACCGTCGTCGCCACCGGCGTCGGCAACCCGGAACAGGTGGCCGGAAACAGCCCGGCAGACCCGGCCTACGAGGCCGTCAGCTGAGCCTCCTGGCCTGGTTCCCCACAGCTCCACAGGAGTTGTCCACAGCTGTCCACAGCCCTTTGGTCCGGTTTCGACTGCAAAAGCGGGATCCGCCCTGTGGACTACTGATCGACTGCTACCGGCCGCCGCCGCGGCGCGCCAGATCGTTCATCGTCCGGGCCTGCAGCTCCCGCTCCGTCGCGGCCCGGACGAACTCCGCGACATGGTCCGCGCCCACCAGGTCCTGCACCGCCCGCACCGTCTCGGCCGGCAGCGCCACCGGTGCCGGTCCCGCGGGCTGGGGGGGCGCCGCCGTCCCCAGGTGCCGCTGGAGGTGCCGGGTCGCGAACAGCCGCATGGCCCGCGCCAGCTCCGCGTCCACCGTCTGCTGTGCCAGCGGCCGCAGCCTCCGTACCATCGTCGCCGCCTCGGCCGCGTCCGCATCGGTCGGAGGCACCGGCCCGAGGTACCGGGCGAAGACGTGCTCGGTGGTGAACTCCAGGAAGCGCGAGGCGATGTGCTCCACCTGCCCGCGCAGCTCCCGCAGGTGGCCGGTGATCGCCGGCAGCGGCACCCCGGCCGCGTAGAGCTCGGCGGCCACGGCCAGCTCCTGCGGTGAGGGCACCAGGAACTGGTCCGGGCGGCCCGGGATCCGCTCCAGCACCCCCAGCTCGCAGGCCTCGCCCACGGCGTCGTCGTCGGGCTTGCCTCCGAACCGGTCGTTCAGCTCGTCCCGGCTGATCCGGGCCGCTTCCTCGTCGGTCCACGGCCCGTGCACCTCGGCGACCAGTCCCAGGACGCCGCCCAGCCCGCGTCCCGCGTCCCAGGCCTCCAGCAACTCCTTGATGGAGGCCAGGGTGTAGCCGCGGTCCAGCAGGTCGGCGATCTGCCGCAGCCGAGCCAGGTGCGTGTCCCGGTACACGTTGGAACGGCCTCGCCGCTCCGGCTTGGGCAGCAGACCGCGGTCCTGGTACGCCCGGATCGTGCGAACGGTCGCACCGCTGTGGTGCGCCAGATCCTCGATCCGGTACTCGGCTACTGCCTGTTCGGACAACCCCGGCTCCCTACGACATGGCGGCTCGGCCGACCGCGCCCGCGGCGGTCCGGGCGGCAGGCGAAGCCGCAAGGTACTCGACCGCCCTGCGCAGCGAGCCCTCCTGCGAGGGATGGTACGACCGCCGCAGGTAGCGGGGTATGGCCGTGCCGAGCTCTCTCCACGTCGGCAGCAGCCCCTTGGCCACGGCCCGGTTGTGCGCGCGCAGCGAATAGCGCGTCCGACCGCGCAGTCCGGGGTCGTTGCGCATGAGGTACGAGGCCCCCCACACCCACAGCCAGCCCAGCACCGGGGCGACCACGACCATGCCCTCCACGCGCCGCGCGTACCGGAGCAGCCCGGCTCCCCCGCAGTGCTGGTACATGTCGAAGGCGACGGAGCGGTGCTCCACCTCCTCCGCTCCGTGCCAGCGCAGCAGGTCCAGCATGATCTCGTCCGCGCCGGCCCGGTCGAGCCCCTCGGCGCGCAGCACCCAGTCCCCGAGGACCGCCGTGAACTGCTCGATCGCGGCGATCAGCGAGAGCCGGAAGCGCAGCCACTCCTGCGCCGTGATCGGCGCCCCGAAGGGCGGGGTCTCGCCCAGCAGCTTCTCGAAGAGGAAGTCCACGTGCTTCGTGTACGGCTCGGTCGGCAGGCCCTGCTCCGCGAGGTGGTCCAGGACGTAGGAGTGCTGCACGCTGTGCGTGGCCTCCTGGCCCATGAACCCCTTCACGTCCTTGCGCAGCCCCGGGTCGGTGACCAGCGGCAGGCCCTCCTTGAAGACCTTCACGAACCACCGCTCGCCGGCGGGCAGCAGCAGGTGCAGCACGTTGATGACGTGGGTGGCAGTGGGCTCGTCGGGTATCCAGTGCAGCGGGGTGGTCTTCCAGTCGAAGGCCACCCGGCGCGGAACGATCGCGTACGACGCCCCCTGCGGCCCCGGTGCCGGTACGCCCGGCTGCTCCGCGGCCCGGCTCACAGCGGGGGCTCCAGCTTCGCGAAGGCCCGCAGCGTGCGCGGGGCGAAGCGGGACATCCACAGGGCGCCCTTGGACTCGGGGGTCACCGGGACCACGGCTTCGTTGCGCACCACGGCCTTCAGGATCGCGTCGGCGACCTTCTCCGGCGGGAAGTTGCGCAGCCCGTAGAGCCGCGAGGAGCGCTGCTGGCGGCGCTTCTCCTCGGCCTCGTCCACTCCGGCGAACCGGGAGGTGGCGGTGATGTTGGTGTTGACGATGCCCGGGCAGATCGCCGAGACCCCGATCGACTTCGAGGCCAGCTCGGCGCGCAGGCACTCGCTCAGCATCAGCACCGCCGCCTTGGACGTGCTGTACGCGGGCAGGGTCCGGGACGGCAGATAGGCCGCGGCGGAGGCGGTGTTGACGATGTGGCCGCCCTGGCCGCGCTCGGCCATCTGCCGGCCGAAGATCCGGCAGCCGTGGATGACGCCCCACAGGTTGACGTCGAGGACCTTCTTCCAGTCCTCGGAGCTGGTCTCCAGGAAGGGGCCCGACAGGCCGATCCCGGCGTTGTTGACCAGGACGTCCACGATTCCGTGCTCGGCCGCGACCTTCGCCGCGAGCTCCTCCATCGCCTGCTCGTCGCTCACGTCCACGCACTCGCCCCAGGCCTCGGGGGCGCCGACGAGGCGGGCCATGTCGGCCGTGCGCGCCGCGCCCTCGGCGTCCCGGTCCACGCACACCACGCGGGCCCCGGCCTCGGCGAATGCGAAGGCGGTGGCCCGGCCGATGCCGCTGGCCGCGCCGGTGACCAGGACCAGCTGGCCGCCGAACCGGTCGGCGTACTTCCCCGGGGCCTTCTGCTCCGGCGCCCGCGTGGCGGGCTCCTCCCGCGCGGTGACGAACTCGGTGATCCACGAGGCCAGCTGGTCGGGCCGGGTCCGGGGCACCCAGTGCTTGGCCGGCAGGGTGCGGCGCACCAGGTCGGGGGCCCACAGTTCGAGGTCGTCGTAGAGCCGCTCGGAGAGGAAGGCGTCCCCGGTCGGGGTGATCAGCTGGACCGGTACGTGCGCGTACGCGTCGGCGCGGGGCCGGCGCAGGTGCGGCCGGACGTTGTCCCGGTAGAGCCAGGCGCCGTGCGCCGCGTCGGAGGGCAGCGAGGCCGTCGGGTAGGACCCGGCCGGAACCTGCTCGATCCGCTGGAGGATTCCCGGCCACCGCTTGCCGAGCGGCCCGCGCCAGGCGAGCTCCGGCAGCACGGGGGTGTGGAGCATGTACACGTACCAGGACTTGGCGCCCTGGCTCAGCAGCTGCGCGGCCCGGCGCGGGGTCGGCCGCGCCATCCGCTTCTTGATCCAGTGCCCGAAGTGGTCGAGGGAGGGCCCCGACATCGAGGTGAAGGAGGCGATCCGGCCCTCGGTGCGGCCGACCGTGGCGAACTCCCAGCCCTGCACAGAGCCCCAGTCGTGCCCGACCAGGTGCACCGGCCGGTCCGGGCTGACCGCGTCCACCACGGCCAGGAAGTCGTCGGTCAGCTTCGCCAGGGTGAAACCCCCGCGCAGTGGCTTCGGCGCCGTGGAGCGCCCGTGACCGCGCACGTCATAGAGCACGACGTGGAAACGCGTGGCCAGCCGCTCGGCGACCTCCGACCAGACCTCCTTGCTGTCCGGGTACCCGTGCACCAGCACCACGGTCGGCCGGTCCGCCTCGCCGAGCTCGACGACGCACAGCTCGACCCCGCCGCTGCTCACCCAGCGCTCGCGCGCCCCCGCGATTCCCGTCCCGCTCATGCCGTCTGCTCCTCAGCCCAGCGCCGCACGTGCGGCAGATCGTCGTCCAGCCAGAACGCGCTCTCCTCGGGGTCCCGGGAGTCGGTGACGACCAGGATCTCCTCGAACTTCGCGCCGGTGCCCCGGAAGCCCAGGTGCGGCTCCACCGCCCACAGGCCGGGCTGGGGCGGATGGTCGGAGAAGTGGTAGGGACTCCACAGCGGGGACCAGCCCTCACGGTGCCCGTGCAGGGCATCGGCGGCCAGCCCCTTCAGGGCCTGCGTGCCGAACCCGAACGCCGTCGGCGACCAGCGCCGCTCCTTGACCCGGTCTATCTTGTGCGCGATCACCCCGAAGGGGTAGGCGCGGTGCCGGTTCGCGTACCCCTGGCGGATCATGAGCCGCTCGACGTCCTCGTAGATGTCGCGCAGCGAGCGGCGCTCGCGCACCTGCTCCAGGATCAGCTCGCGGTGCGCCTTGAGGTCCGAGAGCAGCCGGTCGTGCATGGGGTTGAGCCCGAGGCAGCCCGAGTACCCGATGTCGGCGGTGTAGCCCTTGTAGACCGGTGCCATGTCGAGGATGAACGGCATCCCCGGCTCCAGCGCCCGGTTCGTCGGGAAGAACTGCAGGGGGATCTTGAAGTTCACGAAGGCGGTGCGGTCCCCGAACCAGGCGAACGGCATGTGGAACCAGTCCCGCACCCCGCGCTCGCGCAGCCAATCGCGCTGCATCCGCGCGGCCTCGCGCTCGGTCACGCCCGGCCGCAGCTGCGCCGCGACGGCCTCCGCGCACTCGTAGGAGAGGCGCTGTACTTCCCGGAACCCGCTCAGTTCGGCGGAGAGTCGCGCGGTGCGTTGCTTGGTGTCCCCAGCCATACCAGCCCGTCCATCCCTACTAGCCGTACGCGCCCGTAACTTGACACTGATGAATGTGACAATGACCGGAGATCACGTCAAGGCCCGTGCACGGACCTGTGGACAAACTGTCCGGTACGCATCAGGCCTCGCAATCGGCCACCGTCCGCGTCAGCCTTTGGTCAGGGTGTGTAGTCCTGAAGGCGGAGACTCGATCCGGCTCCAGGTCTGACGATCCGCGCCGCCGTCGCCACTACCGTCGAACTCGTGACTGTCATCGCGACCGAAAGCCTGAGCAAGCGGTACCCCCGAGTGACCGCTCTCGACCGGCTCTCCCTGGACATCGGGCCCGGCGTAACCGGACTCGTGGGTGCCAACGGAGCCGGCAAGTCCACGCTGATCAAGATTCTGCTGGGACTGTCCCCCGCCACCGAGGGCCGCGCCGCCGTGCTCGGACTCGACGTCGCCACGCATGGCAGTGCCATCCGCGAGCGCGTCGGCTACATGCCCGAACACGACTGCCTGCCACCCGACGTCTCGGCCACCGAGTTCGTCGTGCACATGGCGCGCATGTCCGGCCTCCCGCCGACCGCCGCCCGTGAGCGGACCGCCGACACCCTGCGCCACGTAGGGCTGTACGAGGAGCGCTACCGCCCCATCGGCGGCTACTCCACCGGCATGAAGCAGCGCGTCAAGCTCGCCCAAGCACTCGTCCACGACCCCCAGCTGGTGCTGCTCGACGAGCCCACCAACGGCCTGGACCCCGTCGGCCGCGACGAGATGCTGGGCCTGATCCGGCGCATCCACACGGACTTCGGCATCTCCGTGCTGGTCACCTCCCACCTGCTCGGCGAGCTGGAGCGGACCTGCGACCACGTCGTGGTCGTCGACGGCGGCAAGCTGCTGCGCTCCAGCTCCACCAGCGACTTCACCCAGACCACCGCGACCCTCGCGGTCGAGGTCACCGACTCCGACACCCACCCGGACGGCACCTCCGCCCTGCGCAAGGCGCTCACCGAGGCGGGCATCACCCTGCACGCGGGCGAGGAGCAGGGCCTGCCCGGAGCCGGCCACATCCTCCTCGTCGAGGCCACCGGCGAGCAGACGTACGACACCGTCCGCGACACCGTCGCCGACCTGGGGCTCGGCCTGGTCCGCATGGAGCAGCGCCGCCACCACATCGCGGAGGTCTTCCGCGACAACGACCAGTCCGTCCAGCGGAAGGGAGCCGGTTCCCATGGCGCCTGACACCTCGACCCAGATCCACAACATCGGCTACCGGTCCTACGACGGCCTCCGGCTCGGCCGCGCCTACGCCCGCACGTCGCTGTACTCGCAGTCCCTGCGCGGGGCCTTCGGACTCGGCCGCTCCGCCAAGTCCAAGGTGCTGCCGATGCTCCTCTTCGCGGTGATGTGCGTTCCCGCACCGATCCTCGTCGCGGTGTCCATCATGGTGCCGAGCTACACCGACCTGCCGATCAAGTACACGACGTACGCCCTGACGACTCAGGTGATCATCTACCTGTTCCTCGCATCGCAGGCACCCCAGTCGGTCTCCCGGGACCTGCGCTTCAAGACCGTGCCGCTCTACTTCTCGCGGCCCATCGAGCGCGTCGACTACGTCGTGGCGAAGTTCGCGGCCATGGCCTCGGCCCTCTTCATCCTCACCGCCACCCCGCTGCTGATCATGTACATCGGCGCGCTGCTGGCGAAGTTCGACTTCAGTGACCAGACCAAGGGATTCGGGCAGGGACTGGTGTCCGTACTGCTGCTGTCGCTGCTCTTCTCCGGCCTCGGCCTGGTCATGGCAGCGCTCACCCCGCGCCGCGGCTTCGGCGTCGCCGCGATCATCGCCGTGCTGCTGATCCCCTACGGCGCGGTCACCGCGGTGCAGGGCATCGCCTACAGCACCGGGTCCACCGGAGCCATCGACTGGTTGGGCCTCTTCTCCCCGATCACCCTGATCGACGGCTTCCAGACCGCCCTCCTCGGCGCGTCCTCCGCCTTCCCCGGCGGCACGGGCCCGTCGGCCGGCGTCGGCATGGTCTACCTGCTCGTCATCCTCGGCCTCATCGCCGGCTCCTACGCCGCCCTGATGGCCCGCTACCGGAAGGCCGGGCTGTGACCATCATCGACATCGACCACGCCTCGCGCTGGTTCGGCAACGTCGTCGCCGTCAACGACGTCACCATGCGCATCGGCCCCGGCGTCACCGGGCTGCTGGGCCCCAACGGCGCCGGCAAGTCCACCCTCATCAACATGATGGGCGGCTTCCTCGCCCCCTCCACCGGCGCCGTCACCCTCGACGGGGTGCAGATCTGGCGCAACGAGCAGGTCTACAAGCAGGTCGGCGTCGTGCCCGAGCGCGAGGCCATGTACGACTTCCTCACCGGCCGGGAGTTCGTCGTCGCCAACGCCGAACTCCACGGGCTCGACGACGCGGCCGCCCAGCGGGCCCTGGCCACCGTCGAGATGGAGTACGCCCAGGACCGCAAGATCTCCACGTACTCCAAGGGCATGCGCCAGCGCGTCAAGATGGCCTCCGCCCTCGTGCACGACCCGTCCGTGCTGCTCCTCGACGAGCCGTTCAACGGCATGGACCCGCGCCAGCGCATGCAGCTCATGGAACTGCTGCGGCGCATGGGCGACGAAGGCCGCACGGTGCTGTTCTCCTCCCACATCCTGGAGGAGGTCGAGCAACTGGCCTCGCACATCGAGGTGGTCGTCGCCGGCCGCCACGCGGCATCCGGCGACTACCGCAAGATCCGCCGCCTGATGACGGACCGCCCGCACCGCTACCTCGTCCGCTCCTCCGACGACCGGGCCCTCGCCGCGGCCCTGATCGCCGACCCGTCCACGGCCGGCATCGAGGTCGACCTCAAGGAAGGCGCCCTGCGGATCCAGGCCGTCGACTTCGGGCGCTTCACCGAGCTGCTGCCGCGGGTCGCCCGCGCGCAGGGCATCCGGCTGCTGACGGTCTCGCCCTCCGACGAGTCCCTAGAGTCGGTCTTCTCCTACCTCGTCGCGGCCTGAAGGAGCTGGCACCCATGTACAACCCCACTGTCGCCCGGCTCACCTACCGGGCCCTGCTCGGCCGCCGCCGCGCGCTGATCCTCTGCGCGCTGCCCGTCCTGCTGATCGTCATCTCCGTCGCCGTCCGCGCCTTCGCCGGCGTGGACGACAAGGTCGCGGCCGACCTCCTCGGAGGCTTCGCCCTCGCCACCATGGTCCCGCTGATCGGCGTGATCGCCGGCACCGGAGCCATCGGCCCGGAGATCGACGACGGCTCGATCGTCTACCTGCTCTCCAAGCCGGTGAAGCGCCCGACGATCATCATGACCAAGCTGATCGTCGCGATTGCCGTCACGATGGCCTTCTCCGCCATCCCCACCCTGATCGCCGGCTTTATCCTCAACGGCAACGGCCAGCAGATCGCCGTGGCCTACGCCGTCGCCGCCGTGGTCGCCTCCATCGCCTACAGCGCGCTCTTCCTGCTGCTGGGCACCGTCAGCCGGCACGCCGTCGTCTTCGGCCTGGTCTACGCCCTGATCTGGGAATCGCTGTTCGGCAGCCTGGTCAACGGTGCCAAGACCCTCAGCGTCCAGCAGTGGTCCCTCACCCTCGCGGAGAAGATCGCCGGCGAGGGATACGTGGACGCCACCGTCAGCATGCCCACCGCCGTGGTCCTGCTCGTCACGGTCACCATCGGCGCCACCGTCTACGCCGGCCAGAAGCTGCGGCGCCTGACCCTGGCGGGCGAGGAGTAGGCCTCCGCCGCACCCGCTCCGCACACTGTGCCCCGCCCGGCCCACCCGGCCGGGCGGGGCACAGCCGCGCACGTCATCATCAGTGCATGATCGAGCACCCCGAGCCCGAGCCGTCCAGGCCCGTGCGGTCCTGGATACGGTCCGCGCCCGGCACGCACATCTGGCTGCTGATCATCGCCATCACCAGCATCGTCGTGGTGATCGCGCCCGACCACCTCGAACGAGTCCTGCTCCACCGCAACAGCAGCAACATCCACGAGCTCGCCAAGCACCCGATCAGGAGCCTTCTCTCCAGCGCCTTCTGGATCGAGAACCCGGCCTCGCTCGCCCTCTACGCCGTGCTCTTCGAGCTCTTCCACGCCCCCGTCGAACGCTGGCTCGGCACCCTGCGCTGGCTCGTGATCGTCGCGACCGCCCACATCACGGCCACCCTCGTCAGCCAGAAGGTCGTCCTGATGGCCATCCAGGACCACCGGGCCCCGCGCAGCATGGTCCACGTCGTCGACATCGGCGTCAGCTACGGGCTCGCGGCCGCCATCGGCGTCCTGACCTACCGGCTGCCCGGCCCCTGGCGATGGTTCTACCTCGCCGGTGTCGTTGCCTTCTTCGGGCTCCCGCTCGCCACCGGCGGCACCTTCACCGACCTCGGCCACGCCATCTCGCTCGCCGTCGGTCTGCTCGCCTGGCCGCTCACCCGGCACCCCCACCCGCACGGGCGCCCATGTTTCACGTGAAACATGAGCCGGACGCGCCGCTGACGTACGGAAATTCGCTGGTACGGGGATTGAGCGCGGGGCAGAGTGAGTCGTGCGGGGAGCAACAAAAAAGGTCCGGGGCAGCCACTTCGAGCGCGCCTGACGGCGCGGGCTGCCCCGGACCTTCTCTTACGTCGTCGTGCTACGCCGCGCCCAGCAGGCGTTCCAGCACCACCGCGATGCCGTCCTCCTCGTTGGAGGTCGTCACCTCGTCGGCCACCGCCTTCAGCTCCGGGTGGGCATTGGCCATCGCCACCCCGTGCGCGGCCCAGCCGAACATCGGGATGTCGTTGGGCATGTCACCGAAGGCGATCGTCTCCGCCGCCTTCACCCCCAGCCGGCGCGCGGCCAGCGAGAGGCCGGTGGCCTTGGTCAGCCCCAGCGGCAGGATCTCCACGATCCCCGGACCGGCCATCACGATGTCCACCAGGCTGCCCACGGTCAGCCGGGCCACCTTGACCAGTGCGTCGTCGTCCAGCTCCGGGTGCTGGATGTACAGCTTGTTCAGCGGGGCCGTCCACATCGCGGCGGTGTCCTGGAGGTAGAGCGCCGGAAGGCCCTCCTGCACCTGGTACCCGGGCCCGAACAAGACCTCGCCGTCCACCCCGTCCCGGCTGGCGGCCAGGGCGAGCGGACCCACTTCGGCCTCCAGCTTCGACAGCGCCAGGCCGGCGAGCTGCCGGTCCAGCGTCACCGAGGTGAGCAGCCGGTGCGCGCCCGCGTCGTAGACCTGAGCGCCCTGCCCGCAGACCGCGATCCCCTTGTAGCCGAGGTCGTCCAGGACGTGCCGCGTCCACGGCACGGCCCGGCCGGTGACGATGATGTGCGCCGCGCCCGCTGCGGTGGCCGCGACGAGCGCCTCACGGGTGCGTTCCGAGACGGTGTCGTCGTCACGCAGCAGCGTGCCGTCGAGATCCGTCGCGACGAGCTTGTACGGGAACGGGGCCGTGCTCACTTGGCGATCGGCTCCAGCACTTCGCGGCCGCCCAGGTACGGACGGAGCACGGGCGGGACCCGCACGGTGCCGTCGGCCTGCTGGTGGTTCTCCAGGATGGCGACGATGGTGCGCGGGACGGCGCACAGCGTGCCGTTGAGCGTGGACAGCGGCTGGGTCTTCTTGCCGTCGCGGTAGCGGATCGACAGGCGGCGGGCCTGGAAGCTGTCGCAGTTCGAGGCGGAGGTCAGCTCGCGGTACTTGCCCTGGGTGGGGATCCAGGCCTCGCAGTCGAACTTGCGCGAGGCGGAGGCACCCAGGTCACCGGTGGCGACGTCGATCACCTGGAACGGCAGCTCCAGGCTGGTCAGCCACTGCTTCTCCCAGTCGAGGAGCCGCTTGTGCTCGGCCTCGGCCTCCTCCGGCGCGACGTACGAGAACATCTCGACCTTGTCGAACTGGTGGACGCGGAAGATGCCGCGGGTGTCCTTGCCGTACGTACCGGCCTCGCGGCGGAAGCACGGCGAGAAGCCGGCGTACCGCAGCGGGAGCTTGTCCGCGTCGATGATCTCGTCCATGTGGTACGCGGCGAGCGGGACCTCGGAGGTGCCGACCAGGTAGTAGTCGTCCTTCTCCAGGTGGTACACGTTCTCCGCGGCCTGGCCGAGGAAGCCGGTGCCCTCCATGGCGCGCGGGCGGACCAGCGCCGGGGTCAGCATCGGGATGAAGCCGGCCTCGGTGGCCTGCGCGATGGCCGCGTTGACCAGCGCGAGTTCGAGCAGCGCGCCCACACCGGTGAGGTAGTAGAAGCGCGAGCCCGACACCTTGGCGCCGCGCTCGACGTCGATGGCGCCGAGCGACTCTCCGAGCTCCAGGTGGTCCTTGGGCTCGAAGCCCTCGGCGCCGAAGTCACGGATGGTGCCGTGGGTTTCGAGGACCGTGAAGTCCTCCTCGCCGCCGACGGGCACGTCCGTGTGGACGATGTTGCCGAGCTGGAGCAGGAGCTGCTTGGCAGCCTCGTCCGCCTCGTTCTGCTCGGCCTCGGCGGCCTTGACGTTCTGCTTGAGCTGGTCGGCCTTCTTCAGCAGCTCGGCCCGCTCCTCGGGGGAGGCCTTCGGGATGAGCTTGCCGAGGGACCTCTGCTCATTGCGCAGTTCGTCGAAGCGCATGCCGGAGGACCTGCGGCGCTCATCGGCGGAGAGCAGTGCGTCGACGAGGCCGACGTCCTCTCCACGGGCGCGCTGCGAGGCGCGGACACGGTCAGGGTCTTCACGGAGCAGCCGAAGGTCAATCACCCCTCCAGGCTACCGGGCGGGGCTTCCCGGGCTCACACCGATATCACGCTGCGTGTCGCTATGTCCTAATTGCGGAGAATGGAAAAGTTCCGGCAAGGTGGTCCGGAGTCACCTTCGGGACGGGTCAATAAAAACGGTCCCATTCCCCGAAAAGGGGCACGGCGTGAGGGATCGGGCACGCCCTGAGCAGGGCGGGAGGCTCCGCCTTGTCCACAGGAATTCCCCGTCCGGGCGTCTTATCCACAGGCTGTGCGCCGGATCTGTGGACACGGGAATAGATCATTCCCGACCGGGGAGCGGGCGGGCCCAATCAGGGCTCAAACCACCCTCACACACTCATTCGGGTGGGAATGGCTCGCCCCAAAGAGTTGATCGGTGATGCGGGGGTGACGCCGTTCACCCTCCGCTCCCCAGCGCGAAACCTGCGCCACCCGACCGATTTGTCGACCTTGTCGCGCTGCTCTGTCGACTTGTCCCCAGGCCCGGGTCTCGCCCTGTGGATAACTCTGTGGACAGTGGACGGATCGCTACGCGCGGCCGTCGAGGCAGCGCGCCAGCCAGTCGGAAGCCGCGGTGAAGTCGCCGTCGGACGTGCCGGGCCGCGGAGCGCGGACGTCACCCTGAGCGACCCCGGCGCGCGGATACGAGCCGAGGAAGCGGACCTGGGGGCAGGTGCGCTTGAGGCCCATGAGGGCCTCGCTGACCCGGCGGTCCGAGATGTGGCCCTCGGCGTCGACGGCGAAGCAGTAGTTGCCGATGCCCTCACCGGTCGGCCGGGACTGGATCAGCATCAGGTTCACCCCGCGCACGGCGAACTCCTGGAGGAGCTCCAGCAGCGCTCCGGGGCGGTCGTCGCCGAGCCAGAGCACGACCGAGGTCTTGTCGGCACCGGTCGGCGCGGCCGGCCGGGCCGGGCGACCGACGAGCACGAAGCGGGTCTCCGCGTTCTCCGCGTCGTGGATCTCGGTGACCAGCGGGACGAGCCCGTAGGTGGCCGCCGCGAACTCCCCCGCGAAGGCGGCGTCGAACCGGCCCTCCTGGACCAGCCGGGCCCCGTCCGCGTTGGAGGCGGCCGATTCCCACACCGCGTCCGGCAGGTTCGCCCGCAGCCAGTTGCGGACCTGGGGCTGCGCGACCGGGTGGCCGGTGACGGTCTTCACGTCCGACAGCTTCGTCCCCGGCCGCACGAGCAGCGCGAACGCGATCGGCAGCAGCACCTCGCGGTAGATCATCAGCGGTTCGCCCGAGGCGAGCTCGTCGAGGGTGGCGGTGACCCCGCCCTCCACCGAGTTCTCGATCGGCACCAGCGCGGCCGCGGCCTCGCCGTTGCGTACGGCGTCCAGGGCGGCCGGGACCGACACCATCGGGACGAGCTCCCGGGTCGCGGCTTCCGGCAGTGTCCGGAGGGCGGCTTCGGTGAACGTGCCCTCGGGACCGAGATAGGTGAAGCGGGTGGCCGACATGTGATCAGCCTAATGCCGGGGCACCGGCCGCCGTGGGGCTGTTCACCCTTCGAGCAGCCGCTGCCCCACGTACTCCCCGGACCGCGCGCCGGGCGGTACCGCGTACAGGCCGCTGGCCTCGTGCCGGATGAACGCCGACAGCGCGTCGCCCCGGTCGAGCTTGCGCTGGACGGGGACGAAGCCGCGCAGCGGGTCGGCCTGCCAGCAGATGAAGAGGAGTCCGGCGTCCGGGGTGCCGTCCGCCGAGATCCCGTCGTGGAAGGAGAAGGGACGCCGGAGCATGGCCGCCCCGCCGTTCTGCGCCGGGGCCGAGATCCGGGCGTGGGCATTGGCCGGGACGACGGACTTGCCGTCGGGCCCGATCTTGTCGAGGTCCATCGCGGTGGTCTCGGTGCCGCCGCTCAGCGGGGCGCCGGTGGCCTTCGTACGGCCGATGACCTGCTCCTGCTGCGCCACCGACTGCTGCTCCCAGCTGTCGAGGAGCATGCGGATGCGGCGTACGACGGCGTACGAGCCTCCGGCCATCCAGGCGTGCTCGGCGGGTCCGGGGCCCGCGCCCTGGACGAAGATCCGCTTGTCGAAGTCGGGCTCGGCGGGCTTCGGGTTGCCCGTGCCGTCGATCTGGCCCATCAGGTTGCGGGCGGTCATGGGGGCCGCGGTGGCGCCGGGGGACCGGTTGAAGCCGTTCATCGACCAGCGCAGGCGCGCGGCGTCCCCGGCGTCCTTCTGTACGGCGCGCAGGGCGTGGAAGGCGACGAGTCCGTCGTCGGCGCCGATCTGGACCCACAGGTCGCCGTTGCTGCGCTGGGCGTCGAGCCGGTCCGCGGAGAAGTCCGGCAGCGGGTCCAGTGCCGCGGGCCGGCGGGCGGCCAGACCGGTGCGCTCGAAGAAGGAGTACCCGAAGCCGAAGGTGATGGTGAGGGACGACGGCCCGGCGTCGAGGGCGATCCCGGTGTCGGAGGTCGGCGCGGTCTCGCCCGCCATGAGCCGCCGTGCGGTGTCGGACCAACGGCGCATGAGGGCGGCGGCCTCGGTGCGTCCGGCGCCCGGAGCCAGGTCGAAGGCGAGGACGTGCCCCTTGGCCTGGAGGGGCGTGGTGATGCCGGGCTGGTGGTCCCCGTGGAAGGCGACCTGGGTGGCGCCGAGTGAGCTGAGGCTCCCGGTGGCGCCCGGGGCTCCCGCCGCGGGTTCGGCGACGGCGGAGTGGGCGAGGGCGCCGCCGGTGGCGCCGAGCGCCAGCCCCGCGGCGCCCGCGGCGCCGACGGTGCCCAGCAGGCGGCGTCGGGAGATCTCGATGTCGGGGTTGCTCTCGGTCACGCTGGTCAGCCGATCTTCACGTTCTTCTGCACGGTGGTCTGGTCGATGTCGGAGGTGCGGACCGTCACGTCGATCCGCCACTCGCCGGCCAGCGGCAACTGGACGCCGGACGCGCTCCAGTGCCCGGGCGCGGCACGGTCGGGGACGACCGGCAGGGGGCCGATGTCCTTGGTCGGGAGGGTGAAGGAGATCTTCATCTCGGGGAGGTCGAGGGGCTTGCCGTCGGGGGTCTCGGCCCACACGTGGAGGGTGTTGGCGCCGACGCGGCCCGGGTCGAGCTCGACCCGCACGGAGCCCTTGCCGTTCTGACCGCCGGTGTCGAACGGCAGGGTGACCTTGATGGCCCGGTTGGGCACGGCGGTGGCGTTGGAACCCCGCGAGGATTCCAGCTCCGCGGCCCGGCCGGGCTCGGTGCTGGTCAGGATGGTCGTGACGGCCAGCAGCACGACGGCGACACCCGCCTCGGCGAGGACCGAGCGGCGCAGGCCGGCGCGGTCCGGATCGGCGTCGCGCGCCTGCTTCTCGCGGGCGTTGTCCTGCGCGGCCTGCTGCCGGGCGAGCTGCGCGGCCCGCTTGGGGTCGCCGGCCGCCGTGCCGCCGACGCCGACGGGCTGTGTTTCACGTGAAACATCGCGCTGCGCCACGACCTTGGCCGCCTCGGCCGTGTCGGCGGTCTTCCCGGAGGCGGACTCGGCGAGCCGCCCGGTCCACGAGCGGGAGACGTAGGCGATGGAGATGAGGACGGCGACGAGGCCGACCTTGATGATCAGCAGCTGTCCGTATCCGGTGCCGGTGAGGGCGGACCAGGTGCCGATCTGCCGCCAGGCCTGATAGGTCCCGGTCGCGGCGAGGACCATCACGCTGGTGAAGGCCACGGTGGAGAACCGCCGGATGGCCGCGCGTTCGATCCCGGGGGCCTTGTGCAGGGCGACGAGCAGTGCGGTCAGTCCGCCGAGCCAGGTGGCAACGGCCAGCAGGTGAAGGACGTCGACGGGCATGGCGATGCCGGGCTGGATACCGGTCGAGGCGTGCTCGGACAGGGCCCAGGTGGCGGCGATGCCCGCCGCGACGACGGTCCCGCCGATGGCGAGGCCGAAGACGAGGTCTCCGTCGGCCTTGGCGTCCTCCGCACTCCTGTCGGCCTGCTGCCGCCTCGCGTAGGCGCCGAACAGTACGGCGATGAACAGTGCGGCGGCGCCGAGCAGGAGCAGCCGGGAGACGAGGGAGGCGCCGGACTTGGTCTCCAGTACGGCCTTGAGCCCGTCGAGGTCGAAGGCGTCGGCGAACTTCCCCGACCCCGTGTACGGGTTGCGGAGCATCAGCATCGCGAGCGTGGCGACGGTCAGCGTGACCCAGGCCCGTACGACCAGCCTCTGCAGCGACCGCTCGGCGGCGCCCCGGCGCCAGCACACCAGGATGAAGGCGGCGCCGCCGACCAGGACGGCGAAGCCGGCGTAGGCGGCGTACCGGGCGACGTCGTAGGCGATGGCGACGGGACCGTCGCCCGCGGTCTGCGCGGGCAGGGTCACCGCGGTGGCCGAAGGGGCGCCGATGGAGAACGTGAAGGCGCCGGCGATGGGGTGGCTGTCGGCGGAGACGGCCTGCCAGGCCACGGTGTAGGTGCCGTTGGGCAGGCCGGTGTGCAGGGCGGTGCCGTAGCGGATGATCGATCCGCTGCACATGTCGCGCAGTTCACCGGTGTCGACGCGCTTGCCCTGGGGGTCCAGGACGCGGATGGAGTCGTCGCCCATGGCGACCTGCTCCGAGAAGGAGAGGGTGACCTGGGCGGGAGCCGTGGCGACCACCGCCCCGTCCTTGGGGTCGCTCGCGGTGAGTGCGGCGTGCGCCGAGGCCGGGGTGGCCACGGCGAACAGGGTTGCCAGCAGGGCTGCGAGGACCAGCGTGAGCCGCGGCAGGAAGGCCGTGGCGTGGACGCGGGCCGCGGATGGGGCGGGGGCGGTGGCCGTCATGGCGTGTCAGTCCCTCGGTCCGTCAGTGGGCGTTGCCGTCGGTGGATGTCGGCGTCTTCGCGTTGTACGTCCGCTCCTTGACGTCCAGCTCGACCTTGACGGGGTCGGCCTTCTCGAAGCGGAGCTCGACGGTGACCTTGTCGCCGACCTTCGGGGTGGTCTTGAGACCCATGAACATGACGTGGCTGCCGCCGCGTTCCAGCCTCAGCTCGCCGTTGGCGGGCACGTCCAGGGACGGGACCTGCTGCATCTTCTGGTCCTTGGTCTCGTGGATCTGCAGATCGTCGGAGAGCGTGCTGGTGACGCCGGTCAGCTTGTCGGCCGTCTTGGAGTCGTTCTTGATGACCATGAACGCGCCGGCCATCTTGTCGTTCACCGGCTGGGGCATGAAGGCGCCGCTGACCGAGAGCTTCGGCTTGGCCCCGGCGTCCTCGCCGTCCGAGGAGCAGCCGGATATGGCGAGCGCTGCCGTCAGGGAGAGGGCGGCGGCGAGGGTGCGGGTGGTGCGGGCGTTCACGGGTTCTCTCCCTTGGCGATCTTCGGCAGGTCCTTGGTGTAGTCATCGACGGTGGTGCCCTCGCCGTAGAGGACGTAGCCCTCGTCCGTCTTGGGCGAGAACGCGATGACCTGGGCGCCGTGCATGGACACGACCTTGCCGTCGGGCCCCGGCTTGGCGGCCTCGATACCGATGCCGAGCTTGCGTGCGGCGGCCTGGATGGTGGCGAAGTCGCCGGTCAGTCCGATGAAGGACGGGTCCTGGGCCTTGAGCCACGAGCCGAGGGATTCGGGAGTGTCCCGGTCGGGGTCGGTGGTGACGAAGACGACCCGGAGGTTGTCCTGGTCGGCCTTGGGGAGTGCCTTCTTGGCGACGGCGATGTTGCTCATCGTCAGCGGGCACACGTCGGGGCAGTTGGTGTAGCCGAAGTAGATGAGCGTCGGCTTGCCCTTGGTCTGCTCGCGCAGGTTCCAGGGCTTGCCGGTGGTGTCCGTGAGGACGAGCTCCGGCTTGTCGAACGGGCGGTCGAGCAGGGTCGCGGAGCCGGCCTTGGCCTGGCCGCCGCTGATCTGCTTGACCGAGCTGGTCGGGGCCTTCTCACCGCCGCAGGCGGTGAGGGTGAGGGCGGCCGCTGCCACGAGGGCGGCGACCGTCACACGTGTGGTGCGCATGGGGAAATGTCCCTGGGATCGGGGATGGTTCTGGTGGTTCTGGCGATGGGGTGCGCCGCAGGCGGCCGGGCCGGTCCTGCGGGCGCGGCAGGTCAGGAGGCGCGGCGGCGCGAGGCGACGCCGAAGGCGACACCTGCGAGGCCGACGACGATGCCGGTGATGCCGAGCGCGCGCGCCGTCGTGTCGGAACCGCTCTTCGCGGCCGTGTCGTGGCCCTTGTCGGCCGCCTTGTCGGCCTTCTTGTCCGCGCCCTTGGCGTCGTCGTGGTGGTCGCCACCCGCGGCGGGCGCGGTCAGCTTCAGGACGGGCGCCGGGTTCTGGGGTTCGGCGGAGCCCTCCTTGGGCTCCTCGATCCAGCGGACGACCTCGTTGTTGTCGTAGGTCTGGATCGCCTTGAAGACCATCTTGTCCGCGTTGTCGGGCAGCTTGCCCACGGAGACCGGGAACTGCTGGAAGCGGCCGGGCTCGATCTTGCCGCCGGACCAGGTGACCTTGCTGACGACCTCGTTGATCTGCTTGCCGTGCACCGTGAGCGGCTTGTCGAGCTTGGTCTTCTCGACGGTCGAGGTCCAGCCCGGGATGTCCTGGGGCATCACGGACGTGAGCGGCTGGTCGACCGGGAAGTTGACCTCCAGCTGCGTGGTCGACGCGTTGTCGCGCTCGTTGGGGACCTTGAAGTTGATCGTCGCGTAGCCGCCCTTGGTGGCCTCGCCGGGCTGCACGCCGACGTGGGCGAAGGCGGTGCCGGAGAGGAGGAGGACGGAGCCGGCGGCGACGGCGGCGGCGATGGAGACGCGAGAGGTCTTCATGGCAGAAACACTCCACGGAAGCAGTGGTGGCTGGGGCTCCGCGCACAGGGCGCGCGCGGAGTTCGCGGCACCGGTGCTCCCGTCGTGTCCCGGGGAGTGGGGGTGCCGCGTCAGGCTGCGAGGGCGAGGGCCGCGGGCGGACCGCGCCTGATCACCGTGTGCTGGAGAGCTTCCCGGCCGGTGCGGGCGGCGGGCTCGGCCGCTGCCCGCGAGCCCCGCGGCGCACGGGCAGGCGTACCCGCAAGCCCGGTGCGGAGCGCCCGTACGAAGGCCAGCGCGGCGCGCAGCGGACGTACCGGGTCGGACTCGGCGGAGCGCCGGGACAGTTCCACGAGCCGGAAGAGCGCGGCGTCCCCGCGGCCCAGCAGCCAGCCGGCGGCAAGCGCGGCCAGCAGATGGCCGAGCAGCATGGCCGGGCTGAACAGAGCCGTCGCGGGCTCCGCCGCGGCCTGGGTCAGGTGCGTGTGGGCCAAGTGTCCCTGCGCCTCGGCCTGGGCGGCCAGGGCGGCCGGGTCCAGGCCGGCGCTCTCCAGGATCTGCCGGGCGTCGGCCGGGCTGAGCGGTACGGAGTTGCCCCCGCACACCAACCGGGCGGCAAGAGCCGCGAGCGAGGTGTCGGAGGAGCCTGCAGCACCCGCCGAGGAGGCGGCCGCACCGTGCTGGCCGAGGCCGAACACGGTGTGCAGCGCGAGCTGTCCGGCCGCGAGCCCGGCGGCGATGCCCGGCAGCGAGCGGCGGCGTCCCGCGAGCGGGGCGGCGACCGCGAAGACGGCGAGGAAGCCGATGCCGATGGCCCACCAGGGCACGGTGGCGCAGGACGCCAGGGCGTGCCCGGACGCGGACAGCACGACACAGACCGCGGTGAACACCGCGGCCCGGATCAGTCGGAGGCCGGCTCCGGCCTGCGTCGCGTGGGGGGCAGTCATGGCCGGGCCATCATTGCACTGCGCTTAGGCCCTTCATACGGCAGGTTCCGGAAGGCGCCTTGGATTCCGCTCCAGCGCGGCTCCAGGCGGCTTCGTTCGGAGGGTCGGCGGACCGCGCCCGTGGGCCCGGGAGCCGCCCCATACCGCCGCATACACCGCCACCCGGGAGCGCCGCATCGGCCGAATGAGGGCTCCGTGCGCCGCCGGGGGCTTACGCCCCGGCATGGGCGGCAATAGGTAACCGTATGAGCATCTGGTGGTCTCTCCACTTGAGGCGCGAAGCAGCGAGCGTGCCCCTGGCCAGGCGGCTGCTGCTCGGGACGATGGAGACCGCAGGGGTGGACCCTGACATCTCCTTCGACCTGTCGGTGGCGCTGAGCGAGGCGTGTGCGAACGCGGTGGAGCACGGGGGTTTTGCGGCCGACGACGGTCAGGACGGCGCGGGAGCCGGTCAGGGGGCCTGCGCGGCGTACCGCGTGACGGCGTACCTGGACGGGGACTGCTGCCGCATCGAGGTGACCGACTCGGGCCCGGGTTTTCCGCCCGACACGGCCGCACCCGATCCGGCCGCGGCCGGTACGGGAGCAGGGGGCAGACCCGGGCAGCCCGGTCCGCCGGGCTGCGCCGAGACGGCGAAGGAGCACGGCCGCGGCCTGTGGCTGATCGCGGAGCTGGCGGACCACGTCCGCTTCCGCAACCGGCCGGGCAGCGGTGCGGTGGTCAGTTTCGACAAGATCCTCAAGTGGCGCGAGGGAGCGCTGCTGAAGGTGTCGTAGTACGCCGATGGGCGGGACCCCGTACGGGATCCCGCCCATCGGCTTTGCGCTCGGGCGGTCAGCCCTTCAGGCGCGCCATCCACGCCTCGACCTCGACCGAGGTGCGGGGCAGCCCGTCCGACATGTTCCGGTTGCCGTCCTCGGTGACGAGGATGTCGTCCTCGATCCGGACACCGATGCCGCGGTACTCCTCGGGCACGGTCAGGTCGTCGGCCTGGAAGTAGAGCCCGGGCTCGACGGTCAGGCACATGCCCGGCTCCAGCGTGCCGTCCACGTACGCCTCGACGCGCGCGGCGGCGCAGTCGTGGACGTCCATGCCGAGCATGTGGCCGGTGCCGTGCAGGGTCCAGCGGCGCTGGAGTCCGAGCTCCAGGACGCGCTCGACAGGACCCTCCAGCAGGCCCCACTCGACGAGCTTCTCGGCCAGCACGTGCTGGGAGGCGTCGTGGAAGTCGCGGAACTTCGCGCCGGGCTTGACGGCGGCGATGCCGGCTTCCTGGGACTCGTAGACCGCGTCGTAGATCTTGCGCTGGATGTCGCTGTACGTGCCGTTGATCGGCAGCGTGCGCGTGACGTCGGCGGTGTAGAGGGAGTGCGTCTCCACACCGGCGTCGAGCAGCAGCAGGTCGCCGGAGCGGACGTCGCCGTCGTTGCGGACCCAGTGCAGGGTGCAGGCGTGCGGGCCGGCGGCGCAGATGGAGCCGTAGCCGACGTCGTTGCCCTCGACGCGGGCGCGCAGGAAGAAGGTGCCCTCGATGTAGCGCTCGGAGGTGGCCTCCGCCTTGTCGAGGACCTTCACGACGTCCTCGAAGCCGCGGACGGTGGAGTCGACGGCCTTCTGCAGCTCGCCGATCTCGAACGCGTCCTTCACGGCGCGGGCCTCGGAGAGGTAGACGCGCAGTTCCTCGTCGCGCTCGGCGGTGACCTTGTCGGTCAGGGCCTTCTCGATGCCTGCGTCGTGGCCGCGCACGGCGCGGACCGGGCCGGTGGCCTCGGTGAGCGCCTCGGCCAGCTCGCGGACGTCCTTGGCGGGGATGCCGAGGAGCTGCTCGGCCTCGGTGAGCGAGTGGCGCCGGCCGACCCACAGCTCGCCCTGGCCGGACAGCCAGAACTCGCCGTTCTCGCGGTTGGAGCGGGGCAGCAGGTAAATGGTGGCCGTGTGGCCGGTGTCGCCCGCGGGCTCCAGGACCAGGACGCCGTTCTCGGTCTGGTCACCGGTGAGGTACGCGTACTCGGTGGAGGCGCGGAAGGGGTACTCGGTGTCGTTCGAGCGGGTCTTCAGACGGCCCGCAGGGACGACGAGGCGCTCGCCGGGGAAGCGCGCGGACAGCGCGGCGCGGCGGGCGGCGGTGTGCTCGGCCTGGGCGATCGGCTCCAGACCGTGCAGCTCGGTGTCGGCCCAGCCGGTGCGCATGCTCTCGGCGAGTTCGTCGCTGACGCCCGGGTACAGCCCGTTCTTCCGCTGCTTGTGCGTCTTCTTGGGCTGCTCTTCTTCCGGGGTCTCCGGGGTGAGCTCGTCAGCCACGTCTTCTCCTCAGCTGCTACGACATGCAAGGACCGGGTGCGGACCTCATCCATCGTATGTGTGAGCGGAAGGCGCCCCGAGCGCTATGTGACAAATCAGTCAAAGCGGGCGGCCAACAGCACGATGTCCTCATCGGCGTCGGTCCCGGCGTCCACCTCCCCCTCGGGCAGCACCGTTCGCAGGATGTGGTCGCAGAGCGCGGCCGGGTCCTCGCGCACGCTACGGGGCACCCCGGCGGCCGCGGCGTGCAGCCGCGCGTACGCCCGGTCCATCGGGTCCCCGGTGCGCCGCAGCAGCCCGTCCGTGTACAGCAGCACCGTTTCTCCCGGTGCGGGCTCGACCTCCACGCTCGGGGCTTCCCAGCACGCCAGCATCCCCAGCGGCGCGGAGAGCGTGGTCTCCACGTACTCGGTGCGCCGCTCGCCGATCAGCAGCGGCGGGGTGTGGCCGGCCCCGGCCAGGATGATCTTCCGCTGTGCGGGCTCGCAGTAGGCGAAGAGCGCGGTCGCCGAGCGCGCCGGCTCGGTGAGCCGCAGCAGCAGCTCCAGGTCGGACAGGACCGCGACCGGGTCCTCGCCCTCCATGACGGCGTACGCGCGCAGCGACGCCCGCAGCCGCCCCATCGCGGCGACGGCGCTCGGGCCGGAGCCGGTGACCGAGCCGACGGCCAGCCCCAGCGCGCCCTCGGGCAGCGGCAGGGCGTCGTACCAGTCGCCGCCGCCGCGCGGGCCGGTGTGGTGGCGGGCGGCGAGCTGGACCCCGGTGATCCGGGGCAGCCGGCTGGGCAGCAGCTCCTCGGCGATGGTGGCCAGGCGCGAGCGCGAGCGCTCGATCTCCAGCATCCGGGCCAGGTGCTCGGCGCCGTGCCGCACGTACAGCCCGGCCAGGTCGCGCTGGCGGTCGCTGGGCTCGGCCTGTTCGTCGTAGAGCCAGACGGCCGCGCCCAGCCGCCCGGTGGCCTCGGCGGTCAGGGGGAGGGAGTAGCTCGCGGCGTAGCCGAGACGGGCGGCGACCTCGCGGTGGCGCGGGTCCACGGGGGTTGCGCAGTTCCCGGGCGCCGTGCCCGGTTCGGGCAGTACCTCGGAGCCGCCCCGGGCGTCGGGCAGCCCGTCGAGGATGCGGCCGTACGAGGTGGCGCTGCGCGGCACGGTCTCGATGTGGCCGAGGTCGGCGCGGCCGAGCCCCAGGCCGATCGTGGTGCTGGGACCGTGCCCGTCGGAGGGCTCCAGGACGATCAGGCCACGCCGGGCGCCGACGAGGGCGGCTCCGGCGCGCAGGAACTCCTGCAGCGAGGAGGTGAGGTCATCGGTGCGGGCGAGGCGCTCGGTGAGCTCGTGGAGGGTGGTGAGGTCGGAGACCATGCCCGCCAGCCGGTCCTGGATGAGCGTGCTCGCGGCGGGTGCCGGGGCAGGCGCGGGTGCCGGAGCGGGCGCGGTGCGTGTGGGCACGGGCGCCGCAGTGTGCGGGGATGTCGTAACCGCTGGATCGATTCCAGCCACTTTCGGCAGATGCGGGGCGCTCATGGCGTCCGCCTTTCCAGCTGGTGCGATTCGCCATATAGCATCGCAAACCCCCAGATCGTGCTGCGCCGCTATCAATGAATCCACATCTACACGCAGACGAGGAGCGATGTCCAGCATTGCCCAGGTGGGAATCCTGGTGTCTGTGGGACGACAACTCACTGTCCGGCCAAGGCTAGAACTTGGCCGGAAAAAGCCGGAAGCGGACGGTTTTTGCTGTCGACTGGACGGGCTGCTGAGTGGGTCCGGGTACGTAATCCGTGGTGCCCGGGGACAGTTGACGCAGCCCGGCACCCTTCGGGCACCTGCCGGGAACCGCCCGGCGCGGCCCGTCGTCCTAGGCGGCGGCAGCCGGTCCCGGCGCCGTCTCTGGTTGCGCGGACCGCCCCCGCAGGGGCCCCGCCGGACGTTCCATGGACCCGTAAGAAAACTGCACGAACCGTGTGAACCTGCTTCAGGCGGACAGTGACGCGAAACGTGTACGTGTGGTGAAACACCGCTTACATGGTGTGATGTGGCCCTCGACGTTCAACGGAAAGGAACGAGCGCTCATGCGCGAGATCCTCGGAAGGCGTCTCCAGCGGCTCCGCGATCGCTTGCAATCCCTGCGCCCCGCCCCCCGGCGGAGCGAGCCGTCGGCTCTCCCCCTCCTCGACGCGGCGCTGGCCTGCGCCACCACCTGGCAGTGGCCCGTTCTGCCGGGCGTCGGACGCTGCGGCACCGACAGCGCGCGGTGCGCCTGCCCGGATCCCGACTGCGTCGTGCCCGGCGCGCACCCCTTCGACCCCGGGCTGCTCGCGGCCACCACGGACCCCCGGATGGTGGCCTGGTGGTGGACCAACCGGCCCACCGCCTCCGTCCTGCTCGCCACCGGCGGGACCGCGCCGTGCGCGGTCAGCCTGCCCGCCGCGGCGGCCGCGCGGGCCGTCGCACGCCTGCACGCACAGGGCATGCTGCTCGGGCCGATCGTGGCGACCCCCACCCGGTGGTCGCTGCTGGTGGCGCCGTACTCCTTGGAACGGCTCGGCGAACTCCTCTACGCCAAGGATCACGTGCCCTCCTCGCTGCGCTTCCACGGTGAGGGCGGCTACCTGCTGCTGCCGCCCTCCACCGCGTCCGGCGGGGGCCAGGTGCGCTGGGAGCGGGAGCCCGCGGCGGCCGGGAGCGTCTGGCTGCCGGAGGTGGAGGCGGTCGTGGACGCGCTGGTCGAGGCGAGCACCGGGGCCTCCGGCGGCGGCAGCCGACTTGCGTACTGACGTGCGAGCCCGCGTGCGGAGTTGACGTACGGAGCACAGTCGGATCACTCGTACGGGTGCCAGCGGGACGAGTTTCCAAGGGAATTGGGCGCGGGGATCTCCGTGCCCCATTCCCGCGTCGCTATCTTCGGCGAATGAATCTCCGCTTGATCGGTATCGGCGCCGGTGTGCTGATCATCTTGTCGCTCCCGCTCGCCGGGGCGATCGCCGGACCGGATTTCGCCGGTCAGGGTGACGGAAAAGGAGGCGGGGTGCTCTCCTCCCTCGGGCTCGCCGACCCCGAGCCCGGCCGGTCCGCCCCGGAGCCGTCCCCGTCGGCGGCCGCACCGGAACCGGCCCGGCCGGGTCCGCCCGAGCAGCCCCGTACGGATTCCCGGTGCGGTCCCGAACTGTCCTCCCCGCAAGGGGTGGAGGCGCAGACCTGCATCCTGGTCGGCGAGGGCCAGACCTGGGGGCGCAGCTACTACCGCAACACGAGCGGGCGCGCCCTCGAAGCCGTGCTGACGGTCATGGGGCCGGCCGGGCGGACGGTGCAGATCCGCTGTGCGGTCGGCGCGGGTGACGAGCCGGGGCTGTGCGAGACGCCGAGGGAGGCCTCGGCGGGAGAACCGGACGGCTACTCGGCCGTAGCGGAGTTTGCAGTTCCGGATGATGAAGGGGCACTGCTACTGCGGTCCGGGAGCAACTCGCCGGCACCGGGCGACGGTTGAGCGCCACCGGAAATGGAAGGGCCCGGTCGCTGGCGACGGGGGATGCACCAGCGACCGGGCTACAAGAACGGTAACAAGAGATCGCCTGTTCGCAAATTCGATCTCTGATATTCAGACATCGATTTGCAGGCGATTAGCGGGAGTTGTGACACCCGTCACCGAACCCCCGGTGTGCGCCCGTCAGCTGAGCGTCACCTGGCGGTTGGTGAGCCCGCCGCGCGCCCGGCGCTCCTCCGTGGTCAGCGGGGAGTCCGTGGCCAGGGCCGTGGCCAGCCGCTCCGCGAACTCCGCCGCCGGCTTCTCCACGTCGTCGGCCGTGACGCCGGTGGGCAGGTCCCAGACGGGGACCATCAGGCCGTGCGCGCGGAAGGAACCGACGAGCTTGGTGCCCTCGCCGAGCGAGGACGTACCGGCCGCGTGCAGTCGCGCCAGGGCGTCGAGCAGCTTCTCCTCGGGGTGCGGCATGACCCAGCGCAGGTGGTTCTTGTCCGGCGTCTCGCACCAGTAGGCGGCGTCCACGCCCGCGAGCTTGACGGTCGGGATGGCGGCCGCGTTGGCGCGCTCCAGCGAGGCGGCGATCTCCGGGGAGGCGTTCTGGGCGCTCTCCGCATCCGGAATCCAGAATTCGAAGCCGCTGTGCACAACCGGCTCGAAAACGCCGTCCGTGTCGAGGAGCTCCTGAAGTCGGGGTCCCTCGGCGGGCACCCGGTGGGCCGCGACGGGGTTGCCCGGCTCCGTGGCGAGTGCGCGCTCCAGGGTGTCGGCCATGTCGCGGCCGAGGTCCCCGGTGGTCGAGTCGTTCTGGAGGCCGAGCAGGACGGAGCCGTCCTCGCGGCGCAGCGCCGGCCACGCCATCGGCAGCACGGTCACCAGCGTGACGGAGGGGACGCCTTCGGGCAGACCGCCCTTGAGGGTGAGCGGGACGGTGGCCGCGGGTACGAGCTCGCGCAGCGCCACCCAGTCGCACTCGCCCGGCAGTCCCTCGAAGGGGCGCCGCACGTGCTCGGTGACGGCGTGCGCGGCGGCTGCGCCGTGGCAGGCCTTGTAACGGCGCCCGGATCCGCAGGGGCAGGGCTCGCGAGCGCCCACCACAGGGATCTCCCCGTTGTTGAGCTGCGGCTTTGCAGACTTCGCTGCGGGGCGCTTCTTGGCCATCGTGGGTGTCTCCCGGTTGCGGCGGTACGGCGTTGTGTCTGGGCGCGAGCCTAGCCGTTCGTACCGCCGGAACCGGTGGGGTGCGGCCGGGAGCACGGTCGGCGTGCGCTCCCGGACGGCCGCTTGTGTACGGATGACCGGTACTGCTCGATATTGCTCGGATCCCGACTCAGGGATCGAGTTGATTCAGCGGGTCCAGTTGATTCAGTGGATCCAGCTGGTTCAGTTCGTCGAAGGCCGTGCTGAAGTCGATCGCCGGGGGCGCAACGCGCGTAGCGAAATCCTCGTGCCGGGGCCCACAGGCAACGATCACCCACACGGTGACCTCACCCGCCGCTCCGTCCCGGACACCCCAGTCCTGGGCCAGGGCGCTGATGATGTTCAGCCCCCGACCGCCCCGTGCGGTGACCGATGGCGTGGCCGGAACCGGGCGGGTCGGTCCGCCCCCGTCCGTGACCTCGACCGTCAGCCGTCCCGCCTTGTCGACGCGCCATGAGGCGCGTATCTCTCCGTCCCCGATCTCCCGCGCGCCCAGTGGTCTGCCGTGTCGGCAGGCATTGCTGAGCAGTTCGGAAAGGATCAGAACGGCGTCGTCAACGACCGATTCGGACACCCCGCTGATGCGCAACTGCTCGCGCATCCGGTGTCTCGCCTCGCCCACGCCCGCAGGACCATGGCGTACGTCCATGCACGACGACGTGGGCACTTCCTGTGCCACCACCAACGCCACCCCCGGAACCTCCTTAGCCCCACGCATGGTCTGGATGCCCCAATGGCCTGGACCGGAAACCGCCGGAGTGGAGCCCCCTGACGCATTCATGACGAGTGAATGCGGAGCGGATGCGCCGGAGCACACCCCGTAACGGACGGGGTGTGAGTGGTGGGTGCGCAAAAGGGGACGTCAGCGCCCCAGTTGTGACAGAACCTGGCGTGGTCTGTTCGTAATGATCGCCTCTACACCCAGATCAGCGCAGAGCTGAACGTCTTCTGGCTCGTTCACGGTCCACACGTGTACGGAGTGACCCGCGGCCTGAAGCTTGCGGATGAACCCGGGGTGGCTGCGCACGATCCGCATGCCCGGACCCGCGATCCGTACGCCGGCCGGCAGCCGCCCGTCGCGCATCCGGGGCGAGATGAACTGCATCAGGTACACGGTCGGGATCGTCGGCGCGGCCGCCCGCACGCGGTGCAGGGAGCGCGCGGAGAAACTCATCACCCGGACCGGGTGCGGCCCCTCGGCGGGCGGGGCGTCCAGGCCGAAGCGCTTGAGGAGGAAGAGCAGCCTTTCCTCCACCTGCCCGGCCCAGCGGGTCGGGTGCTTCGTCTCGATCGCCAGCTGCACCGGGCGGCCGGCGTCCGCGACCAGCTCCAGCAGCCGCTCCAGGGTGAGCACGGAGGTGCGCTCGGGGTCGGCGTCCCAGTCGGGGGACTCCTCGCGGTCCTTCCAGGAGCCGAAGTCGAGGGCGGCGAGATCGGCGAGCTCCAGGGCGGAGACGGCTCCGCGGCCGTTGGACGTGCGGTTCACCCTGCGGTCGTGGACCAGGACCAGATGGCCGTCGGCCGTCAGCCGGACATCGCATTCGAGGGCGTCGGCCCCGTCCTCGATGGCCTTGCGGTACGCGGCCAGGGTGTGTTCTGGGGCATCCTCCGAGGCGCCGCGGTGGGCGACGACCTGGATGGGGCGCGGCGTTGCGTGGGTCACCGGGTCATGGTGCCACCGAGAGGGCTCCCGGTGTCGTGCGGACCCTGCAGGCGCTTCTGCAGATGCGTCCGAAATGTCGGAGATAAAGGATGGGGGGAGATGCACAGGTCCGGCTTACAGTGCTCTGACGGGTCATGGGAAAGGCTTGCCCTGGAACTTGTACGGTGCGTCGAACGTTCAGTCGGACCGATATCGCCAGATTCACCTGAAGCCGTGTGTGACGAGGAGAGAGCGCTGTGAGCACCGAGAACGAGGGCACCGCGGCCCCGACGCCCCCCGCGGCCCCGCCCGTACCCCCGGTGGCCGCTCCTGCCCCCGAGGCGCCCGGACCCGCGCCGGTCGAACCGCCTGCCGTAGCCCCGGCCCCGGCGGTGGCCCCGGCTCCCGCGCCGGTCGCCCCGGCTCCGGTCCCTGCCGAGCCGGTGACGCAGCAGCTCCCGCCGGCGCCGGCGCCCGGTACCGAGCCGACGCAGCAGATTCCGCCCGCCCCGGCGTACGCCCAGCCCGCCGTGCCGCAGGCCCCCGCCGCGCCGCAGGCCTCCGCCCCGGCCGCGTACGGAGCCGGCGGCTGGCCGCCCCCTCCGCCGGCGGTTCCCGCGTACGGGGCCGGCGACGGCCAGGGCGGCGGCACCTGGGGCATGCCCCTGGGCGCCGACGGCGCCCCGCAGCCCAAGCAGAAGGGCAAGGGCGGCCTGGTCGCGGGCGTACTCGTGGCGGCCCTCCTCGCGGGCGGCGTCGGCGGTGGCGTCGGCTACTGGGCCGCGGACCGCAGCAGCAACGGCTCCGGCTCGACCACCATCAGCGCCAGCACCCCCAAGGACATCAAGCGCGAGCCCGGCTCCATCGCCGGCCTGGCCGCAGCCGCACTGCCCAGCGTGGTCACCATCGAGGCCTCGGCCGGCGACGGCGAGGGCGGCACCGGCACCGGCTTCGTCTACGACCAGCAGGGCCACATCCTCACCAACAACCACGTGGTGGCCTCCGCCGCCAACGGCGGCAAGCTCACCGCGACCTTCTCCGACGGCAAGAAGTACGACGCCGAGGTCGTCGGCAAGGCCCAGGGCTACGACGTCGCCGTCATCAAGCTGAAGACCCCGCCGGCCGGCCTCAAGCCGCTGCCGCTCGGCGACTCCGAGAAGGTCGCCGTCGGCGACTCGACCATCGCGATCGGCGCCCCCTTCGGCCTGTCCAACACGGTCACCACCGGCATCGTCAGCGCCAAGAACCGCCCGGTGGCCTCCGGTGACGGCTCCGGCGGCAAGAGCTCGTACATGAGCGCGCTGCAGACGGACGCCTCGATCAACCCGGGCAACTCCGGCGGCCCGCTGCTCGACGGGCGCGGCGCGGTCATCGGCATCAACTCCGCCATCCAGTCGGCCGGCAGCGGCGGCTTCGGCGGCGGCCAGGCCGGCTCGATCGGCCTCGGTTTCGCCATCCCGATCAACCAGGCGAAGAACGTGGCCGAGCAGCTGATCAAGACGGGCAAGCCGGTCTACCCGGTCATCTCGGTCTCCGTGGACCTCCAGTCCAAGGCCGAGGGCGCCAAGATCTCCGAGAGCGGCGCGGCCCCCAACGAGCTGGTCGACCCCAACGGCCCGGCCGGCAAGGCGGGCCTCAAGCCCGGCGACACCATCACCGAGTTCGGCGGCCGGCCGGTCGACAGCGGTCCGACCCTGATCAGCATGATCTGGACGTACAAGCCCGGCGACACGGTGAAGCTGACCTACCTGCGCGGTGGCAAGCCGACCACCGTGGACATCACCCTCGGCTCGCGGGTCGGCGACAAGTAGCCCGCAGGCCACGGGCGGCGATGGCCTGATGGAGAGGGGCCGTAGGCGGGATTCCACCTACGGCCCCTCCCAACGTCCGCTTATGCTTCACGGGTGTTCGATTCGCGGCACATCCGGACTTTCCACGAGGTGGTCGCCTCGGGGTCCTACTCGGCGGCCGCACGCGTCCTGGGGTACACCCAGCCGGCCATCACCCAGCAGATGAAGGCGCTCGAACGCGCTGTCGGCACCCCGCTGTTCACCCGCATCGGCCGCAGGATGCAGCTGACCGAGGCCGGCCAGTCCCTGGCCCGCCACGCCGAGTCCATCCTCGGCAGCCTCTCGGCCGCCGAGGCCCAGCTCAAGGCCTACGCCCGGCTGCGCACCGGCCGGGTCCGGCTCTGCGGCTTCCCCAGCGCCAACGTCACCCTCGTCCCCGAGGCCCTGAGCGGCCTGGCCAAGGACCACCCGGGCATCCAGGTGGAACTGCTGGAGGGGGAGCCCCCGGATTCGCTGCGCCGGCTGGAGCGCGGGGAGTGCGACATCACCCTGGCCTTCACCTATCCCGGGCTGCACGAGGAGATTCCGGACGAGGTCGCCGAGGTCAAGCTGCTGGAGGACCAGCTGACGGTGCTCCTGCCGACCGGGCACCCGCTGGCCCGGCGGCGGGCCGTGCACCTCGCGGACCTGGCCGAGGAGCGGTGGATCGCGGGCTGTCCGCGCTGCCGGGCGAACCTGCTGCACGAGTGCGCGGAGCTGGGCTTCGTACCCGACATCCGCTTCGCCACCGACGACAACCTCGTGGTGCAGAGCCTGGTCGCACAGGGCCTGGGCGTCGCCATGATGCCCGCGCTGGTCCTGCCCTCGCTCTCGCTGAGCCGGGTGTGCGGACGGCCCCTGCAGCCCGCCTCCCGCCGGCACATCGCCGCCTACGTGTACCGCGACCATCTGCGGATACCGGCGACGGCCGTGGTGCTGGACGTACTGAAACAGGTGGCGGCGAACCGGGTCGGCTGCTGAGCCGCGCCCCACCAACACATAAGCCGAGCTTGGGAATTCCGGTCAGAACTGTCGTTGGACGTGATGGGTCAGCGGCAGGACGCTGCCCATATGACCACCACCACGCCGGCCCGTACGACCGCGAGGATGGCCGCCCTCGTCAGTGAGATCCGCACGGTAGTGGACCGGGGGCTGGCCCCCGACCTGACCGCCTACCTGGTCGGCGAGCGCCTCGCGCCGCATCTGGGTGCGCCCGACCTCCTTACCGAGGCGCAGCAGGAGGGCGCTGCCGACCGGTACCGGCAGCACATCCTGCACGCCGAATCCGACGGCAGCTTCTCGGTGGTCGCACTGGTGTGGCTGCCCGGGCAGGAGACCTGCATCCACGACCACGTGTCCTGGTGCGTGGCCGGGGTGCACCAGGGCGAGGAGAGCGAACGGCGCTACCGGCTCGCGCCCGGGGCGGCATCCGCCCGGCTGGTCGCCACCGAGGACGTGGTCAACGCCCAGGGCGAGGTCTGTGGATTCGCCCCGCCCGGCGACATACACAAGGTGCGCAACTCCTGTCGCACCAAGGCGATATCGATCCACGTCTACGGAGCCGACGTCTCCCGGCTCGGCACCAGCATCCGCCGCGTCTACACCCACCCCGTCGACAGCCGCGGCTGATGGCCCTCCTCAACCGCCCGCAGGGCGCGTCGGTCCGGCATGTTTCACGTGAAACATCGTCCCAGTGGCCCGGGTTGGCGCTGGCGGCCGCAGGCGTCCTCGCGGCCTGGTGCGTGCACCGGCTGGTCCCGGCCGTGCCGATGCTGACGGCATCGGTGCTGCTGGGCATCACCGTGGCCCATGTCCCGCGTCTACGGGTCTTCGTACGGGGAACCGCCCGCCCGGGGCTCTCCCTGGCCGGGCGGCGGCTGATGCGGATCGGCATCGTCCTGCTGGGTCTCGCGCTCGGCCTGGACCAGGTGCTCGAACTGGGCTGGGCCACGGTGGCGATGGTGGCGGTGGTGGTCGCGGCCACCTTCTTCGGCACGCTCTGGCTCGGCCGGAGGCTCGGACTCCCCGGGGATCAGCCGCTGTTGATCGCCACCGGGTACTCGATCTGCGGAGCCTCTGCCATCGGGGCGGTGAGCGAGGTGTCCGGGAGCGACGAGGAGGACGTGGCCTCTTCGGTCGCGCTGGTCACCCTGTGCGGGACGCTCGCCATCGCGGTGCTGCCCCTGCTGCAAGGGCCGCTCGGACTCTCGGACCCGGCCTTCGGGCGGTGGGTGGGCGCGAGTGTCCACGACGTCGGCCAGGTGGTGGCCACCGCCCAGACCGCCGGGCCGGGTGCACTTGGCGAGGCGGTGCTGGTCAAGCTGATGCGGGTGGCGCTGCTGGCCCCGCTGGTCGCGGCGGTGGCCTTCTCCGTACGGGCCCGGCGTCGCGGGGTGCGGACGGCCTCGGGACGCCGGCCGGCTCCGGTGCCGCTGTTCGTGGCCGGGTTCCTGGCGGCGGCCGCGGTACGGGCGACCGGGGTACTGCCCGACGTGGCGCTGGAGTGGTCGCACACCGCACAGGAGGTACTGCTCGGGGCGGCCCTGTTCGGTCTCGGCAGCGCCGTGCACCTGCCCACACTGGCCCGGACCGGGGGCCGGGCCGCGGTACTGGGGCTGGGGGCCTGGGCGGTGGTGGCCGGCGTCTCGTACGCGGGGGTGCTGCTGACGGTATGACCGGGGGACGGAGGGGAGTTGGCCAAATCCTGGCCTGAACCGACCGAACGTTCCGACCGGCTCCTGACATCTGCTCCCGCGCGTGCCACTCTGCTGCCGATCCGCACCGACAGCTCTTCACCCCCACCCTGTCCGGGTCCGACGGGACCCGGGTACGGCAGAAGGAGTCATGCGTGAATCGTCATCGCACGGCAGCATCGGTCCTCCTGGCGGCGAGCGCCCTGATCGCGGGCGCGCTGACGGCGGCCGGCCCCGCGGCGGCCGCCCCCACCCCCGACAGCCCGGCGTCGTTCAAGCAGCACCACACCCAGGGCTTCTGGACCGCCGAGCGGATGCGCGGAGCCACCCCGCTCGACGTCACGGCGGCCCCCCGGACGCTGCGTACGACAGCCCCGGCGACGGTGGCCACCCCCACGAAGATCCCGCCGACGGCAGCGTCCGTGTCGGCGTCGTCGGCGGGATCGTCGGCCGCGTCTCCCACGGCGTTCCCGCAGGCGGGCGGCGCCTGGACGGGCGGCGGGGCGGTGGTGAAGACCTCCGGCCGGGTCTTCTTCACCATGGGTGACAGGACGGCGTCCTGTTCCGGCGACTCCGTGACCAGCGCCAACGGCAGCACGGTGATGACCGCCGGGCACTGCGTGAAGTACCAGGGCGCCTGGCACACCAACTGGGTCTTCGTCCCCGCCTACAACAACGGGAACGCGCCCTACGGCCAGTGGTCGGCCACGAAGACCCTGACGACCGACCAGTGGGCGGCGAGCGAGGACATGAACATGGACGTCGGCCTCGCCGTCGTCGCCCCGCTGAACGGCCAGAAGCTCAGCCAGGTCGTCGGTGCGCAGGGCATCGCGTTCAACGGCGGCTACAACAAGAAGATGTACTCCTTCGGCTTCCCCGCGGCGGCGCCCTACGACGGCACCAAGCTCGTCTACTGCAGCGGCAACAGCGGCAAGGACTTCCTGCTGACCAAGGACCACAGCCTGGCCTGCAACATGACCGGAGGCTCCAGCGGCGGCCCCTGGTTCCAGGACTTCAACGAGGCGACGGGCCTGGGCACCCAGGTCTCGGTGAACAGCTTCGGCTACACCTTCCTGCCCAACCGCATGTACGGCCCGTACTTCGGCAACGAGGCGAAGGCGGCGTACGACAAGGCGCAGATCTCCTGACTCCGGAGCCCGGACCGGCGGGGCGGCGCATCCACGCCGCCCCGTCGGCCGCCGGGGGCTACCGCAGCGGGATCCTCGGCACGCGTTCGGGATGCCCGGCCACGATGGCCGCGATGTGGTCCCCGGACACCTGGTCGTCGCCCTCCTCGGTGGTGAAGTAGTCGCTGTGCCCGATGGGGCCGGTCGGGAACCGTTCGGCGCCGAACGCCTTGCTGGCCGGATCCTTGCCGAACGCGATGTCGTCGTCCCCGATGTCGAACACCTGGCCGGCCAGGTCGATCCGCCTCTCCGCGTCCGGTCTCCCGCCGAACAGCCCTGCTGCCGCCGCGAGGTTCTGCTCATCGGGCGAAGGGAGCTTGGTGACGATGTCCTCGTCCGAGGACCCGACGAACACCTGGCCCTTCGGCACCCGCAGATCGGCGGCATCGTCGACGCCCACGCCGGGACTGCCCACCAGGACGATGTTGTCGACGCTCGGGATCCCGCCGGGGCGCTGCTGGCTCGCCTCGCCGATGACCAGCGATCCGTACGAATGCCCGATGGCCGTGATGTTGGGGCCCGCATAGGTACTGGTGGCGCCGATTCCCTCCATGAAGGAGTTGAAGGCCGGAGCCGCCTGCTCGGCCAGCTCCGTGCCGGATACGTCGCCCACGGCCGACCACGAGGGACCCCGGACCTGTGGGGTGTCGTAGCCCAGCCAGGCGATGGTGGAGGTGGTGGTGTTCGGGTCCACGGTGGCCGCCTCCACGGCGATCTGCTTGGCGCGGTTCAGGTCTCCGCTCACGAAGCTCGTGTCCAGCCGGGTGTTGGTGCCGGGCACGTACACGCCGACGTTCTGGGACGTGTCGGGGTTGTTGAAGGCGACGGCCGCCCGCCCGTTGCCCTCCGCGCTGACGGCCAGCAGGAACATCGGCGGCTCCGAACCCTCGTTCAGCTTCTGCTGGATCCTGAGCAGGCCATCGATCTTGGTCGCCGCACTGGGGTCCCCGACCGCTTGCAGCTTGGCGATGAGGATCGGCAGGTAGGCGCGGTTCGCCTCGTCGCGTGTGGCGGAGGGGATGCCGTCGAGGTTGCCGATGATCTCCGGGTAGAGCGCGAGGTACTGGTTGCGCTGCTCCTGGGTGAGCTTGTCCCACCAAACCCGGCGTTCGTTGGGGGACTTGCCCCGGGGGATGTCGTCCCGCAGGACGTCATTGGCCGCGCGCTGAAGGAACCACTGGTCTCCCGCCACGTCCCGCCAGGTGCTCTGGTCGATGTCGAGGCCGCTCTCTGCCTTGAGCTTGCGCATCGAGGCCGCGTACATCCCGTCGGCAGCGCTCGCGGCCTCCAGAGACCGGGCTATGCGGTCGGCGATCTCGCGGGCCTTCAGCGCGTACGGGTTCTTCGCGTCCTTGCGCCGCTCGAACTCGCCGAAGAGACCCGTGGCCGTCGTTCCCTCGCGGATGCCCGGCGGTTCCCCCTCGGCACCGGGCTCGGCGGGGGTGTAGGCGGGGTAGCTGACGCTGCCGTCGTCGTGCACGGTCAGTCCGCCGGCCTGTGCCTCCTGCAGTGCCTGCGTCAGCCATCTCTGGGGTCCGGTCAGCTCTTCGACCAGGCCGTTCAGGGCGGCCTGGACGAGTCCCGCCTCGGTGTGGACGTACTGGAAGTTGTTCCGCAGCCGGTCCAGCTGCCTGTACGCCCCCTTCGCGGCCTCGCTCCGCTGCGTGTCGCGGAGCGGGTTGATCATCCGCGCGACCACCTCGTCCCGGGCCGCACGTGCCCGGTTGCTGACCTCGGCCCATCCCTGGGCCGCTTCGGTGAGCTCCGACAGGCGCAGATCCCGTAGATCGGGCAGGGACACCATCCCGGTCAGCCTTCCTTCCGGTGCTCGATCCTGCGGAACTGACGGCCGATCGCGCCGTCGAGCTCGCCCTGTGCCTGGGCGACGCCCTTGAGGATGGCGGAAAGGCCCGAGCACTCACCGCGTACGGCCTTGATCCGCTCCTCCCAGGAGGCCTTCACCCCGTCGAGGGCGATCGCCGTGGCCAGTCCGCGGGCGCCCGCTGCCACTCCCTCGTGGGAGGACGCGAGCCTGGCCAGACCCGCGTCCATGCTCACTTGCAGGTCGGAGGCGACGAGCGCGGCGATCGTCCAGGGCCCCGCGCTGTGCTGGAGCACTTCGCCCCCCGGCAGGGGGTCGGCCGGGGCCGCCCCCGGGGCCACTTGCTGCCATTTCTCCGGAAGTTCCTTCGCCATACGGCGGTCCACCCCTCATCGAACGCAGGTTCAGGCGTGCGCACGGAAGCTACCGACAAAGTTCCAGCTGCGGAGGGAAATCGCCAGACCCCGGCCACCCGCCGCGGCCCGGTACTCTGTACCGGCCAGGTGGGTTGCCCGAGCGGCCTAAGGGAACGGTCTTGAAAACCGTCGTGGCGCGAGTCACCGTGGGTTCAAATCCCACACCCACCGCCACAGGTCAGAGAACGCGCTGATCAGAAGGGGCGTCCCGAGAACGGGGCGCCCCTTCGTCATGGGTCGTGTCTCACCTTGGACCGCCCCTGTACCGCTTTAGATCATTACTTGTGGACCAGGCGTGGACCACGGTCCTCTGATCCGCAGGCCACCGACCTGCGCTTCTGAGTGGCGAGCGAATCGCCCGGGGCTTGCCTGCCATGGATGATCAGTTGGTTGCCGGTCGCTCGGCAATGGCGCGTCGCGCTGCCTCCACCAGGTCGCCATGCAGGTCGCCGAGCTGCTTGCAGCGCCGGTCCTCCTCAGCCTCGGGCTTTCACGAGGTGGGCTGTCCGAAGCGTGATCGAAAACGCGAGAAGTGCTCCTGACCTGCAACGATAGGACTTGTCGAGGGTCCAG
>NZ_JBFBBA010000043.1:0-65716 GCF_040682455.1 Streptomyces sp. NPDC051183
GCCCGTTCTTTTGGGGGGTTCCCGACAGTCCTGTCTTTCCGTGGCGGGCCGGCCTGTCAAGGGTGGAGCGCAGCGACATCGCGCAGCGACGCGACCGCAGGGAGCGCCCTTGACAGGGTGGACCGACGCGGAGAGACGCTGGGACTGACGGGAAACCCCCAAACCCGTCAACGCCCCCGCCCAACCGCACCCCCGGACCACCCACCCCCGAGCCTGGTGTTCCATGGCCGCATGACCACCAGCGACTCCACCCCCGATGACTTCCGCCGCACCCTGCACTCGCTGCGCGTGTGGGATACCGAGCTGCCCGGCTTCGACACCGCCGGGGCGCCCCTTGAGCCGCTGCCGCTGTTCCGCGAGTGGTTCACGCACGCCGCCGGGGCCGGGCAGTTGGAGCCGCACACCATGAGCCTGGCCACGGTGGACGCCCAGGGGCGGCCCGATGTGCGCACGCTCATGCTGCACGACGCCGACGAGCGCGGGTGGCACTTCGCCTCGCACTCCACCAGCACCAAGGGCCGGCAGCTGGCCGGGCACCCCGACGCGGCACTCGGGTTCTACTGGCCGACCGTGGCCCGGCAGATCCGCATCCGGGGCCGGGTCACCGCATGCGGGCCCGAGGAGAGCCGGGCGGACCTGGCGGTCCGCTCGCGGGGTGCGCTCGCCGCAGCGCTCACGGGCCGGCAGAGCGAGGTGCTGGGCTCCCCCGAGGAACTGGTGCGGGCCTCGGCGGCGGCGTGGGAACGGGCCGGCGCGGAGCCGGACGCCCCGGCGCCCACCTGGACCCGGTACGTGCTCGAAGCCGCCGAGGTCGAGTTCTTCCAGGGCGACGCCGCCCGTCGGCACACCCGCCTGCGCTACACCCGTACCGCCTCGTCCACCTGGACCCGCGAGCTGCTCTGGCCTTAGCTGCCGTCCGCACCCGCCGGGCGGAAGACGGCCACCCACACGCCCGGCGTCGCCTCGCGGAAGGTGACCGCCAGGTCCATCCCGATCCGGAGTTCCGACTCCGGGCAGTCGACGACCTCGGTCATCATCCGCGGGCCCTCCGCCAGGTCGACCACGGCCGCCGCGTACGGGACGCGCGTCCCGAAAGGCGGGAGGTCGTTGCGGTGGATCACCGACCACGTGTAGAGCGTCGCGCGGCCGCTCGCCGCCTCCCACGCCACCCGGTCCTCCCCCGCCCAGCAGGACGGGCAGAACTCCCGCGGGTAGTGGTGAGCCAGCCCGCACTCCCCGCAGCGGCGCAGCAGGAGCCGGCCCTCGGCGGCCGCGTCCCAGTAGGGGCGGGTGAAGTCGTCCACCTCCGGCAGGTCGAAGCGCACCCCGCCCGCGCCCCCGCCCGTACCCGTACCCGTACCCGTACCCGTACTCACCCTCGCACCCGCACTCATCGAGACAGCCCCATCTCCACCGGCATCCACATCTGACGTCCCGTCAGTTCACCGGATCCGGCCCCCTCCCGCAAGGGCCCGGTCCCCCGGCCGTGATCGATCCGCAATCGATTCCCTCCTTGTCCGAGACCCATCAACGCTGCGTGGCGATACGCTCACACCTCATGCCCGGAGTCCCCACAGCACCCGACATGACCACCCAGCCCCGCCCCGTGTACGTGATCGGCGCCGGGCCCGGCGGCCTCGCCGTCGCCGCTTCGCTGCGCGCCCGCGGAGTGCGCGCCGTGGTCGTGGAGAAGGCCGGGTCGGTGGGCACCTCCTGGCGGCGCCACTACGACCGGCTCCACCTGCACACCACGCGCCGGCTCTCCGCCCTCCCGGGCCTGCCCATGCCGCGCCGGTTCGGGCGGTGGGTCTCGCGCGACGACGTCGTGCGGTACCTGGAGAAGTACGCCGAGTTCCACGAGCTCGAACTCGTCACCGGGGTCGAGGTGACCCGCATCGAGCGCGCGGCCGACGGCGACGGCTGGACGCTGCACGCGACCGGCGGGCGGGTGCTGGCCGCCGGGGCGGTGGTCGTGGCGACGGGGTTCAACCACACCCCCGCCCTCCCCGACTGGCCGGGCCGGGACTCGTACGCCAAGCCGCTGCTGCACGCCTCCGCGTACCGCAATCCCGAGCCGTACCGGGGCCAGGACGTGCTCGTCGTCGGCATCGGGAACACCGGCGCCGAGATAGCCGTCGACCTGGTCGAGGGCGGCGCGACCCGGGTGCGGCTCGCGGTGCGCACGGCCCCGCACATCGTGCGGCGCTCCACCGCCGGCTGGCCGGCGCAGCGCACCGGGATCCTGGTGCGGCGGCTGCCCGTGCGGCTCGTGGACCGGCTGGGCGCGCTCGTCGCCAAGGCCTCGGTCCCGGACCTGTCGGCGTACGGGCTCCCGCGCCCCACGACCGGCCTGTACAGCAGGGTGAAGGAGGGTGCGATCCCGGTGCAGGACGTCGGCCTGATCGACGCGGTCCGGTCGGGCCGGGTCGAACCGGTCGCGGCGGTCGACTCCTTCGACGGCGCCGAGGTGGTGCTCGCGGACGGTTCGCGGATCACGCCGGACGCGGTGATCGCCGCCACCGGCTACCGCCGCGCGCTGGAGGGCCTGGTCGGAGACCTCAAGGTGCTGGACGGGCGCGGCCGCCCCCTCGCGCAGGGCGACCTGACCTCGGCGCACGCCCCTGACCTGTACTTCACCGGCTTCGGCAACCCCATCAGCGGGATGTTCCGCGAGATGGCCCTGGACGCCGAGAAGATCGCCAGGTCCATCGCCAGGTCCACCACCAAGGCCGTGGACCGCGGCCCGCGGAACCGGGCGGGCTGACCTCGGCCGAATACCGCCCTGGACCGGCCCGAGGGGGTCTGTCACCGTTCCACACATCACCTCCACCAGCTTTCCTGCGCAGGCCTGTTCCTGACGGCACGTCAGTTCAGTAATCTGACTACACGTCAGTTATTGAGGTTCCATCGAGGTTCATCGAGCAGGAGCGGGCGGAACGATGCTTGGATCTACTCACGGCACCCTCACCACCGACTTCCGCGCACGTGTCGAGGCCTGCGGGGAGACCCCCAGGACGGCCGTCCACTCCACGGCGGCGCCGTCCGCCGAGGACACGGTCGCGCTGGACGTCAGCGGTCGGCCCCTGCACGCCGATGCGCCCGACCTGGCCCGGTTCTTCCGGCCCGAGTCCGTGGCCGTCATCGGCGCCTCGGACGCCGAGGGCAGACCGAACACCGGCATCACCCGCCAGCTCATCGCCTGGGCGGACCGCGTCGGCGCCCGGCTCCACCCGGTGCACCCCACCCGTGCCACCGTGTTCGGGCTGGCGTGCCACGCCTCGGTCGCGGACCTGCCCGAACAGGTCGACCTCGCCGTCCTCCTGGTGGCGGACCCGCTCCCGGTGATCGAGGAACTGGCCGAGGCCAAGGTCAAGTTCGCCGTCGCCTTCGCCTCCGGCTTCGCGGAGACCGGCGACGCGGGCGCGCTCGCCCAGACGCGCCTCGCGGCCGCCGTCCAGCGCTCGGGCCTGCGCCTGCTCGGGCCCAACACCAACCTCAACGCCTTCGAGAGGTTCCGCGAGGACCTCGACGGCCCCGCCATCGCGCTGATCACCCAGTCCGGGCACCAGGGCCGGCCCGTCTACACCCTCCAGGAGCTGGGCATCCGCCTGTCCCACTGGGCGCCGACCGGCAACGAGGCCGACCTCGAAACCTCGGACTTCATCTCGTACTTCGCCGAGCAGCCCGAGGTCGGGGCCATCGCCTGCTACGTCGAAGGCCTCAAGGACGGCCGGTCCTTCCTCCTCGCCGCCGACCGGGCCGCGCGCAACGGCGTCCCCGTCGTCGCAGTCAAGGTCGGCCGCACCGAGACCGGCGCCCGGATGGCCGCCTCCCACACCGGGAAGCTGACCGGCGCCGACACCGTCGTGGACGCCGCGATGCGGCAGTTCGGAGTCATCCGCGTCGACGGCCTCGACGAGCTCCAGGACACCGCCGCCCTGCTCGCCCGGGCCCGTAGGCCCAAGGCCGACGGGGTCGTCGTGTACTCCATCTCCGGCGGCACCGGAGCCCACTTCTCCGACCTGGCGACCGAGGCGGGGCTCAGCCTCCCCACCCTCTCCCGGGCCAAGCAGGACGAGCTGCACCAGTGGATCCCGGAGTACCTGGGCGTCTCCAACCCCGTCGACAACGGCGGCCACCCGGTGGGCGACTGGCGCGGCCGGAAGATCATCGACGCGATCCTGGCGGACCCATCCGTCGGCGTCCTGATCTGCCCGATCACCGGCCCCTTCCCGCCGATGAGCGACAAGCTCGCCCAGGACCTGGTGGACGCCGCCGAGCAGACCGACAAGCTGATCTGCGTGATCTGGGGCTCCCCCGTCGGCACGGAGGAGGCGTACCGCACCACGCTCCTCGGCTCCTCCCGGGTCGCGACCTTCCGCACCTTCGGCAACTGCATCACCGCCGTACGGGCCTACCTCGGCCACCACCGCTTCACGGCGGCCTACCGCTCCCCCTTCGACGAGGCCCCCCGTACGCCCTCCCCCTCCTTCCGCAAGGCGCAGGCCCTGATGCGCCCCGGCCAGCAGCTCAGCGAGCACGCGGCGAAGCAGCTGCTGCGCGCGTACGGGATACGGGTCCCCCGCGAGCAGCTCGTGACCAGCGCGGCAGCGGCCGTACGGGCGGCCGGCCTGGTCGGCTACCCGGTGGTCATGAAGGCGTCGGGCCCGCAGCTGGCCCACAAGACGGAACTCGGCCTGGTCAAGATCGGCCTGACGTCCGCGAGCCAGATCCGCGACGCGTACCGCGAGTTGACGGACATCGCGCGCTACGAGAACGTCCCGCTGGACGGGATCCTGGTGTGCCAGATGATCGAGCGCGGCGTGGAGATGGTCGTCGGGGTCACCCAGGACGACCTCTTCGGCCCGACCGTGACCGTGGGCCTCGGCGGGGTCCTCGTGGAGGTCCTGCACGACGCGGCGGTCCGCGTGCCGCCGTTCGGGGAGGACCAGGCCCGCCGCATGCTCACCGAACTGCGCGGCCACGCCCTCCTGGAGGGGGTCCGGGGTGCTCCCCCGGCCGATGTGGACGCGCTGGTCGAAGTCATCCTCCGGGTCCAGCGGATGGCGCTGGAACTGGGCGACGAGCTGTCGGAGCTGGACATCAACCCCCTGATGGTCCTGCCCCGCGGCCAGGGCGCGGTGGCGCTGGACGCCCTGGCCATCTGCCGCTGACCCGTCCCGGGCCGGTGCCCCGGGGGGGCGGGGCCCGGGGGGGCGGGGCCCGGCGCGGGCCGGAGGCCTCGGCAGCGGCCGGGGCCTCGGGGCCCGGCCCGATCCGGTTCGGTCCGTTCCGGTCCGGTCCGGTCCGAGCCGGTCCGAGCCGGCCCTGGGGACTGGCTTGAGCTAGAGCCGTCTCTTCCGGGCCCGGCCTTGGCCGGTGTCGGCGTACATCATCCACCCAGGAACGGGAGTTCAGCCCATGTCACCCACCGCCCCCGAGGACGAGGTCCTCCACCGCCTGGACAACGGCGTCTCGTGGATCACCCTCAACCGCCCCGAGGCCATGAACGCCGTCACCTGGGACCAGCGCGAGCGGATCATCGCGCTCCTCGGCGAGGCCTCCGCCGACCCGGCCGTGCGGGCCGTGGTCGTCACCGCCACGGGCAAGGGCTTCTGCGCGGGCGCCGACCTGCGCGGCGGCCCCGCGGCGGGCGAGCGCGTCGCCGGTGACGTCGCCAGGATGATCCGGCTCGGCGCGCAGCGCCTGATCACGGCCGTGCTCGACTGCGAGAAGCCCGTCGTCGCCGCGGTCAACGGGACCGCCGCGGGGATCGGCGCCCACCTCGCGCTCGCCTGCGATCTCGTGGTCGCCGCCGAACCGGCCCGGTTCATCGAGGTGTTCGTGCGCCGCGGCCTCGTCCCTGACGGCGGCGGCGCGTACCTGCTGCCCCGGCTCGTCGGCCCGCAGAAGGCGAAGGAGCTGATGTTCTTCGGCGACGCCGTCCCGGCGGCCGAGGCGGAGCGCCTGGGCCTGGTCAACAAGGTGGTTCCGGCCGAGGAGTTGGAGGCCGTGGCCCGCGCGTGGGCCGAGCGCCTGGCTCAGGGTCCGACCCGGGCCATCGCCATGACGAAGCAGCTGGTCAACGCTTCCCTGGACGGCGACCGGGCGACGGCGCTGGCCGCCGAGGCCACCGCCCAGGAGATCAACATGACCACGGCCGACGCGAACGAGGGCGTGGCGAGCTTCGTGGAGCGCCGCACGCCCAAGTACCACGGCCGGTAGCCCGGGGCGTAGAGGGGCTAAATCATCGGGTTGGGCTTCAGCAGCGCGAACACCGCCCCCGCCGGGTCCGAGGCCCATGCGATCCGCCCCACGTCCGGCACGTCCGCCGCGGGCATCAGCACCGCGCCGCCGTGCCCCTCGATCTCCGAGACGGTGGCGTCCACGTCGGGCACGTTGAAGTACGGCACCCAGCGCGGCACCAGGGCCGATCCGCCGCCCGCGCCCTCACCCTGGGGCGCGATCCCGCCGAAGGAGTTCTGCCGCTTGTCCCCGTCGGCGATGCTCAGCACCCGGTACGTCATCCCGGGCGTCTCCATCTCCTCGTGCCGCCACCCGAAGAGCCCGTAGTAGAAGGCGATGGCAGCGACCGGGTCCGGTACGTGGAGCTCCACCCACACCAGGGTGTTGTCGGCGGAGGCCAGCCCCAGCCCGGCGGTCCTGCCCGGCTGCCAGCAGGCGAACTCCGCGCCCTGCGGGTCGGTGAACTGCGCGAGCCAGCCCTCTCCCATGACGTCCATGGGCTCCATCCGCACCTGGCCGCCACCGGCGCGCACGGCCTCGGCGGTGGCCCGGATGTCGGGGCTGTTGAAGTGCACCATCCACGCCGAGGTGGCGCCCTCCTCGGTCAGCGGCCCGAGCGCGGCGACGGTCTTCCCGTCCACCTGGAAGAACCCGTAGCCCCCGGCCTCGGGCCCGGCGGAGACGAACTGCCACCCGAGGACGGCTCCGTAGAACGCGGCGGCCGCCCCGGTGTCGGGGCTCCCGAGGTCGAGCCAGTTCGGTGAGCCGGTACGGAAGTCGGTGCCGAGCATGAGGTGCCTCCTGGGGTTCCGGGGTCCGGGCGGTCAGGCGTACGTACGGCAGTACGCCGGCCCCCGCCACGATGCCGAACCCGGGACCCGCCCGCGCCCCGGCGGGCGTGCGCGCCACGCACCGGTCCCGGCGGTTCACCCGGTGGGCGGAGTCCCGCCGGCCGGGGCGACGCGCCGTACGATCCGCAGCTCCGGGGAGTCGGGGTCCCCGGTGAGCTGGAACAGCTCCGGGTGCGCCGCGGTGCCGGACACCTGCCAGCGCTCCTCCCAGCCGGCGCAGCCGGTCACCTCCAGCATCACCCCGCCCCGCCGGCCCTGCTCGGCGCGGGCCGGCGCCCAGGTGCCGGTGGCCGTGCAGCGCGTCACGACGCCTCCGCCGTGGTCCCTCGGGATCCCTTCGACCGTGGCCACGCCGTTCCCCTGGAGCCGGATCGCGCCGCCGTCCGCGCCGCGCCACTCGCCGACGTACGCGGCCTGCGTCAGCTGCGGCGGCCGGTACTGCACCATCCAGCCCAGGACGGCACCTCCCACCAGGGTGGCCAGCGCGAGCAGGACGGTGTTGCGGGCCGTGGCCCTAACGATGGCCCCGGGCTCCCGGCCCAGGCGCGCGGCCCGGAGCGCCACCCTCAGCGGCAGGACCCCGAAGCCCGCGACGCAGGCCCAGGAGACGGCGTACGAGGCCCCCAGCGACCAGGGGTACAGCGCCAGGACCGCGGACCCGGCCGCGAGCCAGGCGGGTGCGGCCCAGCCGCGCCCGGTCCTGCGGGCCAGCGCGAGGGCCGGGCGGGTGAAGGTCAGGGCGTGCAGGAAGGCGGTGAACGCCACCAGGACCGGTGTGAACAGGACCGCGAGGAAGAGCCCGACGATCGCGAACTGCCCCCAGGCGATGCGGCCGTAGTCGTCCTCCATGTCCGGCAGCGCCATCCGGACGGCGAGGACGACCAGCAGTTGCCCGGCGGCGACGACCTCCGCACCCGGGGCGGACCTCCACCACCCCTGGGGGGCGTCCGGGGCCGCTGTCGGCGGCGGTGTCGGCGCCGGTCCCGGACGGCTCACGCGTCCCTGTTCTTGCACGTCGTACCGCACAACGGGCCTCCCGGTTTTCTTTGAACATGTTCAATTGACGCGAACCCTACACCCCTCTTCCAATCTGACGAACCGTCAGCTTCAATCAGTCGCGTGATGGGACACGCAGGGATGGCGGCCACCGTCGTCCGATACCTCAGGTCAGTCGGCTCCCCCACGTCCGCCGTGGCGGAACCGGAGCCCGTCGAAGTTCTGCCGCGCCCCGACCTGCGGGCCGTCGGCGAGGACGAGCGCGCGCCCGTCAGTCCCGCCGAATTCCGTGCCGTGCTCGGGAACTTCGCCAGCGGGGTCACGATCATCACCGCACCGCCCGGCGAGGACGAGGACGGGCCGGCCGGCTTCGCCTGCCAGTCCTTCGCCTCGCTGTCCCTGGACCCGCCGCTCGTCACCTTCATGGTGGCCCGCACCTCGACCACCTGGCCGCGCATCGCCCGCGCAGGGGTCTTCTGCGTCAACATCCTGGGCGCCGAACAGGGCGCGCTGTGCCGGGCCTTCGCCGTCAGTGGCGCCGACAAGTTCGCCGGGGTGGCCCACACCCCCGCCCCGGTCACCGGGTCACCGCAGCTCGACGCGGTGCCCGCCTGGATCGACTGCCGCATCCACGCCGTGCACACGGGCGGGGACCACCTCATCGTGGTCGGCCGCGTCGAGGCCATGGGAGCGGTCGGCGAGGGCGACCCCCTCCTGTTCCACAAGGGCCGCTTCGGCCGCCTGGCGGACTGACACCGGCCGGGCCCGCGCCTCCCGAGCCCGCCGAGCGAGCCGCACACCGGCCGGGCCCTCGCCTCCCGGATCGACGGAGGAGCGGGCCCGGCCGGCGCCGTGCGGGCTCAGAAGGTCAGCACCCCGCGGGCTACGCGGCCGTGGTGGGCGTCGTCCACGGCCTTGGCGAAGTCCTCCACCGGGTAGACCTCCGTCACCAGTTCGTCCAGCAGCAGCCGGCCCTGGCGGTAGAGCTCCGCGTAGAGCGCGATGTCCCGCTGCGGGCGCGAGGAACCGTACCGGCACCCCATGATCGTCTTGTCCAGGTACATCGACGAGACCTGGAAGGACGCCTCCTCCCGGAAGCCGGGCACCCCGAGCAGGATCGCCTGCCCGTGCCGGTCGAGGAGGTCGACGGCCTGGCGGATCAGCTTCACGTTGCCGACGCATTCGAAGGCGTGGTCCGCGCCGGTCGGCAGGATCTCCTTCACCGCCGCGGACGAGTCCGCCACGGCCGACGCGTCGATGAAGTGCGTGGCGCCGAACTGCCGGGCCACCGCCTCCTTCGCCGGGTTCGCGTCCACCGCCACGATGGTCGTGGCGCCCGCGATCCTCGCGCCCTGCAGCACGTTGAGCCCGATCCCGCCCGTGCCGATGACGACCACCGACTCGCCGCGGTCCACCTTCGCCCGGTTCAGGACCGCGCCGACCCCGGTCAGGACCCCGCACCCGATCAGCGCCGCGGACGTGAGCGGAATGTCGTTCGGGATCTTCACCGCCTGTACGGCCTTGACGATCGTCCGCTCTGCGAAGGCGGAGTTGGAGGCGAACTGGAACAGCGGCTTCCCGCCCCGCGAGAACGGCTGCCCCGGCATCCCGATCGCCTTGCGGCACATGGTCGGCCGCCCCCGGTCGCAGTCCGCGCAGGCCCCGCAGTTGGCGAGGGTGGACAGCGATACGTGGTCCCCCGGAGCCACGTGCGTGATGCCCGGACCGACCGCCTCCACGACCCCCGCGCCCTCGTGCCCCAGCACCACCGGCGGCGGGAACGGAATCGTCCCGTCGATCACCGACAGGTCGCTGTGGCAGAGCCCCGCCGCCGCTGTCGCGACGAGCACCTCGCCCGGGCCCGGATCCCGTATCTCCAGGTCGTCGACCACCTGGGCCTGCTTGCCGTCGAATACGACGCCTCTCACCTGGGCTCCTTAGGCAGGCCGAGCACGCGCTCGGCGATGATGTTGCGCTGGATCTCGTCCGAGCCGCCGTAGATCGTGTCGGCACGGGTGAACAGGAACAGCCGCTGCTCCTCGTCGAGTCCGAGCTCGTACGGGAGCCCGGGCTCCCACGCCGCCGGCCCGGCCGACGCCGCCGCGCCGCGGACCTCGACCGCGAGCTCGCCGAGCCGCCGGTGCCAGCCGCCCCACAGCAGCTTCGCCACGCTCGGCGCCCCCTCGTCCCCGGCCGCCGCCCCGAGGGTCCGCAGCGCGTTCCACCGCATGGTGCGCAGCTCGGCCCACTGCCGTACGAGCCGCTCGCGCAGTACGGGATCCGGCGCGCCCGGAACGGCGCCCGGGGCAGTGCCCGGGGCAGTGCCCGAGGCGGCGTAGGCGGCCACCACGCGCTCCAGCTCCGCTGCGAAGCCGATCTGCTGGACGAGCGTGGAGACCCCCCGCTCCAGGGCGAGCAGGCCCATGGCCACGGACCAGCCGTTGCCCTCCCCGCCGACGATCTCGGCCGCCACCGCCCCGTCGAAGAACACCTCGTTGAACTCGCTCGTCCCCGACAGCTGCCGGATCGGCCGGACGTCGATCCGCCCGGGCTGGTCCATGCGCACGAGCAGGAAGGACAGGCCCCGGTGCCGCTTGGAGCCCGCCTCGGTGCGGGCCAGTACGAAGCACCAGTCGGCGTCCTGGGCCAGGGAGGTCCAGATCTTCTGCCCGGTGACGCGCAGCAGCCCGTCGGCCGGGTCCCGCACGGCGCTCGTACGGATGCCCGCGAGGTCGGAGCCGGCGCCCGGCTCGGAGTACCCCTGGCACCAGAGTTCCTCGCCGCGCGCGATGCCGGGGAGGTGACGGTCCTGCTGTTCGCGGGTGCCGTAGGCGATCAGCGTCGGGGCGAGGAGGTTCTCGCCGATGTGGCCGACCCGGCCGGGCGCGCGCAGCGCCGCGTACTCCTCGGCCCACACCACCTGCCCGGTCAGGGAGAGCCGCCGCTGCCCGTACGCCCCGTCCGGCACCTCCCAGCCCTGCCCGATCCAGCCGCCGCCGCCCAGCTCCCGCTCCCAGGCGCGCCGCGCCGCGACCCCCTCGTGCTCGCTGCCCGGGCCGCCGAGGCCGATGGCCTGCGCGTACGGGCCCACGAGGTGCTCGTCGAGCCACGTCCGGGCGCGGGCGCGCAGTTCCTCGGCCTCGGCGCCGAAGCTGAAGTCCATGCCGCTCCCCTACGCGTTGGGGCGGTCCTTGGCGGCCGCCGCCCTGGCCATGGCCTCCAGCTGCGCGAGCATCGGCATCGGGTCGGTGCCGACGGTCCCGGGCAGGAAGTCGGCGATCTTCTCGGGGGTCCAGGAGCCCTCGGCGTACCCGGCGCGCAGCTCGCGCGGCTGGGCCCAGACGGCGATCTTCGGGCCGGCGATCGTGTAGACCTGCCCGGTGATGTTCTCGGCCCTCGCGCGGTCGCTGAGCAGGTAGGTGACCAGGGCGGCGACGTCCTCGGGCTCGCCGATCTCCTTGAGCTCCATGGGCACGTTGGCCGACATGCGGGTCCGGGCGACGGGGGCGACGGCGTTGGCGGTGACCCCGTACTTGTTGAGGCCGAGCGCGGCGCTGCGGACGAGGGAGATGATCCCGCCCTTGGCGGCGCTGTAGTTGGCCTGTGCGACGGATCCCTGGTGGTTGCCGCTGGTGAAGCCGATGAGGGTGCCGGTGCCCTGCCTGCGCATGACGGCGGAGGCGGCGCGGAAGACGGTGAAGGTGCCCTTGAGGTGGGTCGCGACCACCGGGTCCCACTCCTCCTCGGACATGTTGAAGAGCATCCGCTCGCGCAGGATGCCGGCGACGCAGACGACGCCGTCGATGCGTCCGTACTGGGCGAGCGCGGTGTCGACGATGCGCTGGCCGCCCGCCATGGTGGAGATGTCGTCCGCGACGGCGACCGCTTCGCCGCCGGCCGCGACGATCTCCTTCACGACGGCCTCGGCTATCTCGCTCGTCGGTTCGCCGCCCTCGATGCCCACGCCGTAGTCGTTGACGACGACCTTGGCGCCCTCGGCGGCCGCGGCGAGCGCCACGGCCCGGCCGATGCCCCGGCCCGCGCCCGTGACGGCGACGACCTTGCCTGCCAAGAAGTTCCCCACGTCCGGCCCCTTCCCGCGTTTTCTGACGGTCCGTTAGATTCTATGACCAGTCGGATGCCGCTGCACAAGCCCTGGGGCTGTCTTGCCGCACTCCCCCCTCCACAAGGAGCTGATGAGGTCATGGCCCTGCCGGCCGAGTTCCACGACATCGCCAAGCGCATCAACAACTGGGGCCGCTGGGGCGCCGACGACGAGATCGGGACGCTGAACCTGATCACCGACGAGGTCGTGCGGGCGGCCGCGCAGGAGGTCCGGACCGGCCGCCGGATACCGCTGGCCCTGCCCCTGAAGGAGGACGGGGTGCAGGTGGGGATGATCCCGGGCCGGATCAACCCGCACCACACGATGGTCCAGGTCAACCAGGAGATCTTCGGCCCGGGCACGGTGGCGTGCAGCGACGACGCGGTGACGATGGGCCTGCAGGCCGGCACCCACTGGGACGCGCTGACCCACGTCTCGCACTCGGGCAAGATCTACAACGGCCGCCCGGCGTCCACGATCACGGCGCACTCGCGGTCCGAGTTCAGCGGGATCGACAAGGCCGGGCACATCGTCTCGCGCGGGGTCCTGCTGGACGTGGCCCGCGCGAAGGGCCTGGACCGGCTGCCGGGCGACCACGCCGTCACGCCGGAAGACCTCGCGGAGGCGGAGGAGTTCGGCGGGGTCACGGTCCGGGCCGGCGATATCGTCCTCGTACGCACCGGGCAGATCCAGCTCTACCTGGCGGGCGACAAGCACAGCTACGGCTTCCCGTCGCCCGGGCTGTCCGTCCGTACGCCGGAGTGGTTCCACGCCCGGGACGTGGCCGCCGTCGCCAACGACACCCTGACCTTCGAGATCTTCCCCCCGGAGATCGAGGACCTGTGGCTGCCCGTGCACGCCCTCGACCTGGTCGAGATGGGCATGCACCAGGGCCAGAACTGGAATCTCGAAAAGTTGTCCACAGCCTGTGCAGAAGAGAACCGGTACGCCTTCCTGCTCTCCGCGATGCCCGAGCCCTTCGTCGGCGGCACGGGCACCCCGGTCGCCCCGGTGGCCGTCCTCTGAGTGGCGCGTTTGGGACTCGCCCCGGCCGTCGCCGCCTCAGTAACGTCTCAGCCGGACAACCGGCACGTGTACCCGACGGGACGGGAGACTCCCATGCGCACGTCGAAACGGTTGATGACACTGCTGTCCGCGGCCGGCCTGGTGGTGGGCGGGATGTTCACCACCTCGGCCGCCGCCCCGGCCGCGTCGGACCGGCCGCCCGTGACCGTCAATCGCGGGTTCGTGATCGCGTCCGACATGAACAACAGATGCCTGGAGATCCGGCAGTACAACGCCTACCCCGGCGCCCTGGTGAACATGATGGACTGCCACGACGGGGTGAACGAGCACTGGTTCTGGGACGGTCTCATGATCCGCAGCGACCTGAACGGCAGGTGCCTCGACGTCGCCTTCGGCAACGGCGACAACGGCGCCGCCCTGAACATGTGGGACTGTCGCGGCGGAGCGGCCCAGCAATGGCAGTGGTCGGACGGCGGCCGACTGCGCAACCCCGCGTCCAACAGGTGCCTGACCATCGCCAACGGGAACTGGTGGAACGGCGCTTCCGTCCTGCTCTGGGACTGCAATCAGGGCTCCAACCAGGGCTGGCACACCTACTGACGGCCCCGGATCCTGCGGGTGGCGGCGTACGCACATGCACGCCCCGAGCGCGGCACGGCAGCCGCCACCCCGCGACCCGCACTCGTCAAGGCAGGGCCCTTGGCGTCCCCTCGCGACGAATCGCTCAAACACAAGGGTGATCAACAGGTGACGAACCGTCAACACCTCGTTAGAGGTACACGCGCGGTTCCCGGATCTGGCTACGAGTTTTCGAAGGGCATCCGGTGGCTCCCGCGCCCGCCGCGTCCGGACCCTCCGCCGCCTTCTCCGCGGCCTTCTCGGCGCGGTCGATCTCGCACCAGATGCGCTTGCCCGCACCCTCGCGCTGCCAGCCCCAGCGGTCCGCCAGGCCGTCCACCAGCTCCAGGCCGCGGCCGCCCGTGTCGTCCCCGGCGGCCTGCCGGCGGGCCGGCGCCCGGTCGCTCGCGTCCGCGACCTCGACCCGTACGCCCGGGCCCCCGAACAGCATCCGCAGGACGGCCGGACACCCGGTGTGCACGACCGCGTTGGTGACCAGCTCGGAGATCAGCAGGATCAGCGTCTCGGCGAGCGGCTCGTCATCCCCTATGCCCGACCCCGCGAGCCGCGACCGCGCCCATCGGCGGGCCCGGCCGACCTCGGCGGGATCCGGCCCTACCTCCAGCTGAACCTGAAGCACCTGCACCGCTCACACCATCCGAACCGGCGGACACTTCGCCTCGCGACAGGATGGGATCACCGGCCGTGATCCCCTTGCCGAGCAGCATGGTTGACATACAGTCACCACAACAAGCGCTTCGGGCATATTCCAGCGCGAAGGAGTAGGCGTGGTGCATACTGTGCGACGCTCGCGCCGCTCAACCGCTCGCATTCGTGGGAGCGTACCGGAGGCGACCCCCGCCTCCGGGCCGCAAGCGGGTGGGCGAAGGACACAAACCGATATCAACTCTCCGTAATCGGACATGCGTCCCTCGCCGTCCGCCCCGTGCCCCCGCCCCGCCCCTTCCGTCACACCGCGCTACGACAGGGCGTCGCCCAGCAGCTCCGCCGCCAGCAGCTCCTGCGCCTGCGCCGCGGTGCGCCACTGCTCCGCCCGCGCCCAGGCCCGCTTCAGGTGCAGGTGCACGTCCGCCTCCCAGGTGAAGCCCATCCCGCCGTGCACCTGGAGGCAGTCCCGGGCGCCCAGCACCGCCGCCTCGTCCGCCAGCAGCTTCGCGGCCGCCACCTCCCCCGCGTCGGCCGTCACCGCCGCCGCGTAGACCGCCGTACGGGCCACCTCCGCCCGCACCAGCATCTGCGCGCACAGGTGCTTGACCGCCTGGAACGCCCCGATCGGCTGCCCGAACTGCTCGCGCTGCCCCGCGTACTCCACGGCCAGCTCCACCGTCCGCAGCGCGCTGCCGAGCTGGAGGGCCGCCGTCAGCAGCGCCCCCTCCTGCCGGTACGCCGCCGACGCCGCCACGCCCTCCGCCGCCCGCGCCGCCTCCGGCACCCGGTGCAGCGGTGTCAGCGGATCCGCCGAGCGCACCGGCGCCCCCGCCGGGACCGCGGCCCCGGCGGGGGCCCCGAGCACCGCGTCCGACTCCGCCAGGTACGCCACCAGCGGGCCCCCGAGGTCGAAGGCCGTCACCACCGCCGTCCCGGTGGCGGCCCCCGGTACCGTCCCGGCGGCCAGGTGCGTGGCGACCAGCGGCCCCGGCAGCAGCGCCCGCCCGGCCTCCTCGAAGACGAGAACCGCCTCGGGCAGGCCCAGCCCGACCCCGCCGTCGGCCTCCGGCAGCCGCAGCGCGAAGAACCCGGCCTCGCCGAGCTCCCGCCACAACTTGCGGTCCACCACGGCCCCGGCGCCCGTGCCCGCGCCGCCCGCGCCCCCGCCGCCGGTGCCCGCGCCGTCGACGGCCGCGCGCAGCGCCTCGCGCCCGTACCGCCCGGCCAGCAGGTCCCGTACACCGGCCCGCAGGTCCCGCTGGTCCTGCGTCGGCTGGAAGTCCATCCCGCTCACCGCCCCTTCGGGAGGCCGAGGATCCGCTCGGCGACGATGTTCCGCTGGATCTGCGAGGTGCCCGCCGCGATCGTGTAGGACAGCGACGAGAGCCGGTCCAGCGCCCACTCCTCGTCCAGGTCGAGGGACTGCGCCCCCAGCACCTCGGCGGCCGTGTCGTAGAGCTCCTGTCGGGCGTGCGAGTACGCCAGCTTGAAGACGGAGCCGCCGATGCCGGGGACCCCGCCGGAGCGCTCCGACTCGCTGACGTTCCACTGCGTGAGCCGCCACAGCGCGCCGAACTCCCCGTACAGCCGCCCGAGCCTGCGCCGCAGTACCGGGTCGTCCCAGCGGCCGTTCGCCTTCGCCGTGCGGGCGAGGGCGCCGAGGGTCCGCCGGCAGGCGACGACCTCGCCGACGAAGGCGGTGCCGCGCTCGAAGGACAGCGTGACCATCGTGACCCGCCACCCGTCGTTCTCGGCGCCGACCCGGTTGGCGACCGGGACGCGCACCTCGTCGAGGAACACCTCCGCGAACTCGGTGGACCCGGCGAGCGTGCGCAGCGGCCGGATCTCCACGCCCGGGGCGTCCATCGGCATGGCCAGCCAGGAGATCCCGCGGTGTTTCGGGGCCTGCGCGTCGGTGCGTACGAGCAGCTCGCACCAGTCGGCGACCTCCGCGTGCGAGGTCCAGATCTTCGAGCCGGTGACGACGTACTCGTCGCCGTCGCGGACGGCCCGCGTCCGCAGCGAGGCCAGGTCGGAGCCCGCGTCAGGCTCGCTGAAGCCCTGGCACCACACCTCGTCGCCGCGCAGTACGGGCGGCAGCCAGCGCGCGCGCTGCTCGGCCGTGCCCTCGGCGGCGATGGTCGGTCCGGCGTGCAGCAGGCCGACGAAGTTCGCGCCGACGTACGGGGCGCCCGCGCGTTCCGTCTCCTCCAGGAAGATCAGGTGCTGGGTCGGGGTGGCCCCGCGGCCGCCGGCGTCGACGGGCCAGTGCAGGCCCGCGTACCCGGCGTCGTGGAGCAGGCGCTGCCAGCCGAGGTCGTAGGCGCGGCGGCCCGGCCAGTCGTCGGGCGAGGGCTTGGCGGGGAGGCCGGGCAGCACCGCGGCGAGCCACTCGCGCAGCCGGGCCCGGAAGTCCTCTTCCTCTTCCGTGCAGGTCAGGTCCACTACTTGGCCCGGTCCTTGCGGTTCCTGTCCAGATCCAGGCCCAGCATGCGGATGGCGTTGCCGCGCATGAGCTTGTAGACGGTCTCGTCGTCGAGGCCCTTGACGTGGTCGAGGGCGACCTCCTTGGTGTGCGGGAAGGTCGAGTCCACGTGCGGGTAGTCGGTCTCGAAGGTCGCGTTGTCGCGGCCGACGACGTCGAGCGAGGCGATGCCGTGCTTGTCGCGGAAGAAGCAGCAGAACATCTGCCGGTAGTAGTAGGTGGACGGCGGCTCGGGGATCAGGTCCTTGACGCCGCCCCAGGCGCGGTGTTCCTGCCACACGTCGTCGGCGCGCTCCAGGGCGTACGGGATCCAGCCCATCTGGCCCTCGCTGTAGGCGAGTTTGAGCGTCGGGAACTTCACGAGGACGCCGGAGAAGAGGAAGTCCATCATCGAGGCCATGGCGTTGTTGAAGCTGAGCGAGGCCTGGACGGCGGGCGGTGCGTCTGGGGATGCGGCGGGCATCTGGGAGCTGGACCCGATGTGCATGTTGACCACGGTGCCGGTCTCCTGGCAGACGGCGAAGAAGGGGTCCCAGTAGCCGGAGTGGATCGACGGCAGGCCCAGGTAGGTCGGGATCTCGGAGAAGGTCACCGCGCGCACCCCGCGGGCCGCGTTGCGGCGGATCTCGGCGACGGCGAGGTCGATGTCCCAGAGCGGGATGATGCACAGCGGGATCAGCCGGCCGCCGCTGTCGCCGCACCATTCCTCGACCATCCAGTCGTTGTACGCGCGGACGCAGGCGAGCGCGACCTCCTTGTCGTGGGCCTCGGCGAAGGTCTGGCCGCAGAACCGCGGGAAGGTCGGGAAGCACAGGGAGGCCTCGACGTGGTTGAGGTCCATGTCCAGCAGCCGCGCCTTGGGGTCCCAGCAGCCCCGGCGCATCTCCTCGCGGGTGATGCCCTCCAGGGTCATGTCGTCGCGGTCGAAGCCGACGGCGGCGATGTTGCGCTTGTACGGGAACTTCAGGTCCTCGTAGATCCACCAGTCGGTAGGCGGCCCGTCGGGGTCCATGGTGATGACGTACTTGCCGCCGGTGTAGGCGAGTTCGCCGATGCCGGCGGTGAGCGCCTTGGGGCCGCGGTCGCGGTACTTGGCCGGCAGCCAGACGTCGAACAGGTGCGCGGGCTCGATGACGTGGTCGTCGACGCTGATGATCCGAGGCAGTTCCATGGTGTCCGTGTCCCCTCGCCAATCTGATGGATCGTCAGAAACAAGCTAGCTCCGGCACCCCTGGACCGACAAGCGTTGGCGCCCTACGCTCTGCGCTTGATCTGACTATCCGTCAGCTAAGGGGAGGTCTGGGATGACGGACACCGCGAGAGAACTGAGCCGGTCCGCAACCCTGTGGGAGCTGATCGCCCGCCGGGCCGCGCTGACCCCGCACGCCACCGTCCTGATCGAGGCCGCCGAGGACCCGACCGCCGACCGCCGGCTGACCTTCGGGGAACTGCACGACCGCGCGGAGCGGGTCGCGGCCGGCCTGTACGGCAGGGGCGTGCGCCCGGGCACGGTCGTCGCCTGGCAACTCCCCACCCGCATCGAGACGGTGCTGCTCTCGGCCGCCCTCGCCCGCATCGGCGCCGTACAGTCGCCCGTCATCCCCTTCTACCGCGACCGCGAGGTGGGCTTCGCCCTGCGCGAGTCCAAGGCCGAGTTCTTCGCCGTACCCGGGGTCTGGCGCGGCTTCGACTACCCGGCGATGGCCCACCGGCTCGGCGCCCGCGGCGTCTTCGAGGCGTACGAGGCCCTGCCCGAGGGCGACCCCGGCGCACTCCCGCCGCCGCCCGCCCACGGCACGGACGTCCGGTGGATCTACTGGACCTCCGGCACCACCTCCGACCCCAAGGGCGTCCTGCACACCGACCGCTCACTGATCGCGGGCGGCTCCTGCCTGGCGCACGCCCTGCACCTGAGCCCGGACGACGTCGGCTCGATGGCCTTCCCCTACGCCCACATCGCCGGCCCCGACTACACGGTGATGCTGCTGCTGTACGGCTTCCCCGCCGTCATGTTCGAGAAGTTCGCGATGCCGGACGCGCTGGCCGGCTACCGGCGCCACGGCGTGACGGTGGCGGGCGGCTCGACGGCCTTCTACTCCATGTTCCTGGCCGAGCAGCGCAAGGAGCCGGCCACGAAGCTCATCCCCACCCTGCGCCTGCTGGCGGGCGGCGGCGCCCCCAAACCGCCGGAGATCTACCACGCGGTCGTGCGCGAGCTCGGCTGCCAGCTGACCCACGGCTACGGCATGACCGAGGTCCCGATGATCACGATGGGCGCCCCGGACGACACCGCGGAGAACCTCGCCACGACCGAAGGGCGCCCCCCGGCGGGCATGTCCATCCGCATCACGGGCCCGGACGGCGAGGCGCTCCCGGCGGGGACGGACGGCGAGGTGCGGCTGCGCGGCGAGGCCGTCTGCCAGGGGTACCTCGACCGCGACCAGTCGGCGGAGGTCTTCGACCCCGACGGCTACCTGATCACCGGCGACCTGGGCCACCTGACCGAGGACGGCTACCTGGTCCTCACCGGCCGCAGCAAGGACGTGATCATCCGCAAGGGCGAGAACATCTCGGCCAAGGAGATCGAGGACCTGCTCCACACGCTCCCGGGCATCGCCGACGTCGCGGTCATCGGCCTCCCCGACGCGGACCGCGGCGAACGCGTCTGCGCGGTGGTCGAACAGCCCCCGGGCGCCGCCCCCCTGACCCTGCCGGAACTGACGTCGCACCTGCGCGGCCAGGGCCTGGCCGTGCACAAGCTGCCCGAACAGCTGGAGCTGGTCGAGGCGCTGCCCCGCAACGACGCCCTGCGCAAGGTGCTGAAGTACAAGCTCCGGGAGCGGTACGCGTAGTGCCTACGTGCGTGCGTGCCCGCGTACGTGCGTGCCCGCGTACGTGCGTGCCCGCGTACGTGCGTGCCCGCGTACGTGCGTGCCCGCGTACGTGCGTGCGCGCCCGACGGGCGGGGTTCCGGGAGCCCCGCCCACCGCGGGCCGCTACGCGTCCGGGGCCTCCACGCCGCAGTAGCCGGCGAAGGCCTTCAGGATCTCGTCCTCCGAGATCCGGCCGTCTCCGTCCGCGTCCAGGGCCGTCGCCAGCGGGCCGGCCAGTTCGGCCGGGGTGCCCAGTACGCGCAGGACGCGGGCCGCCGCGGCCGGGGTCGCGCCGTCGCCCGCGCCGTCCTCGTGCGCCACGGCGATCACGGCCCGCAGGAACGGCCGGGCGATCTCCGCGAAGCGCTCCGGGTTGTCCCGCAGCCGCTTCGCGGCGCCGGTGACGAACTCCTCGCGGGACACCCGCTGGTCACCGTCCACGTCCGCGATGCCGGCCATGCCCTGCCAGAACGCCTCGGCGCCCGCGAAGACGGCCTGGCCCTTGTCGGACCGGGCCGTCGTGCCGAATTCGGCCAGCACGCTCTTGGCTGCCGTACTGAAGTCCTCGCGGTCGATATAGCCGGATTTGTCCTGGTCGAAGGTGGCGAATCGGGAGGCAATCTTGCGCTCGTACTCTGCGCTGTCCATATTCGGCGTTCCGCCTTCACATGTGCGTGGGGTTCAGATCAAGACAAGGCAGGAGCGTACGGCCTCCGTGGCCTGCACGTTAAGCGAAGCGGTCAACCAGGTGGCCGCATCGAACCAGCGCACGGGGAGCGCGGCGGGGCGCGCACGCTTGTGCCCATGTGTCATACCGCGCAGCACGCTTCACCCCCCGCAACCTCCTTATCACGGAGGGCTCTCTTCCAGCGCGAGATTCCCGCAAAACGGGCGGACCCCGCCATGTGCCCACTACATTCGACGAGTCGACACACGGCCGCACGCCTGGGGGCACTGATGCCGAAGGACGTACCACCGCGCTGGGACCGCCGCATGCAGCAGCGCCTGGCACGCGGCGAGGCCGCCGCGCTCGGGGAGCTGTACGACCGCTTCGCCTCGCTCGTGCACAGCCTGGCGCACCGGGTCCTGGGCGACGAGAAGGCCGCAGACCGGATCACGCGCGAGGTGTTCGGCTACATCTGGGAGAACCCGGACGCGTACGACCCCAAGCAGGGCTCCATGCGCTCCTGGGTCGCCCGCATCACCCAGGGCCAGGCCGTCGCCCGGCTGCGCCAGGCCGAACTGGGCCGCGGCTCGCGCGAGGAGCTGGAGCAGAAGGTGCGCAGCGCCAGCGCCGCCGCCCGCGCCGACTACATCGTCACCTCCATGCCCGCGCCGCTGCGCGCCGCGCTCGAACTCGCCTACTTCAAACGCCGCGACTACCGCCAGGCCGCCGTCGACCTGCAGATCAGCGAGGACGAGGCCCGGCGCCGGCTGCGCCTGGGGCTGCAGCTGCTGTCGACCGCCAACGCCCTCCCCCAGGAGGACACCGCCCAGCCCGGATATGGAAGCCCCCGATGAACGACCCCGCCGAGTCGCCCGACGACGGAAACCAGCGGCCCGGCGGCCCGGCCCGGATACCGGGTCCGCGCGGACCCGCCGACGACCTCGACCCGCGGCACGCGCCGCAGCCCCTGCCGGAGCCCGTGCCGATGCCGACGCCCCCGCCGATGCCCGCGCCGACGCACGCCGTACTGAAGTCCCTGCTGGGCGCCTGGGCGCTCGCCGCGTGCTCCCCCGAGGAGACGCAGGCCGTGGAGGACCACCTCACCGAGTGCGCGCCCTGCGCCGAGGAGGCGCTGCGGCTGCGCGACGCGGTGGGGCTGCTGCACCCCGAGGAGAGCCTCGACCTCAAGCCCCTGCTGCGCTCGCGCGTGCTGGAGGACTGCCTGGGCAAGCGGCCGGCGCGGATCCCGGTGCCGGTGTGGGCGACCCCGTACGACACCGAGACCGCGCGGCTCGACGCGCTGCTGCGCGACTTCGGCGACTCGGAGTGGCACACCCCGGTGCGGCTGAAGTGGTTCGAGGAGGAGCGGCGGCAGTCGCGCCGGACCACGGTGGCGGGGGTGATCGGGCACCTGCTGTCGGTGGACGGCATCGTCGCGAGCGCGCTGGGGCTCGACGACCCGCTGGGCCCGGACGTGCCGCCGGGCGGCCCCGCGGGCCGTACGGAGCACTTCTGGAACTCGGCCCCGTACCCGACGACCCGGCAGGTGCGCGAGCCGTGGCGGGAGCAGGGCCACACCCTGGTCCGTACGGTGTCCTTCGCCGGCCGGGGCGTCGCCGAGCTGGCGGTGGACTACGGCTCGTTCGCGCTGCCGCTCGGGGACGCCTTCCTGGAGCGGGCCTTCGAGTGCTGGGTGCACGCGTGGGACATCGCGGAGGCCGTGGACTATCCCTACGACCCCCCGTCCGGCCCGCACCTGCACCGGATGATCGACCTGGCGGCGCGGCTCCTGCCGGCCGCGCTGGCCGTACGCCGGCGTGCGGGACTCGCCGCTCCGGCGCGCGGCCTGGTCGCGGCGGGCGCCCCCGGCCGGACCCTGCACCTGGAGATCGAGGGCGCGGGCGGAGGCGGCTGGGACATCGCCCTGGACTCCCCGGCGGCGAAGCCGTCCCCCGACCACACCGTGGCGCGGATCGCGCTGGACGGGGCGGAGTTCTGCCAGCTGGCCGCCGGCCACATCTCCCCGGAGGAGGCGGCCGTGGGCCAGCACGGCGACCGCGAGGCCATCCGCGACGTCCTCTTCGCCGCCGCGTCCCTCAGCCGCCTGTAGGTGGGCTCCGGCCGGGGGGCCTCCCCCGGCCGGAGGCCTGCTACGCGAAGACGACCGTGCGGGTGCCGTTCAGCAGGACGCGGTGCTCGCTGTGCCACTTCACCGCGCGGGCCAGCGCCTGGCACTCCACGTCGCGGCCGATGGCCACCAGCTGGTCGGGCGTGACCTCGTGGCCGACGCGCTCGACCTCCTGCTCGATGATCGGGCCCTCGTCGAGGTCGGCCGTCACGTAGTGCGCGGTCGCGCCGATCAGCTTCACACCGCGCGCGTGCGCCTGGTGGTACGGCTTGGCGCCCTTGAAGCTCGGCAGGAACGAGTGGTGGATGTTGATGATCCGCCCGCTCAGCTCCTTGCACAGGGTGTCCGACAGCACCTGCATGTACCGGGCCAGGACCACCAGCTCGACGTTCTCGGAGCGCACCAGTTCCAGCAGCTGCGCCTCGGCGGCGGCCTTCGTGTCCTTCGTCACCGGGATGTGCACGAACGGGACGTCGTACGAGCCGACGAGCTCCGCGAAGTCGGTGTGGTTGGACACCACGGCCGCGATCTCGACGGGCAGCGCCCCGATGCTCGAACGGAACAGCAGGTCGTTGAGGCAGTGCCCGAACTTCGACACCATCAGCACGATCCGCATGCGCTCGTCGGCGCGGTGGATCTGCCAGTCCATGCGGAAGCTGTCGCCGATGGCGGCGAAGCTGGCCCGCAGCTTGTCCACCGTCACCGACCCCTCGGCCGAGAAGTGGACCCGCATGAAGAACAGGCCGGTGTCCCGGTCGCCGAACTGACGGCTGTCCTCGATGTTGCACCCGGTCATGAAGAGGTAGCTGGACACCGCGTGCACGATGCCCTGCTTGTCGGGGCAGGAGAGGGTCAGCACGTACTGCTGGGACTGCTGGGGCTGGGTGTCGTCGCTCATGACGGCACAGCCTTTCACACCGCGCGGGTGAGGATCTTCAGCACTTCTATAGACCGAGGCCGCGCGTCCGGATCGTCGCCGTCCGCCGTCGCCAGCCGTACGTGTGCCTCGCGCGCGGCGCGTACCGCCTCGGGCCACGCGTGGTGCTCCAGGTAGGTGGAGACGGGGGCGTCGGGGCCGATCTGGTGGAGGATGCGCAGCACCCGCAGCACCGCGAGGTCCACCAGGGCCGCTTCCTGGGAGTCGCGGAAGATCGTGCCGACGTACTTCTCCGCGGACCAGCTGTCGAGCCAGGTGTCCTCGACGAGTCGGTACACGGCGTCTGTGACGTCCCCGTACCCCTCGGCGCCGGTCAGCCAGATCTCCTCCTGGAACGCCGGATCGGAAAGCATGTGCAGCGCCGAGCGCACGTTGCTGCGCCAGCGCCACCACGGCATGTCGTTGAGGGGCATGCCGCCCATGGTGGAGGAGCGGCCGCCACGGCGGGAAGAGTTCTTCGAACCTTGGGCGAATGTCACGCTTTCGATCGTACGTTCACCTCTTGCGCGATCTTGAAGCGCCTGTGCGTGACCGACACCCGTAATTCACCTTCGCGTCACTCTATGTTGTGTACACCTCACACCTGAGTTCCCCGCGAGGCGGAATCGTTCGTGACCATGACCGAACGGCGACGCACGACAAGGCTCCCCCGCACCTTCGTGGCCACCTTGGTGGGCGCGTGTCTCGTCACCGGCTGCGGAGCGCTGCCCGGAGGCCCGGGGGGCTCCGGGGGGTCCGCTGCCATCACCGTCATGACCTTCGCACCCGAGGGCACCAACGCGACCAACATGCCGGGAATGCCCGCAATGGGCAAGGCCTATGAGCGCTGGGTCAACTCCAAGGGCGGCATCAACGGCCACAAGCTCCGCGTCCTGACCTGCAACGAGCACAACACCCCCGTCGGCGCCGCCGACTGCGCCCGCAAGGCCATCGCCGAGAAGGCCGTCGCCGTCGTCGGCTCGTACAGCCAGCACGGCCGCGCCTTCATGGCCCCGCTGGAGGCCGAGGGCATCCCCTTCATCGGCGGGTACGGAGTCTCCCCGGAGGAGTTCCAGTCCACCCTGTCCTACCCCGTCAACGGCGGCCAGCCGGTGCTCCTCGCGGGCGCCGGCCACCAGTTGGGCCGCGCCTGCGGCCAGGTGGCACTGGTCCGCCCCGACACCCTCGCGGGCGACTCGCTCCCGGTGCTCCTCAATGCCGGGCTCAAGGCCAGCAAGATGCCCGAGGCCAACGACATCCGGGCCGCCGAGGACTCCGCCGACTTCGTCCCGCAGGCCCGCGAGGCACTCGCCAACTCCACCGGCGGCAAGGACCGGGGCTGCGTGGCCGCGGTGCTCGGCGAGCGCACCGAGACCTTCTTCGACGCCTTCCGGCGCGCCGACGCCCAGCGCAAGAAGCCGCAGATCTCCTCGGTGCTCGGATCGGTCAGCCAGTCCCTCGTGGACCGCACCGGCGGCCGGGAGAGCCCCTTCGAGGGCGCGTACCTGACCAGTTGGTACCCGGTCTCCGCCGATCCGCTCTGGGAGCCGATGCGCAAGGTGATCTCCGACCAGGCCTTCGGCGACGACAACCTCGACGCCGACGACAGCGGTGCGCAGACCACCTGGATCGCGTACACCGTGCTGAGCGAGGTCGTGCGGCGGTTCAAGGACGGCGACGACATCACCGCGCGCAAGCTCGCCCGCGCGCTGAACCAGTCCGAGGCCGTCAAGACCGGCGGCCTCACCCCCGACCTGAGCTGGCGCTACCAGGACATGCGGGCCGTCGCCGGCTTCCCGCGCATAGTGAACGGCCAGGTCACCTTCCAGGTCGTCCAGCAGGGCCGCCTCGTCGCCCAGCCGGGCGAGCAGTCGATGGACATGACGCCGACCCTGGAGCAGGCCCCGCGCGTGAACTAGGACCTGCGGCCGCGGGCGGGGGCGGGGCTGCGGGTCAGAGCTGGGACTTGTCGCGCTTGGTGAGGCCGTACTTGGCCGCGATCGAGTTCCACAGGCCCGCCGCCTGCTCCTTGGCCTTGGTGGCCTCGCCGCTCGACTTGTTGCCGTCGGAGGCGTTGTCCGTGGACTTGGCCCTGCCGTCCTTGCACTTGTCCTTGTCGCCGTGGTTCACGTCGTCCGCCCAGTCCGCGTAGCTCTCGTCGGCGTCCGCGGAGGCCTGCCAGGCCTTCGAGAGGGCGGCGGTGAGCTTCACGTTGTCCGGGAGCTTGTCCACCTTCAGCTCCTGGAGCCGGGTCACCAGCTCCTCGCGCTGCCGGGCCGCGGCGCGCAGGTCGGTGGCCGCCTGGTCGAGGTTGCGGCAGCCCTTGATGTCCTCCACGGCGCGGATCACGCTGGCGCGGCTGTCGTTGCTGTCCGCGAGGAGCTTGTCCAACTGGACGGCCTGGGGCTGGGCCGGGTCGAGGGGGGCCTCGCCGGGGGCCGCGGAACCCTTGGCCGCGCTCGGTGCGGCCGCCACCGCGCCGGGGTCGCTGTTCTGCGGCTTGCCGTCGCCGTTGCCGAGCAGCGAGCCGACCCCGAGCCCGGCCACGACCAGCCCGATGACACCGGCGGCGATGATCGCGGGCGAGACCCGGCGGGCGCTCTCGGGCTCGGGCTGCCGGAACTGCTGCTGGGGGGTCGCGTACTGCGGCGGCTGCGGGGGCTGCTGCTGGAACTGCTGCTGCGGCGGCCCCTGCTGCTGGAACTGCGGCGGGTACTGCTGCTGCCGGGGCGGTACGGGGCCCTGCGCGCGCGGCGGGTACGGGCGCGGCTGCGGCCGCCGCAGCACCGGCTCCTGGATCGGCGGCAGGTGCTGGGTGTGGCCCTCGGATCCGGGGGCGTCGTTGCGGAACAGCCCGTCGAACCCGGCGGCCGGGTCGGGTCCCGGCCCGCCGGGGACGGGCGGGATGAACTGGGTCGCCGCCTCCTCGTGCGCCGGGGCCACCGGGGCTGCCGGGACGGGTGGGATGAACTGGGTCGCGGCTTCCTCGTGCGCCGGGGCCGCGGGGGCCGCCGGGACCGGCGGGATGAACTGGGTCGCCGCCTCCTGGTGCGCCGGGGCCGCGGGGACCGGCGGGGCGGCGGGAGCCGCCGGGACGGGCGGGATGAACTGCGTGACCGCCTCGGGCAGCGGCGGGTAGCCGTACCCGTGCGGATCGCCCGGCCCCTCGTAGCCCGGGCCCACGACGTGCCCCGGCTGCGGCGGCGCCTGCGGCTGCGGGTACGGCTGCGGGTAGCCGTACGCCGGACCGCCCTGCTGCTCCTCCGGGTGGCCCGGCGTCGCGTCCGGCGGCCCCCACGGCGTACCGGCCTGCGGGGTGGCCCGGTGGCCGTTCCCCTGTCCGTTCTCCGTCACCGGGACTCCTTCTCCGACTTGTCCGAACGTACGGAACCGTCGGTCACGCTACCCGGTCGTCCGCCACCGCAGTCAGGCCCACCCGTGCCTTCGTGCCCCGTCAGGCCACCACCGCCTCCAGCCGGGCCCCGAACTCCCGCACCGCGGCCTCTTCCCGGTACGGCTCCAGGCGCTGGCGGAAGTCCTCCAGGTACTCCGCGCCCCGGTTCGAGCGCAGCCCCGACAGCAGGTCCGCCGCCCTGGTGGCCGTCTGGCAGGCCTGCTCCACCTCGCGCTGCTGCACCTGCGCCGTCGCCAGCAGCAGCAGCCCGATGGCCCGGCGGCGCTCCTTGCCCGCGGGCAGCGCCCGCAGAGCCTCCTCCGCGCGCCTGCCCGCCGCGTCGGCCTGGCCCAGGTCCCGGTGGCAGTGGGCCAGTTCGTCCGCGAGGTAGCCCGTGTCGAAGTGCCGGATCCACGCCGGGTCGTCGCCCGACTCCGGCTCCGCCCGCTCCAGCGCGGTGACCGCCCGGGAGGACAGCACCGCCGTCGCGCGGCCGTCGCCCAGCAGCGCGTGCCCGCGCGCCTCGGCGGCGTAGAACATCGCCTCGACCCGCGGCGTGACCTGGCCGCGGGTGCCCTCCTGGGCGGCGCGGGCGAGCTGCGCGATCTCCCGCGGGTTGCCCAGCTCGGCGGCGAGGTGGCTCATGGACGCCGCCAGCACGTACCCGCCGTACGCGCGGTCGCCGGCCGCCTGGGCGAGGCGCAGCGCCTGGATGTAGTAGCGCTGGGCCAGGCCCGGCTGGCCGGTGTCCACCGCCATGTACCCCGCCAGCTCGGTCAGCCGGGCCACGGCCGCGAACAGCGCCCGCCCCACCGGCTCCCGGTACGAGCCGCCGATCAGCCCGGACACCACGGAGTTGAGGTAGTGCACGACGACGGGCCGTACGTGCCCGCTGCCGAAGCGGTGGTCGAGGTCCTTGAGGGCCTCGGTGGTGGCCTGCACGGCCTCCACGTCGGACATCCCGACGCGCGAGCCGCCGCTACGGGCGACCTGTGCGTCGGCCCCGGTGATCAGCCAGTCGCGGCTGGGTTCGACGAGGGCGGAGGCTGCCACGGAGGACCCGGACAGGAAGTCGCGGCGGCCCACGTCGCTGCGCCACAGCTCGCAGACCTGCTCGATCGCGCCGATGACGGTCGGGGAGAACTGCAGGCCGACGCCGGAGGCGAGGTTCTTGCCGTTGGCCATGCCGATCTCGTCGATGGTGACGGTCCGGCCGAGCTTGCGTCCGAGCGCCTCGGCGATGATCCCCGGCGCCCGGCCGCGCGGCTGCTGACCGCGCAGCCAGCGGGCGACCGACGTCTTGTCGTAGCGCAGGTCGAGACCGTGCTCGGCGCCGCACATGTTCACGCGCCGGGCGAGCCCGGCGTTGGAGCACCCGGCTTCCTGGATGAGCGCCTGCAGCCGTTCGTTCGGCTGGCGGGCGACGAGAGGCCTGGCTGCCATTGAAAACCCCCTGAAGCCACGGGAGAGCGTTGGAATGATCACTTCCCGCCTGATGTGCGGAGAATCTTCCCCTCTGCGACGAGTCGCTACCCACCTCCGGCGCCCCGCCCTCCCACGCGCCCCCGTCCATGCATCGATGCGCCCCGTGTGCAGGATCGATGCTCCGGCCACCGGCTGGTTTACGCCCGTAACCACCGGTGACCGCAAGAGTTGTGATGCACGTGGAAGAGACCATGGCAGTCACGGAGACCGCACCCATCCCCAAGCCGCGCGGCGAGCGGCTGCTGGACCATGCCGTGCGGTACACGGAAGAACGGCACTGGGATGTGTTCGCCGGCACCTGGCTGGAGTCCTCGGAGGGCCGGGAGAAGTGCTCCTGCGGGGCGCAGGACTGCGCGGCGCCCGGCGCGCACCCGACCGTGAAGGACTGGGCGGCGCAGGCCTCGGGCAGCGCGGTGCAGGTCCGGCGGCTGTGGGGCAAGCACCCCACGGCCTCGATCCTGCTGCCGACGGGCCGGACCTTCGACGCGCTGGACGTGCCGGACTCCGCGGGCTTCCTCGCGCTGGCGCGGCTCCAGCGGATGCAGCGTGCCCTCGGGCCGGTGACGGTCACCCCCGACCACCGGATGAAGTTCTTCGTCCTGCCCGGCGCCGGGGCCAAGGTCGCGGACCTGCTGCGCAAGATCGGCTGGCAGCCGTCCCAACTCGACCTCGCGGCACGGGGCGAGGGCGAGTACGTGGCCGCCCCGCCGACCCGCTACGGCGGACGCGGCTCGGTCCAGTGGGCGCAGCCGCCGACGGCCGCGAACCGGTGGCTGCCGGACGTGGAGGAGCTCATCGACGCGCTGGCCTACGCGTGTGGGCGCGAGGCGGCGGCGGAGCGGGCGCGACGCCAGGCGTGACGCGTGGTGCGCGGTGCTTGCCGAGTGCGGTGTCATGCGTAATCCGGCAGGTCAGCGGTTTGTGATTCCTCCCGGGAAACTCATGACATAAGTAACTGCTGTGCCTCTCCCCCGTCCTCCTATGGTGAGGAACGTACGACCACGGGGAACAGAACGAGAGGCAGGCGCATGCCGGACCAGGCAGATGCGACGGGCGGAACGCACGGGACGGGTGGCGCGGGAACCGCGCCGGCCGCCGTACGGGTAGAGGGTCTTTGGAAGCGCTTCGGCGAGCAGGTGGCCGTCTCGGGCATCGACCTCGTACTGCCGGCGGGCCAGTTCATCGGCCTGGTCGGCCCGAACGGCGCCGGCAAGACGACGACCCTGTCGATGGTGACCGGCCTGCTGCGCCCGGACATGGGGCGCGTGATCGTCGCCGGGCACGACGTGTGGACCGACCCGACCGAGGTGAAGTCCCGCATCGGCGTCCTGCCGGAGGGGCTGCGGCTCTTCGAGCGCCTGTCCGGTCGCGAACTGCTCGGCTACATGGGCCGGTTGCGCGGCCTGACCGGCGCCGAGACCGACAAGCGGGCGACCCAGCTGCTGGACGTCCTCGACCTCGCGGGCTCGCAGCACAAGCTGGTCGTCGACTACTCGACGGGCATGCGGAAGAAGATCGGCCTGGCGGCCGCCCTGCTGCACAACCCGGAAGTGCTGTTCCTGGACGAGCCGTTCGAGGGCGTCGACCCGGTGTCGGCGCAGACCATCCGCGGAGTGCTGGAGCGCTACACCTCCTCCGGCGCCACGGTCGTCTTCTCCTCCCACGTGATGGAGCTCGTCGAGTCGCTGTGCGACTGGGTCGCCGTGATGGCCGCCGGCCGGATCCGGGCCGCGGGCCCGCTGGCCGACGTACGGGGTGACGCGCCCTCGCTGCAGGCCGCGTTCCTGGAGCTGGTCGGCGCGCAGGGCCGCGACTCCGGCGACTCGCTGGACTGGCTCGGCGGCGGCAACGGCAGCGGTATCGGCAACGCCAACGCCAACGCCAACGCCAACGGCACCACGACCGGGGCGGCCGCCCGATGAGCACGCCCGCGGTCCCGCTGACCCCGATCTTCGTCCAGCTCAAGCTCTCCCTGCTGAAGAACGGCCTCAAGGGCTCCTCGAAGCGCAAGGCCGCCTACTTCGGCAGCCTCGCCTTCGCCCTGGTGGTGGGCTTCTTCGCCACCCTCGGCATGGCCCTGCTGCGCGGCAACGCCCACGCCGGCACCGTCGTCGTCCTGCTGGCCGCGCTCCTCGCGCTCGGCTGGACGTTCATGCCGCTGTTCTTCCCCACCGGGGACGAGACGCTCGACCCGAGCCGGCTCGTCATGCTGCCGCTGCGCCCGCGGCCGCTCGTACGGGCCCTGCTCGCCTCCTCCCTGGTCGGCATCGGCCCGCTGTTCACGCTCTGCCTGGCCGTCGGCTCGGTGATAGCCGTCGCCCGGGGCGCGGCGGGTGCGGCGGCCGCCGTGGTGGCGGTGCCGCTGCTGCTGCTGGGCTGCGTCACGCTCGCCCGCGCCGTGGCCACGGCCAACGTACGGCTGCTGACCAGCCGCAAGGGGCGTGACCTCGCCCTGCTCAGCGGCCTGCTGATCGCGGTGGGCGGGCAGCTGGTCAACTTCGGGAGCCAGCGGCTGTTCCAGGCCGGCGGCATGGAGGCCCTGGAGCCGGCCGAGGCCGTGGTCCGCTGGCTGCCGCCCGCGACCGCCGTCGGCATGGTGGACTCGGTGAGCGACGGCTCGTACGGGGTGGCGGCGGCCCAACTCGCCCTCACCCTCGCCGCCCTGGCCCTGCTGCTCCGGTTCTGGGAGCGCAGCATGACCAAGCTGATGGTCACCCCCGACGGTTCGACCATCGCGGCGGCCAAGCCCCGCAAGGAACGCGCCGGAGGCGGCGGACCGTGGTCCCTGCTCCCCGACGGCCGCACCGGCGCGGCCGTGCAGCGCTCCCTGCGCTACATCGTGCGCGACCCGAAGACCAAGGCCGCCTGGGTCTCCGCGCTCGCGATCGGCGCGATCATCCCGGTCTTCAACGCCCTCCAGGGCACCGGCTCGATATACCTCGTCTGCTTCGGCTCGGGCATGCTCGGCGTCCAGATGTACAACCAGTTCGGCCAGGACACCTCGGCGTTCTGGATGGTCGCGCAGACCATCTCGAACCGGCACGACGCGTACGTCGAACTGCGCGCCCGCGCCTACGCCCTGGCGCTGGTGACCGTCCCGTACACGGTCCTGATCACGGTGGCCACGGCCGCCCTGCTCGGCAACTGGGCCGGCTTCCCGGCGGCGCTGGGCATGGCCCTGGCCCTGCTCGGCTCGATGCTCTGCACGGGCGCGCTGGCCTCGGCCCACTACCCGTACTCCATCCCGACGGACGGCGCCTTCAAGAACGTGGCCCCGGGGCAGGGCGCGCTCGCCTGGATGGGCATCTTCGCCGGGCTGTTCGCCTCGGCGGCGGTCTGCGCCCCGATGATCGTCCTGACCGTCTACCTCAACGCGGCGGACCACGAGTCCCTGACCTGGATCCTGCTCCCGCTGGGCGTGGTCTGGGGCACCCTGGCCACCTGGGCGGGCCTGCGGCTGGCCGCGCCGACGGTGGCGCGCAAGCTCCCCGAGATCCTGTCGGCGGTGAGCAAGGGCTGAGACCGCCCGCGGATCCCCGCGGGCAGCGGTCCCTCCCGTCCGAGGATCCCCGCGCCACCCGGCCGACGTCGGGTGGCGCGGCACCGCGGCCCCACGACCCCGCCGGCCTCCGACCCGGAGACGGCTCAGGCGGCCAGGAACGCTGCCGCGGTGGCGCTGAAGCGCGTGGGGTCGTCGAGCCAGGGGAAGTGGCCGGCGCCGGGCTGGACGACGAACTCGGCCTTCGGGAACAGTTCGGCGAACTCGGCGATCGCGCGTGGCGGGCCCGCCAGGTCGACCTCTCCGGCGACCAGCAGGACCGGCCGGGGGAAGCGGGCGAGCGCCGGGCGGGTGGTGTCGGGGTCGAAGGCACCGGCCGCGGCGAAGGCGGCGCCGGCCTCCGGGTTCTTCTGGAGGTCCTCGGCGGCGCGGTGGGCGCGGGCCGTCTCGTCCCAACGGCCGTAGTAGAACGGCGCCATCGCCCGCCAGCTGTCCTGCGTGCCCTCGCCGGAGATGATCGCCTCCAGGGCCGCGGACGCCTCGGGGAACCACGGTTCGTCCTTGCGCAGTTGCGTGGTCTCGCGCCGGTCGTCGCCGGTGATCGTGATCCCGACCGCCATGACGCTCGGGGTGATCAGCAGGAGCCTGCCGACGCGTTCCGGGTGGCGGGCCGCGTACCGCACCGCCAGGTTCGCGCCCGCGGAGTGCCCGAGCAGGTCCAGGGTGTCGAGCCCGAGGTGCTCGCGCAGGGCTTCGACGTCATCGACGAGCCGGTCGCAGCGGTACGAGGCGGGGTCCTCGGGCACCGCCGAAGCGCCGGTGCCCCGCAGGTCGAGCGTGATCAGTCGGCGGTGGGCGGTCAGGCCGCCGAGGTCGCCGAGGTAGGCGGAGGCCTGCATCGGCCCCCCGGGCAGGCACACCAGGGGGGCGCCGGCCCCGGACACGTGGTACGCGAGCAGGGTGCCGTCGGGCGCGGAGAAGGTAGGCATGGGACCCGACCCTGTCAACGAAGCCCGGGCCGGGCAAACCCATCAGGAGGTGGCCCTGACCCCCTCCAGGAAGGGTTCCAGGGCCGCGCGCCAGGCGGCCGGCTGGTCGTAGTGGAGGTAGTGGCCGGCGTCGGGGATCTCCGCGTACTGGCCCGCGGGCAGGACGCGGACCATCTCCTGGGCCTCGGCCCGGCCCAGCTCGCCGTCCAGGCCCCGGACGACCAGGGTCGGGCAGCGGACCTGCGCCAGCTCCTCCCAGTGCGCGTCGTGGACCCAGGTCTCGCGGGCCGTCAGCATCTGGCGCCGGGAGAAGACGGGCCGCCAGCCGTCATCGGCCTGCTGCATCACCTCGGCGAAGAAGGCTCCGCGGCCGGGGTCGGGCCGCTCCACCCGGGGGTCGTCCTCGCCGAACCAGCGGCGGGCCGCGTCCTGGGTGGGGAACGGCAGGGGCCAGCGGCGGAACCATTCCTCCCACTCCAGCTGGGAGGTGGCGCCGAGGGCGGAGGCGCGCATGTCGCAGATGACCAGGGCCCGTACGAGGTCGGGGCGGCGGGCGGCGAGCTGCCAGGCGGTCAGCGCTCCCATGGAGTGGCCGATCAGGGTCACGGGGGCCAGGCCGAGCTGCTCGACGGCGGCCTCGGCATCGGCCACGAAGGCCTCGCGGCCCAGGGCGGTCGTGAGGGCCGGGCCGCCGGCGGGGCGCTCGCTCTGGCCGTGGCCGCGCTGGTCGAGGGCCACGACGCGGCGGTGCTCACCGAGCCAGCGGGCGGTACCGGCCCAGTGGAAGGCGCGGCCCATCAGGCCGTGGAGTAACAGCACGCCCGGGGCACCCTCCGGAGCGGCCGGTTCCCGGAACTCCCAGGCTGCCAGGCGCACGCCGTCGGCCCCTGTGACATCGAAGCGCTGTACCACCGCAGATGCACCCCCTTCGCTCCCGGCCACAGTATCGAACCCCCATTCGAAAGCGGGGTTCTCGCCGGCAACACCGCTCTTTCGAGTGACCTTGCTCAAGGATTGGCCGCCCCTGCCGATGGAGATCCTTTCAACAGGGAGGCGGACCGCTCGGGGAAGACGGTCCGAGGGGATGACCTTGAGAGCTCGGGGCTCCAGGTCAAACAGGGGAGGACCGGTCCCGGCGCCGCAAGGCGTCGGGACCATCCACACCACATCACACAGCATCCGGCGACATCGACACCGACGGACTCACTCGTACGGGCGATCCCGGGGCCCGCCCGTACGTCAGTGCGTACGTCAGTGCGTCAATCCGTCACCCGCCGGCGCGCGGTCAGCGCTCGGTCAGCGCTTCGCGACGAACACGTGCGAAGCGATGTCCGCGTCCAGTTCGGCCGCCTCGCCACCGCTGCCGACCAGCACACCGCCGGGCGACTCGGTCACGCTCACCACCGAACCGGGCTGCACACCCGCCCGCCGCAGCGTGTACATCAGCTGCGCGTCCGTCTGGATCGGCTCCCCGATTCGGCGCACGACCACCGTCTTGCCCTCGGTGCCCGGGTCCAGCTCCGACAGGCTGACCATGCCGTCCTCAAGGAACGGGTCCGCCTCGGCCTTCTCCCCCAGCTCCTCCAGCCCCGGGATCGGGTTTCCGTACGGCGACTCGGTCGGGTGGCGCAGCAGCTCCAGCACCCGCCGCTCCACCGCCTCGCTCATCACGTGCTCCCAGCGGCAGGCCTCGGCGTGGACCTGCTCCCACTCCAGGCCGATGACGTCGACGAGCAGGCACTCGGCGAGCCGGTGCTTGCGCATCACGCGCGTCGCCAGCCGCCGCCCCTCCTCGGTCAGCTCCAGGTGCCGGTCGCTGGCTACGGCCACCAGGCCGTCCCGCTCCATCCGCGCCACCGTCTGGCTCACCGTCGGGCCGCTCTGGTCGAGCCGCTCGGCGATACGGGCGCGCATGGGGACCACGCCTTCCTCTTCCAGCTCGAGGATGGTGCGGAGATACATCTCCGTGGTATCGATCAGTCCGGACATTCGTGCCCCTCGGATTGCGTGCGCTGGCCCTGTCCCCAATTCTGACGCATCGGGCCGACAACCGTCCCGTGCCGAGGGTCAAGGCCGTTCCAGGACGTCCTTCGGGGCCTTTCGCCCCGGGATTGACGCCCGTATTGACATGCCCTTGGTCCAGACCGCACGGTGAGCGGCGGACCAGGACGAGACGCACCCATCTGCACCCCACCCCGGAAGGCCTTCGGCGTATGAGCGAGAGCAAGCTGGCCGGTCAGTTCTTCGACGCCGCCATCGGCCTGCTGGAACGGGTGCGGGACGAGGAGTCCGCGCACATCACCGCCGCGGGTGTCGCCATCGCGGACGCCGTGGCCGCCGGCAACAAGCTCTTCGCCTTCGGCGCCGGTCATTCCTCCCTCCCCGCTCAGGACGTGGTCTACCGGGCCGGCGGGCTCGCCCTGATGAACTTCCTCGCCGTTCCCGGCACCGCGGGCATCGACGTCATGCCCGCCACCCTCGGAAGCGCGCTGGAGCGCGTGGACGGGCTCGCCGGAGCCGTGCTCGACAGCAGCCCGGCCTCCGACGGCGACGTCCTCGTGATCATCTCCCTCTCCGGGCGCAACGCCCTGCCGGTCGAGATGGCCATGAACGCCCGCGCCATCGGCCTCAAGGTCATCGGTGTGACCTCGGTGGCGTACGCGACCGGGACCAAGTCCCGGCACGTGTCCGGCACCTTCCTCAAGGACCACTGCGACATCGTCCTCGACAGCAAGATCGCGGTCGGCGACGCCGAGCTGAGCCTCGACGGCATCGAAGCCCCCTTCGCGCCCGCCTCCACCGTCGTGACCAGCGCGATCATGCAGGCCGTCATGGCCGCCGCGGCCGGCGAGCTCGCCGCCCGCGGGATGGAGCCGCCGCTGCTGCGCTCGGGCAACGTCGACGGCGGCCACGAGTGGAACGGCCGCGTGATGCAGGAGTACGGCGACCGGATCTTCTTCCGCCACTGACCCCTCAGGCCGCGCCGGTGTCCCGGGTCGCCAGGTCCAGGTCCGCCGCGACCCGGGCCGCGACCTCCTCCGCGTAGGCGGCGTCCGCCCGCTCGAAGGCGGCCCGCGAGGGCCCGCGCAGGAACGTCAGCGTGCCGAGAGTCCGGCCCCGGCTCCGCAGGACCGCGCACAGCCCGTGCGCCGCGCCCTGCGGCCACTGCCGGGACCGCGCCCACTCCTCGGCCGCCTCGCCGCGCGGCGAGCTGGTGCGCACCGAGCCGGACCGCTCCAGCGCCTGCAGCACCGGGTGACCGGCCTCGTACCGTACGGGGATCGACCCCGGTGCGGGGAACTCCGGCGGGGACGCGGCGAACCGTACGAGCCGCGGCAGGGGCGCGCCGTCCACGGGCTGCTGCGACCCGTCGACCACGTCGAGCAGCGCGTGCTCGGCGAAGCCGGCGAGCGCGAAGTCCAGCCGTACCGCGGCCGCCTCGGCCGGGTCCTCGCACTCCGCGGCCGCCCGCCCGGCGCGGTGCAGCTGGTGCGAGCGGAACCGCAGCTGCGCGGTGTCCAGCTCCGCCCGGCGCGCGTCGGTGACGTCCTGGAACAGCAGGGCCACCCCGAGCGGTACGGGTTCCTCCGCGAGCGGCGAGGCCAGCCGCAGGAAGCCGCACCGCCAGCACCGCCGGCGCACCCCCTCGGGCGTACGCACGGACACCCACAGCTCCACGGGCCTGGGCGGCGCGCCCTCGGCCAGCACGTGCTGGAGGGCGCCCTCCAGCTCCTCGACCCCCTGGGTCAGCAGGTCGCCCAGGGGCCGCCCGAGCAGTGCGGTCCGCCCGGAGCCGAAGGCGCGGGCGGCGTGCGCGTTGACCACTGCCGGGCGCAGGTCCACGTCCACGAGGACGACGCCCCACGAGGCGTCCTCCATCAGTGCCTCGCTGAGGGCGATGGAGCGTTCGAGGTCGATCTGCGCGTGCACGGCGCTGAAGGCGCAGTACACCCCGGCGGGTTTCCCGTCGGCGCCGGGCACGCCTGCGGACTGGGTCCGCACCAGGACGCGGCCGCCGCTCTTGGTCAGCAGGGCGAACTCGTGCACCTGCCGTCCGGGCACGTCCTGCGCGGCCATGAGTCTGTCCTGCACGTCCTGCGCGTCGGCGGCCCGTACCGCCCACCCCTCGAACCCCTTGCGCCCCACGGCCTCGGCCGCGGACCAGCCCAGGATCCGCTCGGCCTCGCGGTTCCAGTGGGTGATCACGCCGTCGGCGTCGAACGCGCACAAGGCGGCGTCCATCCCGTCCAGCAGCGCTGCGAGCAGATCGTCGGCGGTCTCACTACGTCCGGAAGCAGTCACCTGGGCCCCCTGCAGGTGTTCGCACGTGCGGCACGTCAGATCATTCAACTGGAACGTGACGCAGCCCACACCGCGTTCGGGGAAATCGGTGCCCCCAGAGCGCCGGCGGCCACGTAACCAGCGCGACCACACGTTCGAGTGAGCTCTCCTGATCCGTCCGCGCAGCACGATCGGAGGTGGACAGCGTCGGTTGCATCACGAGAAGGGAGGTCACTCGCTCCCCCATTGAGTGACCAGCCCCAGTCATCACGATCCCAGGATCAGACGAGGTGCCTCGATGACTACGTTCTCTGCAGGTGAGCAGACCCACCGGGCTGTGCTTCCTCAGCAGCCTGCTCTGGAATCCGCAGGCGCAGACACCCCCGGGAGCAGGAACGAAACGGCTTGCGGACTCCCGGCCACGAGGCCGGGTACCGGCATGGGACATGGGCGAGGGGAGACCGGCGGGGACCGCAGGTCGAAGAGTTCCTCGCCGACCGGCCCGCCCTCTTGGAGAGCCTGATCGCCCAGCTCAGAAGACCGCTGCGGGACGTCGCCGCCATGAACGCCACCAAGTACCGGCTCGTGGAGGCCCTCGCGACGCTGGGCATCCCGGTGCACACGTGGTCGGGCGGCCGCACCCACTGGAACCGCGTCGCGATGAGGCTCCCGAAGAGCCACACGATCGACGCTCTGGCGGCCGGGCTCCTCGACCACGCCCGGGGGGACTCCGTCGTCCGGATACCCGCACAGACCCTGGTGGTGGCTGCGACGGGGCGTGGTTCGTACGCCAGAACCACACCGGACCGCTTCGGGTTCCCCCGCTTGCAGCGACCTCGGAGGAAGATCCACCACGGATACGCAACCGGCGACCTGGTCGCGGCCATCGTTCCCAGGGGGAGATGGGCCGGCCGCTGGGTGGGACGAATCGCGGTCCGGGCGAGTGGCCAGCATCGACTCACCACCCTGACCGGCCGTTTCGATGTCTCCCACAGGCACCTGCGGCTGATCCAGAGGGCCGATGGATACTCCTACGGAATCGCCTCCGAAATTCAGTTGAGCGGCATCCGCTGGCCTGCCTACAGTGACCACACACTGAAAGGAGGTGGTTCCCGAAATGTACGGAAACCGGACGCGTGAGGTGGCTGCGGGCTAAAGCGCCCGTCGTCGCACGCACCCAGTGCGGTGCCCGGCGGGAACGCCAGGCGCCAATCCCAAGCAGTCACCCGACCCGCGGGCTCGCCGGTACGTCCGGCCGGCTCCTCTCACTGCAGGAGAGGAACCAGAGCCCGCGGGTCGCCTGCGTTCAGGGGCAGAGCCGCTCCAGGCGCCACTTGCCGCCCTCGGAGACGTAGCGCAGGCGGTCGTGCAGGCGGTTCTCGTGCCCCTGCCAGAACTCCACCGCGTCGGGTACGACGCGCAGCCCGCCCCACTCCGGCGGGACCGGGACCTGCTCGCCCTCCGGGTAGCGCGCCTCCAGTTCCGCGTAGCGCCGGTCGAGCTCGGCGCGGGAGCCGATCACCCGGGACTGCTCGCTGGCCCAGGCGCCCAGCTGGGAGCCGTGCGGGCGGGAGCGGAAGTACGCCGCGGTCTCGTCCCGGCCGATACGGGCGGCCGTGCCGGTCACGATGACCTGGCGGGCGATGGGGTGCCAGGGGAAGAGCAGCGAGACGTACGGGTTCTCGTCGATCTCGCGCCCCTTGCGGGAGGCGTAGTTGGTGAAGAAGACGAAGCCTCGCTCGTCGAACTGCTTGAGCAGCACCGTTCGGGAGCTGGGCCGGCCGTCGGGGGTCGCGGTCGAGACGATCATCGCGTTGGGTTCGAAGACGTGCGCGTCGGTGGCCTGGCGGAACCACTCGGCGAACTGCCTGAGGGGGTCCTCGGCGAGGCTGTCCTCGAAGACGATCTCCGAGCGGTACTGCTTGCGCATGACGGCGGGGTCAAGGTCCTGGTCGGTCACCGGGCCATCCTGCCGCAGTATGACTGCCGGAGGTGTGCCGTATGTCACGCTTCCCCGCGACAAGCGGAACGGACAAAATCTTGAGGCCGGTCCGAGGGTTCCCGAGTGGGTGACCATCGGCCGTGCCGGGCATCAACGGGGATGACCGCGCCGGGCCGCGAATCACGCCGGGAGCCGCGCGTGTTCGCATCTATCTGAGGAGCCGCCTGATGTCCGATTTCGTACCCGGGCTCGAAGGGGTCGTCGCGTTCGAGACCGAGATCGCCGAGCCGGACAAGGAAGGCGGTTCGCTCCGCTACCGCGGGGTCGACATCGAGGACCTCGTCGGCCACGTCTCCTTCGGGAACGTCTGGGGCCTGCTGGTCGACGGTGCTTTCAACCCCGGCCTGCCGGCCGCCGAGCCCTTCCCGATCCCCGTGCACTCCGGTGACATCCGCGTCGACGTCCAGTCGGCGCTCGCCATGCTCGCGCCGGTGTGGGGCCTGAAACCGCTCCTGGACATCGACGAGCGGACCGCCCGCGACGACCTGGCGCGCGCCGCCGTCATGGCGCTGTCGTACGTCGCCCAGTCCGCCCGCGGCCAGGGCCGGCCCATGGTGCCGCAGCGGGAGATCGACAAGGCCGAGTCCGTGGTCGAGCGGTTCATGATCCGCTGGCGGGGCGAGCCGGACCCGCGGCACGTCAAGGCCGTCGACGCCTACTGGACCTCCGCCGCCGAGCACGGGATGAACGCCTCGACCTTCACCGCGCGCGTCATCGCCTCCACCGGCGCCGACGTGGCGGCCGCGCTGTCCGGGGCGGTCGGTGCCATGTCCGGGCCGCTGCACGGCGGCGCGCCGTCCCGCGTGCTCGGCATGATCGAGGAGATCGAGCGCACCGGCGACGCCGTGGCGTACGTGAAGAAGGCCCTGGACAAGGGCGAGCGGCTGATGGGCTTCGGGCACCGCGTGTACCGCGCCGAGGACCCCCGCGCCCGTGTGCTGCGCCGTACCGCCAAGGAGCTGGACGCGCCGCGCTACGAGGTCGCCGCCGCGCTGGAGAAGGCCGCCCTGGAGGAGCTGCACGCGCGCCGCCCCGACCGGGTGCTCGCGACCAACGTGGAGTTCTGGGCCGCGATCATGCTGGACTTCGCGGAGGTCCCGGCGCACATGTTCACCTCCATGTTCACCTGCGCCCGGACCGCCGGCTGGTCGGCGCACATCCTGGAGCAGAAGCGCACCGGCCGCCTGGTGCGCCCGTCGGCCCGCTACACCGGGCCGGGCGTCCGCAACCCGCGCGAGATCGAGGGCTACGCCGACATCGCGGAAACCGCCTGAGCGGCGCCCGGGGCTGAGGCGCGCGGCACCGCGCCGCGCGCCTCAGCCGAGGGCCGCGTCCAGGATCCGGGCCCACTGGGCGACCACCCGGGCGCGGCGGGCCGTGTCGTCGGTCAGCACGTTGGCGAGACCGAGGCCGCGGCCCATGTCGAGCAGGCCCTGCACGGTCTCCCGTACGCCGGGTACGGACTCGTCCGCGCCCAGCAGCTCGACGGCGATGCGGTGGGTCTCGCGGCCCACCCGGGCCTCCAGCTCGGAGACCCGGGGGCGCAGCTGTTCCTCGTTGGAAGCGGCGACCCAGAGTTGGAGCGCGGCCCGGAAGAGCGTGCCCGTGTACATGTCGACCAGGGCTTCGACCACGGCGGCCCGGTCCGCGGGGCCGGCCTGGAACAGCTCGCGCAGGGCCGTGGAGCGCTCCTCCGCGACGTACTCGACGGCCGCGGTGAACAGGTCCTCGCGGGTCGGGAAGTGGTGCTGGGCCGCGCCCCGGGAGACTCCGGCGCGTTCGGCGACCACCGCGACGGTGGAGCCGGCCCAGCCGTGTTCCGCCAGGCAGGAGACGGCGGCGTCCAGGACGTGGCGCCGGGTGACGCGGCTGCGGGCCTGCTTGGGTCCCGGAGCGGGGGCGGGGCTCGGGCCGGGGCCGGTTCCGGGGCTGGTTCCAGGGCCGGTTCCGGGGCTGGTCACAGTGCCCATGCGGGGTCCCGTCGTTCGAAGCGGGCGGTGATGCCCTCGCGGGCTTCGGCGGAGGCGAAGAGCCCGGCGGACAGTTCCGTCAGGCGGGCGCCGTCCCGGTCCAGGGCCTCCCGTACGGCGGCGGTGGTCAGTGCCTTGGTCTGCGCCAGGCCCTGCGGGGAGGCCTTGCGCAGACCGGCGAGGACCGGTTCCAGGGCTTCGTCGACCTGTTCGGCGTGCAGGGTGAGCAGCCCGATCCGGGTGGCCTCGGCGGCGTCGAAGAGCTCGGCGGTCAGGAAGTAGCGGCCGGCGGCGCGCGGGTCGAGCCGTGGGAGCAGCGGGACGGAGATGACCGCGGGGGCCAGGCCCAGGTGGGTCTCGGTGAAGGCGTACGAGGACTGCGGCCCGGCGGCGGCGATGTCGCAGGCGCCGAGCAGCCCGAGGCCGCCCGCCCGGACGTGTCCGGTGACGCGGGCGACGACGGGCTTGGGGAGTTCGGTGATCTCCCGGAGCAGGGCCAGGAAGTCGGCGGGGTCGCAGGGGGACTTGAGGTCGGCCCCGGCGCAGAAGGTGTTGCCGGTGTGGGTGAGCATGACGGCCCGGACCGCCGGGTCCGCGCCCGCCGCGGCGAGGGCTGCGCGCAGTTCGCCGACGAGGTCCGCGGAGAGTGCGTTGCGGTTGGCCGGGGAGTCGAGCGTGAGCGTGGTGATCCCGCGGTGGTGCGAGGTTCCGACGGTCGGGGTCATGTCGTCCCTTCTGCTGCTTGCGCTGCGGTGCGAGCGGGGCCTAGTAGGACTTGGGGAGGCCCAGGGTCTGGTGCGAGACGAAGTTCAGGATCATCTCGCGGCTGACGGGGGCGATACGGGCCACCCGGGAGGCGGTGATGAGACCGGCCAGGCCGTATTCGCGGGTGAGGCCGTTGCCGCCGAGGGTGTGGACGGACTGGTCCACCGCCCGTACGCAGGCCTCTCCGGCAGCGTACTTGGCCATGTTGGCGGCTTCGCCCGCGCCCATGTCGTCGCCCGCGTCGTAGAGGTGGGCGGCCTTCTGCATCATCAGGCGGGCGAGTTCCAGCTCGATGTGGGCGGCGGCGAGGGGGTGGGCGATGGCCTGGTGGGTGCCGATGGGCTCCTTCCACACCTGGCGGGTCCTGGCGTAGTCGACGGCCTTGGTCAGGGCGTAGCGGCCCATGCCGATGGCGAAGGCGGCGGTCATGATGCGCTCGGGGTTGAGGCCGGCGAAGAGCTGGAGCAGACCCGCGTCCTCGTCGCCCACGAGGGCGCCGGCGGGGAGGCGGACCTCGTCCAGGACGAGTTCGAACTGCTTCTCCGCGGCCTGGAGCTCCATGTCGATGACCGAGCGGGTGAAGCCGGGGGTGTCCCGCGGGACGATGAACAGGCAGGGCTTGAGGCGGCCGGACCGGGCGTCTTCGGTGCGGCCGACGACGAGGGTGGCGTCGGCGATGTCCACGCCCGAGATGAAGACCTTGCGGCCGGTGAGGATCCAGTCTCCCCCACTCTCGGCTCCGCTCGAGCGGGAGGTGCCCCCTCCGTCGCGGCGGGCGGTGGTGGTGATGCGGTGGGAGTTGGAGCCCGCGTCGGGTTCGGTGATGCCGAAGGCCATGGTGCGGGTGCCGTCGGCGAGGCCGGGGAGCCAGGCCTGCTTCTGGGCCTCGGTGCCGAAGCGGGCGATGACCGTGCCGCAGATGGCGGGCGAGACGACCATCATGAGGAGGGGGCAGCCGGCGGCGCCCAGTTCCTCCAGCACGATGGACAGTTCGGCGATGCCGCCGCCCCCGCCGCCGTACTCCTCGGGGAGGTTGACGCCGAGGTAGCCGAGCTTGGCGGCGTCGGCCCACAGTTCGTCGGGGTGGCCGCCTTCGCGGGCGACGCGTGCGAGGTATTCGCGGCCGTACTTCTGGCCGAGTGCGGCCACCGCCGTGCGCAGGGCCTGGTGTTCGGCGGATTCGATGACGGAGCTCATGCTTGCGGTTCCTCCTGTGCTTCCTGGACTACGGCGAGCAGGGCGCCGAACTCGACCTGTTGGCCGGTCGCGGCGTGGAGCGCGGTGAGCGTGCCGGAGGCGGGAGCGAGGATGCGGTGCTCCATCTTCATGGCCTCCAGCCAGAGCAGGGGCTGCCCTGCGGTGACGGGGCTGCCGGGGGCGAGGCCCTCGGCGACGCGGACGACGGTGCCGGGCATGGGCGCGAGCAGGGAGCCGGGTTCGGTGCGGTCCTGGGGATCGGTGAACCGGGGCACGGGGACGAGGGTGTGGGAGCCGAGTGCGGAGTCGACGTAGACCTCGCCGGCCCCCGTGGTGTTCGAATTTCGTTTCACGTGGAACAGCCGCCGGACGCCCTCGACTTCGAGGGTGACGAGGTCGGGGGCGGCGTTCAGGACCCGGACGCCGGGGTGGTCCAGCGGCCGGTAGCGGACCTCGTACTCCTCACCGGCCACGGTGTAGCGGCGGGTCTGCGGCTGGGAGCGGACGTTGCGCCAGCCGCCGAGGCGGGCGGCGAGCGGGGCGCCGGGGGCGGGAGCGGTATCGGCGAGGGCGGCGGCGAGGGCCGCCAGGGAGGCGTCCGGTGCTCCGTCGGTCAGCTCCGCGAGGTGGCGCTCGTAGAACCCGGTGTCGGGGAGCCCGGCGGTGAACTCCGGGTGCCGCAGGGACCGTACGAGGAGCTCGCGGTTGGTGGTGAGCCCGTGGATCCGGGCCCCGGCCAGGGCGTGGGCGAGGGCGCGGACGGCCTCGGTGCGGGTCGGGGCGTGGGCGACGACCTTGGCGAGCATCGGGTCGTAGTGGATGCCGACCTGGTCGCCGTCGGCGAAGCCGGTGTCGACGCGGACCTCGCCGGGGACCGCGAGGGTGTGCAGGGTCCCGGTCTGCGGGCGCCAGTCCCGGGCGGGGTCCTCGGCGTAGAGGCGGGCCTCGACGGCGTGGCCGGCCGGCTGCGGGGGTGTGAGCGGCAGGGCCGCGCCCTCGGCGATCCGCAGTTGCAGGGCGACGAGGTCGAGGCCGAAGACGGCTTCGGTGACGGGGTGTTCCACCTGGAGGCGGGTGTTCATCTCCAGGAAGTACGGGCGGCCGTCGGCGGCGACGAGGAACTCGACGGTGCCCGCGCCCTGGTAGGAGACCGCGCGGGCGGCGGCGACGGCGGCGTCGTGGAGGGCGGTGCGCAGCTGCTCCGGCAGGCCGGGCGCCGGGGCCTCCTCGATGACCTTCTGGTGGCGCCGCTGGAGGGAGCAGTCGCGGGTGCCCAGTGCCCAGACGGTGCCGTGCGCGTCGGCGAGGATCTGCACCTCGACGTGGCGGCCCCGCTCGACGTAGGGCTCTGCGAAGACCTCCCCGTCGCCGAAGGCGGAGCGCGCCTCGGCGGACGCGGCCTCCAGCTCCTCCTTCAGCGCGTCGAGGTCCCGTACGACGCGCATTCCGCGGCCGCCGCCGCCCGCGGCGGCCTTGAGCAGCAGGGGCAGGTCCGCGGTGGTGGCGGTGGCCGGGTCGACGGGCTCCAGCAGGGGGACTCCGGCGGCGCGCATCAGCTCCTTGGCCCGGGTCTTGGAGGCCATGGCCTCGATGGCGCCGGGGGGCGGGCCGATCCAGGTGAGCCCGGCGGCCAGGACCTCGCGGGCGAAGTCGGCGTTCTCGGAGAGGAAGCCGTAGCCGGGGTGGACGGCGTCGGCGCCCGCGGCGAGGGCGGCCTTGATGATCAGGTCGCCGCGCAGGTAGGTGTCGGCGGGGGCCGCGCCGGGCAGCCGTACGGCCGCGTCGGCGTCGCGTACGTGCAGGGCGTTCTCGTCGGGGTCGGAGTGGACGGCGACGGTGGCCAGGCCCAGGGCGCGGGCGGTGCGGAAGATCCGGACGGCGATCTCGCCGCGGTTGGCGACGAGGAGGGAGGCCAAAGAGAAGGGTTGCTGTGTCATCTGCGGGCTCACATCCGGAAGATGCCGAAGCCGCCACGGGCGCCCTCGACGGGGGCGTTGTGGACGGCCGAGAGGCACAGGCCGAGGACGGTTCTGGTGTCGCGGGGGTCGATGATCCCGTCGTCGTAGAGCCGCCCGGACAGGAAGGTCGGCAGGGACTCGGACTCGATCTGCGCCTCCACGAAGGCGCGCATCCCGGCGTCGGCCTCTTCGTCGTACGGCCGGCCCTTCGCGGCCGCGGACTGCCGGGAGACGATGGAGAGCACTCCGGCGAGTTGCTGGGGGCCCATGACGGCGGATTTGGCGCTGGGCCAGGCGAAGAGGAACCGGGGCTCGAAGGCGCGGCCGCACATGCCGTAGTGGCCGGCGCCGTAGCTCGCGCCGATGAGGACGGAGAGGTGCGGGACGCGGGAGTTGGAGACGGCGTTGATCATCATGGCGCCGTGCTTGATGATGCCGCCCTGCTCGTACTCCTTGCCGACCATGTAGCCGGTGGTGTTGTGGAGGAAGAGCAGCGGGATGTCGCGCTGGTTGGCGAGCTGGATGAACTGGGCGGCCTTCTGCGACTCGGCGCTGAACAGCACGCCCTGGGCGTTGGCGAGGATGCCCACCGGGTAGCCGTGGAGCTCGGCCCAGCCGGTGACCAGGCTGGTGCCGTAGAGGGGCTTGAACTCGTCGAAGTCGGAGCCGTCGACGATGCGGGCGATGACCTCGCGGGGGTCGAAGGGGGTCTTGAGGTCGGCGGGGACGATGCCGAGGAGTTCCTCGGGGTCGTACGGCGGCTCCTCGGCCTTCGGCGGGTCCTGGCGGGCCTTGCGGTGGTCCAGGCGGGCCACGACGCGGCGGGCCTGGCGGATGGCGTCGTGCTCGTCGAGGGCGTAGTGGTCGGCGAGGCCGGAGGTCCGGGCGTGCATGTCGGCGCCGCCGAGGGACTCGTCGTCACTCTCCTCGCCGGTGGCCATCTTCACCAGCGGCGGACCGCCGAGGAACACCTTCGAGCGGTCCTTGATCATGATGGTGTGGTCGGACATCCCGGGGACGTACGCGCCTCCGGCGGTGGAGTTGCCGAAGACGACGGCGATGGTCGGGATGCCCTCGGCCGAGAGCCGGGTGATGTCGCGGAAGATCGCGCCGCCCGGGATGAAGATCTCCTTCTGGGAGGGGAGGTCGGCGCCGCCGGACTCGACGAGGCTGATGCAGGGCAGCCGGTTCTGGCGGGCGATCTCGTTGGCCCGCAGCGCCTTCTTCAGGGTCCAGGGGTTGCTGGCTCCGCCGCGGACCGTGGGGTCGTTGGCGGTGATCAGGCACTCGACGCCTTCGACGGTGCCGATGCCGGTGACCATCGAGGCGCCGACCGGGTAGTCGCTGCCCCAGGCCGCGAGCGGGGACAGCTCCAGGAAGGGGGTGTCCGGGTCGAGGAGCAGCTCGATGCGTTCGCGGGCCAGCAGCTTGCCGCGCTGTTTGTGGCGGGCCGTGTACTTCTCGCCGCCGCCCTCCAGGGCCTTGGCGTGCTCGGTGTCGAGGTCGGCGAGGCGGTCCAGGGCGGCGGCCCGGTTGGCGAGGTGGTCGGGGTCGCGGGTGTCGACGCTGCTGCCGAGCCGGGTCATGGGCCGACCTCCGGGTCGGGGAGAAGGTGGACGGGGATGTCGAGGTGGCGGGCGCGGAGCCATTCGCCGAGGGCCTTGGCCTGGGGGTCGAAGCGGTGCCCGGAGGCGACGCCGTCGCCGAGGATTCCGGTGACGGTGAAGTTGAGGGCGCGCAGGTTCGGGAGGTCGTGGCGGGTCACGGGGAGGCCGGCCGTCTCGGGGAGCAGGGCCTTGAAGGTCCGCACCGTGAGGGTGGCTCGCAGCCAGTGCCAGGCGGCGTCGGTCTCCGCCCAAACGCCGACGTTCGCGTCGCCGCCCTTGTCTCCGCTGCGGGCCCCGGCCACTGCCCCGAGCGGGGCGCGGCGGGTCGGCACCGGGGCTTCGCCCCGGACCCCTTCGGGGGCTCCGCCCCCGGACCCCCGCGCCTCGAACTCCCCCGGACTCCGTCCGGGAAGACCCCCTGGCGGGGCTGGATTCGGGCCGGGACCGGGCGACGCGGCAGAGCCCGGCCACGGTGGGGCTGCCGACACCCGGGTGCCGTCCGGCAGTACGGCGACGTGCGCCGCCGAGCCCGCCGGGACGGAGCCCGCGCTGAACACCCCGTACGGCTGGGCCGGGCCCGGGGGCGCCGTGACGTGGAAGCCCGGGTAGCTCCCGAGGGCGAGTTCCACGGCCGCCGAGGTCAGGGCGCGGCCGACGCGGTCCGGGGAGGGGTCGCGGACGACCAGGCGGAGCAGGGCGCTCGCGGTCTCCTCCGTCGCCGCGTCGGTGTGGTCGGTGCGGGACAGGGTCCAGTCGGCCGAGGCGACGCCCTCCAGGAGTTCCGACAGCTGGGCCCGCACCAGCGCAGCCTTGGCTTCGATGTCCAGGCCGGTCAGGACGAAGACCACCTCGTTGCGCCAGCCGCCGATGCGGGTGACGCCCACCTTGAGGGAGGAGGGCGGTGCTTCGCCCCGGACCCCGGTGACGGCGACCCGGTCCGCGCCCGCGCGGGTCAGGCGGACGGTGTCCAGGCGGGCCGTCACGTCGGGGCCGAGGTAGCGCACGCCCTGGGTCTCGTACAGGAGTTGGGCGGTGACCGTGCCCGTGGTGACCGCGCCGCCCGTGCCGGGGTGCTTGGTGATCACCGAGGAGCCGTCCTCGGAGACCTCGGCCAGCGGGAAGCCCGGCCGGGACACGTCGTGGCGGGTGAAGAACGCGTAGTTGCCGCCCGTGGCCTGGGTGCCGCATTCCAGGACGTGTCCCGCCACCACCGCGCCCGCCAGCCGGTCGTGGTGGTCGGGGTGGTCGGGGGCCCAGTCGAACCACCAGGCCGCCGGGCCGCTGACCAGCGCGGCGTCCGTGACCCGGCCGGTCACCACCACGTCCGCGCCCGCGCGCAGGCAGGCCGTGATCCCGGCGCCGCCCAGGTAGGCGTTGGCGGTGAGCGCCCCCTCCGCGTAGGGCATCAGGTCGTCGCCCTCCACGTGGGCGACCGAGACGGGGACGCCCAGTTTCGCGGCGAGTTCGCGTACGGCCGTGGCGAGCCCGGCCGGGTTGAGGCCGCCCGCGTTCGCGACGATCCGTACGCCCCGCTCGTGGGCGAGGCCCAGGCTCTCCTCCAGCTGCCGCAGGAAGGTCTTCGCGTAGCCGAGGTCCGGGTTCTTCAGCCGGTCGCGGCCCAGGATCAGCATGGTCAGCTCGGCCAGGTAGTCCCCGGTCACCACGTCGAGCGGGCCGCCGTCCAGCATCTCGCGCAGTGCGCCGAAGCGGTCGCCGTAGAAGCCCGACGCGTTGCCGATCCGCAGGGGGCGGCGCGGGTCCGGCGGCTGCGGGCGGCGCGGGTCCGGTCCCTGCGGGCGGCGCGGGTCCGGCGTCACCGCGAGGCCCCCGGCGCGCGGCCCGGGCCGGCCGGGCCCGCGAAGGCCTGGGCGATGTCGAGCCAGCGGTCGGCATCGGCGCCGGTGGCCGTCAGGGCCAGGTCGGCGCGGTGGGCCCGCTGGGTCACGAGCAGGCAGAAGTCCAGCGCCGGGCCCGTGACGCGCTGCACGGCGTCCTCGGGGCCGTACGCCCACAGCCCCGCGCCGTCGGGTGCGGTCAGCTCCACCCGGAACTCCCCGGCGGGCGCGGGCAGCCCGCGTACCGCGTAGGCGTAGTCGCGGGCCCGTACGCCGATCCGTGCCACGTGCCGCAGCCGCTGCGTCGGGGTGCGGCGTACGCCCAGCGCGTCGGCGACGTCCTGGCCGTGGGCCCAGGTCTCCATCAGGCGGGCGGAGGCCATCGAGGCGGCCTTCATCGGCGGCCCGTACCAGGGGAAGCGGGTGTCGGGCGAGGCCGCGGCGAGGGCCTCGTCGAGCGCGGTGCGGCCCGCCTGCCAGCGGGCGAGCAGTTCGGCCGGCGCAAGCGCGGCGCCCTCCTCGGCGCCCTCGTCGACGAAGGTGTCGGGGGCGGCCAGGGCCTCCTGGACCATGCCCGCGAAGCCGGGGGCGTCGGTGAGGGAGAGCAGAGCGGCCCGGTCGGTCCAGTGCAGGTGGGCGATCTGGTGGGCGACGGTCCAGCCGCTCGCGGGGGTGGGCCTCGCCCAGCTCGGGCCGGGCAACTCCCGTACCAGGGAATCGAGTTCCTGTCCCTCCTCGCGCAGGTCGGCGAAGACGGCGACAGCGGACGGATCGAGCACGGTGCGCTCCCCTCTCGGCGTGAGGGGAAGACTGGCAGCCTCCGGGAAAACAATCAAGCGTGCTTGCATTATTTTCGGACCTTCGGGCACTTCCCGCCACCGGCGGCAACTCGCGCCACCGCGGCCTGATTTGGCAGCGGCGCTGGTGCCCGCAGGGGTGGCCGGACGCGGACGCAGGGCCCGAGGGGGCGATTCAGGCCGTAAGCCGGAAACCCGCGAAACGTCACCGGATGTCCCGTCGATACTGAGCACTCCGCGTGCAGCGGTGATCGACGCTCCGTGTTCATGTCGCTCGACCCACTCGACGATGAGGATGAACTGACGTGACTCCAGCCGCCTTCTCCGCCTCCTCCTCCGGCCCGGCCCCCTTCTCCCTCTATCCCGAACTCGACGCGACCGCCCTCGGCGCCTTCGCCGCCGCCCTGGAGACCGGCGACGTCACCGGCCTCGCCCCAGCCCGCGCCGCCGAGGTCGCGGACGCCCGGTCTTCCGCCGTGTTCAGCCGCGCCAAGGTGCCCGGCGCCGACGGGGACCTGCTCGACGCCGCGCTGTGGCGGCACACCGGGAGCGGGCCGCGCCCGGCGATCGTGATGCCCTCCCCGTGGACGAGCCTGGGCTGGCTCGTGTACGTCGTCCAGGCCAGCATCTTCGCGGCGCGCGGCTACAACGTCCTCGCCTACACCACCCGCGGGTTCCCCGGCTCCGAGGGCCAGGTGGAGGTGGCCGGCCCGCTCGACATCGCCGACGGCAGCCGGGCCCTGGAGTACCTCGTCGAGCGCACCGCCGGCCCGGTGACGAAGATCGGCTTCCTCGGGGACTCGTACGGCTCCGGCATCAGCCAGCTCGTCGCCGTGCACGACACCCGCGTCGACGCCGTGGCGGCCCTGAGCACCTGGGGCGACCTCGGGGAGGCGTTCTACGAGAACTCCACACGGCACGTGGCCGCCGTCGAGGCGCTGCTCGCCGCGGCCGCGAAGGCGCGGCTGAGCCCGCAGACGCAGGCCGTGTTCGAGAACGTCCTCGCCAACCGCGACATCGAGGGGACGCTGCGCTGGGCGGAGGTGCGCTCGCCCTTCACGCACATCAAGGAGCTCAACCGCCGCCAGGTGCCGGTGTTCTTCGCGCACGCCTGGCACGAGACGCTCTTCCCCGGCAACCAGACCCTGCGGATGTTCAACGAGCTGACCGGCCCCAAGCGGATCGACCTCTCCATAGGCGACCACTCCGGACCCGAGGCGAGCGGCATGCTCGGGCTGCCCAACCGGATCTGGACGGACGCCCACCGCTGGTTCGACCACCACCTCAGGGACATCGACAACGGCATCGCCGGGGAGGGGCAGGTGCTGAGCGAGGTCATGTGGAACAAGGCCCTGGAGCCCCGCCCCACCTGGGGCGCGGTGACCCGGGACGTCCGCCGCCTGTTCCTGAACGGCAGCGGAGGACTGGCCCCGGACCCGGAGGCCGGCTGGAGCGCGGACGTGCTGTGCGGGGTGGACACCCCGGCGACGGTCGCCGACACGGTGGTGACGTCCGGCTTCGCGGAGATCGCCGGGCGCCCGAAGGCCTACCCGGCCGACGACATCGACCGCACCGTGGCCGCCGTATGGACCTCGGAGCCGCAGGAGGAGGCCACGCGGCTGCGCGGCACGCCCCGGCTGCGGGTGACGTACCGGGCGGCGAACCCCGGGTCGACCTTCATCGCGTACCTCTTCGACGTGGGCCCGGACGGCTCGGCCCACATCATCACGCACGCCCCGTACACCGACCTGGACTCGCCACCGGACAGCCTGATCAGCGCGGACCTCGAACTCCAGGCCACGGGGTACGACGTACCGCGCGGGCACCGGGTGGCGCTGGTGGTGGACGCCCGCGACCCCTTCTACGGCGACGCCAACCTGCCGCGCGCGACGCTGGCGTTCACCTCGCCCGAGGCCACGCCGTCGTATCTGGACCTGCCGCTCGGCTGACCGCGCGCAGGTGCTCCCCGCGGCCCCGCCGCCCCGCCGCTCCCCCGTGGGCGGCGGGGCGGCGGGCGGTCAGGCGGCGCGGCGGGTGAAGTCCATCGTCCAGTTGTGGACCCAGCTCGCGCCGTCGTCGACGGAGAAGAACTGCTCCCACCGCGGGGAGTCGGTCCTGGTGCGCGTCCACTCGAAGCGCACCAGGACCGCCTTGCCGTCGTGCGTGTCGCGGCCCGTGAAGACGCCGTCGCCGCTCGCACCGTCGAAGCGGCCGGTGACGGGCGGGATGAGCACCCCGGTCCGGCGGCTCGCCCAGTGCAGGTTCCACTGCTCGCGCTCCCGGTCGTAGAGCTGCAGAGTGAGGCCTGCGAACCCCTTCGTCGGGAACTCGATCTCGTCGAAGCTGGCGCCGCCGTCGAAGTGGCGGCTGACGCGGGACACGGCCGGGAACTCCTCCCACTCGCTGTCCGCGTCGAGGAAGTCGGTGCGCCAGCGGTTGGCGACGTCCCAGGTGCCGACGAGGAAGTCGAAGTCGTCCATGTGGTTCCCCTTGCTGTCCTTGCCGTGCCTTGTGATGGGGGAACGTTAGGACGGCTCCACTGACATCCTGTGTCAGTGAAGTCCAGCCGACTGCTCTCGATCCTGCTGCTGCTCCAGACCCGGGGGCGGATGACCGCCGCCGAGCTCGCCCGGGAGCTGGAGGTGTCCGTACGTACGGTCTACCGCGACGCGGAGGCCCTGACGGCGGCGGGCGTGCCGGTGTACGGGGACGCCGGCCACAGCGGCGGCTACCAGCTTCTCGACGGCTACCGGACCCGGCTGACCGGGCTCAGCCCGGGCGAGGCGGAGGCGCTGTTCCTGACCGGGATGCCGGGCCCCGCGGCCGAACTGGGGCTCGGGCGGGCCCTGTCGGCGGCGCAGCTGAAACTGCGGGCGGCGCTGCCCGCGGAGCTGCGCGAGCAGGCGGACCGGATGCGGCTGCGCTTCCACCTGGACGCGCCGGGCTGGTACGCGGAGCACGAGGAGACCCCGCACCTGGGACGGGTCGCCGACGCGGTGTGGCGGGGCCGGGTGGTGGAGGTCCGCTACCGGCGGTGGAAGGAGCCGCGCGAGGTGGACCGGCGCCTGGCCCCGTACGGGCTGGTCCTGAAGGCGGGGCGGTGGTACCTGGTCGCGGGTCCGGAGGGGCCGCGGACGTACCGCGTGGACCAGATCCTCTCGCTCCGGGAGACGGCGGAGGTGGCGCAGCTCCCGGAGGGCTTCGACCTGGCGGCGCACTGGCGGCGCACGCAGGCGGAGTTCCTGGAGCGGCTGTATCCGCAGGAGGCGCTGGTACGCCTCTCCGCGCGGGGCGCGGCCCAGCTGACCGGGGTCCAGGCGCGGGCCCTGGCGGCGGCCGGGACCCCGGACCCGGAGCTCGCGGGCTGGACCCGGGCGGTCCTGCCGATCGAGTCGGCGGAGCAGGCGCAGGCCCAGTTCCTGTCCCTGGGCCCGGAGGCGGAGGTGCTCGCTCCCGCGGCGCTGCGGGAGCGCATCAGGGCCGCGCTGGCGGAGTTGACGGCCCGATATGCCTGAGGCCTTTCCTCCGGTGCGGGGACGCTGGCATGCTCCGGTCATGACGAGAACCCGTGCGTACTTCGCTGTCGGTGTACTGAGCGCCCTCGCCCTCGCCATGTCGAGCGGCTGGGGCCAGGACTGGCCGGACTCGGACTGGCCGGCGGGCTTCTCCATCACGGCGGAGAACGTCCAGCACGCGGACACCACGCCCACGCTCCAGGGCGACGGCGTCTGGCTCTGACCTCGCGAGCCGAGCCCTGGCCCTGGCCCCGGCCGGGGCTCGGGCTCGGGCGTCAGCGGCCCACGGGGCGGCTCGGATCATCGAGCCACACCCGCTGTCCGGCGGCATCGACGGAAACACCGAAGCGGGTGATGTGCGGTCTGCCCTGTTCCTCGTACCAGGTGTAGGCCGCTGTCACCTCGGCCCATACGGCGCGGCCGCGCGTCAGGAAGCCGCGGGAAGGGTCTCGGCGCGGCGGGTCTGGGCGCGGACCGCGCCCATGCTCGCGGCGATGACCAGGGCGATGGCCACCGCGTCCAGCGCGGACAGGCCCTGGTGCAGGACCAGGAACCCGGCCGTCGCGGCGATGGCCGGTTCCAGGCTCATCAGGATCGCGAAGGTCGGGGCCGGCAGCCGCCGCAGGGCCAGCATCTCCAGCGTGTACGGCAGGACCGAGGACAGGACGGCCACGCCCGCGCCCAGTGCGACGGTGCTCGGTGCGAGGAGGGCGGAGCCCGCCTCGACCACGCCGAGCGGCAGGGACAGCACCGCCGCGACCGCCATCGCCAGCGCCAGCCCGTCCGCCTGGGGGAAGCGCCGGCCGGTGCGGGCGCTGAAGACGATGTACGCCGCCCACATCGCGCCCGCACCGAGCGCGAAGGCGGCACCCAGCGGGTCGAGGCCGCCGAAGCCGCCGCCGTGCCCGGCCAGCAGGACCACGCCGGCCAGGGCCAGGGCCGCCCACAGCACGTTCACCAGGCGGCGGGAGACGAGGACCGACAGGGCCAGCGGGCCGAGCACCTCCAGGGTGACGGCCGGGCCGAGCGGGATGCGGTCGACGGCCTGGTAGAAGAGGCCGTTCATGCCCGCCATCGTCACGCCGAACCACACCACGGTGGTCCAGTCGGCGCGGGTGTAGCCGCGCACCTTGGGGCGGCACAGGAGCAGCAGCACCAGCGCCGCCATCGCCAGCCGCAGGGTGACCACGCCCGCCGCGCCCGCCCTCGGCATGATCAGCACCGCGAGGGCGGCGCCGAACTGCACCGAGATCCCCGCCGAGACCACCAGCGCGACCGGCCCGAGGCTGCCCCGCCCGGAGAAGCGCGAGCCCCGGCCGGGGGCGGCGGGGGCGGCGGGGACTGCGGAGGGCACGGCAGGGGCCACTGCGGGGGTCGCGGGGGACGAGGTGGGTGCGGGCATCTCTCCAGGCTAAGGGGTCCGTAAGGACCATGGAGCCGTGTTTTGCCTTACATTGCGCACACCCCCTTAACCTCCGCTACAGCTCTTACCAGCCACTCGTCTCATCCGGTGGACTCGCTTCGAAGCCGCGGACCAGGACCCGATACGCTCCGCTCGTGGCCGAGATCCAGATTCCCGCTGACATCAAGCCCGCCGACGGACGCTTCGGCGCGGGCCCCTCCAAGGTGCGGACCGAGGCGCTGGACGCCCTCGCCGCCACCGGTACCTCCCTGCTCGGAACCTCCCACCGCCAGGCTCCCGTCAAGAACCTGGTCGGCTCCGTGCGCCAGGGCCTCCGGGACCTCTTCTCCCTCCCCGAGGGCTACGAGGTGATCCTGGGCAACGGCGGTTCCACCGCCTTCTGGGACATCGCGACCGCCGGACTCATCGAGCGGAAGTCGCAGCACCTCACCTTCGGCGAGTTCTCCTCGAAGTTCGCCACGGCCGCGAAGCTCGCGCCGTGGCTGGACGCGCCGTCCGTGATCTCCTCCGAGCCGGGCACGCACCCCGAGCCGGTGGCCGAGGCGGGCGTGGACGTGTACGCGTACACCCACAACGAGACCTCGACGGGTGTGGCGGCGCCGATCAAGCGCGTCGCGGGCGCCGACGCCGGCTCCCTCGTCCTGGTGGACGCGACCTCGGGCGCCGGCGGCCTGCCGGTGGACATCACCGAGAGCGACGTCTATTACTTCGCCCCGCAGAAGTCCTTCGCCTCGGACGGCGGCCTGTGGCTGGCCGCGTTCTCCCCGGCGGCCCTGGAGCGCGCGGCCCGCGTGCACGCCTCCGGCAGCCGGCACATCCCGGAGTTCTTCTCGCTGCCGACGGCGATCGACAACTCGCTGAAGAACCAGACGTACAACACCCCGGCGCTCTCCACCCTCTTCCTGCTGGACCAGCAGCTCCGGTGGATGAACAGCCAGGGCGGCCTGGAGTTCACGACCGGCCGTACGGCGGCCAGCGCGCGCAACCTGTACGGCTGGGCGGAGGCGTCGAAGTACGCCAACCCCTTCGTCCAGGACGCCGGCAAGCGCTCCGCCGTCATCGGCACGATCGACTTCTCCGACGACATCGACGCGGCCGCGATCGCCAAGGTGCTGCGCGCCAACGGCATCGTGGACACCGAGCCGTACCGCAAGCTCGGCCGCAACCAGCTCCGCATCGCGATGTTCCCGGCGATCGACCCGGCGGACGTGCAGGCGCTGACCGCGTGCATCGACTACGTCATCGAGCAGCTCTGATCTGACGGACCGAGTTCCGCTTCCCGGAGCCCCCGGCGACACCCGTCGCCGGGGGCTCCGGCGTTCCCTCAGGTGATCCGGTCAGGGCCGCCGCGGGTGATGTTCTAGCGCTGCCAGCAGTGCGCGGGGTCGTGCCGCACGGCCCAGGCGTAACCGCACACCCGGCAGTCGGCCATCGGGCCGCCGAACCTGAAGGCGATCGGGGCCGGCATCCGGCAGTCGGAGCACCGCATGGACTCCTGGGTGCAGACCCCGCCAGGGTGCCGGTCGGACTCGGTGACGGTGCGGGTGAGCCGCGTCAGGTCGTATGCCTGCCGCTGCATCCGGTCGAGGCCGGCGGGCATCAGGTGATCCCGTCGGGGCCGCCGCGGGGGCAGCCCTCCTCGTGGACGGTGGCGCCGGCCTCGGGGCCCCGGCCGGGCAGCGGCCGGGCGCCGCACTCACGACACTTCGGCGGCGGCGCGGCGACCTTCCGGGGCGGGTATGTACGCCGCGTACTCACAGCGTGCCCGTCGGCTGGTGCTGGTGCTCGCGGATGCCGGCTGTCAGCGACCGGAGCACCCGGGAAAGGCCGCGGGCGTAGTTCCAGCGCGAATGGTCGCTCTCGCCGAGGGCGCCCTTCGCGACGAAGTAGCGCCAGTCCGAGACGGCCCCCTCGGCCCAAGGGAACAGCTCGTCCTTGGGGATCGCAGCCAGTTTCGCGGCGAGGGGCAGCCCCAGGCGGATCAACTCGCCGATCAGCATGTTGATGTCCTCGCGCGGCGGCCGGGCCTCGTACGGACCCAGCACGCTCGTCGAGAACTCCTCGGCGACCTTCAGGTGGTTCTCGAACTCAGCGTCCACGAGTGCTCCTTACCGTCGTCAGCGGGCGGCAGCCGGTACCGCCCGTCGCTGCTGCTCATGAAGAGGAAACCCCAAGACCGGTGGCCGCGAGTACCGTTGGAGGGTCGGAGAAGCATGCAAGCCATGCACTGTCGGGAGCTGCACATGGCGAACCACTCGCGCACCCCAAACTTCGGACTGCAAACCCTGCTTGAACAGGCCGGATGGTCGAGGTCCCAACTCGCGTTGATCGTCAACCGCATCGGCGCAGAGTCCGGCCTTGCCCTCAAGTACGGGCAGCCCGCGGCCTCGCAGTGGGCGGCCGGACACCAGCCCCGCACGCAGGTCAGAGCAATCCTCATCGAGGCGTTCGAACGGAAGCTGGGGCGGCCGGTCACCTATGCGGAAGCCGGCCTCCTGCCGCCAGCGGCCGGCGAGGAGGAAGACACTGTTCGGGAGCTCGTAGACCTCGGAAGGATGGACATGGATCCGTCGCGGCGCCGCGTCATCGCGGCTGGTGTCTTCTCCGCCGCTCTCGCCATCCCCTTGTTCCCCACGCTCGCCCGCGCGGACAGCCCCGACCCGATAAGGCCCGGGAAAGCCACAACCCGCGTCGGCCAGGCTCAAGTCGCAGCAATCCAGACGATGACGGACCGCATCGCCGACATCCTCGACGAACTCGGCGCCGGCCACGCACGGCCCATGGCCGCCGCTTTCCTCGTGAACACGATTGGCCCATGGCTGAAGGCCGAAGCTGCCGCACCGGTCCGCCGCAGCATGCTGGCCGCCGCCTCCGACCTCGTGTACCTCACCGGATGGATGGCCATGTACGAGCGGCAGCACCGGCTCGGCCAGGACTACTACGTGTCCGCACTGAAGCTGGCCGGGGAAGCGGAGGACCACGTCACCTACTGCCGCACTCTCCGCGGAATGTCCCTCCAGGCATCGAACTTGGGCTACGGCCGGCGCGCCCTGGAACTCGCCGACTCGGCAGCTGAGGCGGCACCGGCTGCCGGGCCCCGGCTCGTGGCCTTCCTACGCGGGCAGCAGGCCCACGGTGCGGCGATGGTCGGCGACAAGCGGCAGGCCTTCGCTCGGCTACGCGAGGCAGAGGAGGCCTTGGTCCGGGCCGACGACCGTAGGGAGAGCATCGGCGGATACGACCGAACGGCCCTTCTCTTCCACGTCGCGCACGTGCAGAACGCGACGAAGGACGTCAGCGGCTCTGTACGCACCCTGCGCGAGTCGATCCGTGTGCAGCCCGCCAATGAGCGGCAGGGCCGCTTGCACGCCTACGGCCTCTTGGCGCAGCGGCAGTTGTCTATCGGTCACGTTGAGGCTGCGTGCGAGTCCTGGGGGCGGTTCCTCGACGACTACGAAGTGCTGTCGTCCGCCCGCGGGGACGAGCACTTTGAGGTAATGACCCTCCGGCTCCGAGCCCACGGCAGCGTACGGGCCGTCCGCGACCTGAAGGAGCGGGCACAGGTGGTCGGTGCGCTGAAGGGGTGACATGCGGGTGAGTGGGCCTCCGCTGTCGGGAGCAGGAGGCCCGCGCGCCCAGGGTCGTCCACGTCCCGTTCAGGAGCATCGCGATGAAGTACGTCCCCGCCGGGGCGGAGAACGGAGTCACCAACGCCAGCGCCTTGCCGGTGGCCCCGGTCATCAGCAACGACGAGATGTCCGCCGTGGTCCCCAGCGGTGAACCCCCGCTTGAGTACACGCCGAGGTAGCAGTTCGCCAGCGACGCGCCCGCATCGAGGCCGGCCAGGCCGATCCACACATTCGACCGGGTGATGTCCTCGCGCAGGATGATCCGCACGAGCATGATCCGGCCCCGCGCGTCATGCAGCCGGATGACCCGCAGCCCGGCGTCCTTGGCCACCCGGAGGGGAAAGTACCGGGGCGGGGGCGGTCATGTGCCGGCCCAGTCCGGGTGGCCGCGGGTGATGTTCTAGCGCTGCCAGCAGTGCGCGGGGTCGTGCCGCACGGCCCAGGCGTAGCCGCACACCCGGCAGTCGGCCATCGGGCCGCCGAACCTGAAGGCGATCGGGGCCGGCATCCGGCAGTCGGAGCACCGCATGGACTCCTGGGCGCAGACCCCGCCAGGGTGCCGGTCGGACTCGGTCACGGTACGGGTGAGCCGCGTCAGGTCGTACGCCTGCCGCTGCATCCGGTCGAGGCCGGCGGCCATCAGGTGATCCCGTCGGGGCCGCCGCGGGGGCAGCCCTCCTCGTGGACGGTGGCACCGGCCTCGGGACCGCTCCCGGAGACCGGCCGGGCGCCGCACGCCGGACACTGCGACGGCGGCCCGGACGGCTGCCTCGGCGGGTACGTCACAGCGTGCTCGTCGGCTGGTGCTCGCGGATGCCGAGGGCCATGGACCGCACCACGCGGGCCAGGCCGCGCGCGTAATTCCACGCCAGGTGGTCGCCCGGACCGAGAACGCCCTTCGCGACGTAATACGTCCAATCCGCGACGGCCCCCTCGGCCCGCGGAAACCGCTCACCCGCGGGAATCGCGGCGATCTTCGTGGCGAGGGGCAGACCGAGCCGGATCAGCTCACCCGTCACGATGTCGATATCCTCGCGCGGCGGCCGGGCGTTGTACGGGCCGAGCACTTCGGCCGACAACTCCTCGGCCTCCCTCAGATGCTCCAGAAACGCGTCGGTCATACCGGTGCTCCCTACCGTCGTCAGCGGGTGATGCACCGGGGGTGCTTCCGTGGTCGTGGTGTGCGCCCCCTGGTGTGAAATCACCATGTCGGGTGGCTCCCGCCCCAATCCACAATCACGCCCTATAGGGCCGCCCTATATTGAAGAGATGGAGCCGGAGTTGGGCGTATGGGTACTCCCTGAACTGCGCGCCGCCGCAGCCGTGGAAGACTGGCCGACGCTGCTGAAAGCGTGGCGGAAGGCGACCCGTAGCAACCAGAGCCAGCTCGGAGCCCTGGTCGGCCTCGCGCAGCCAGACATCTCGGCGATCGAAAACCGGCGGCGCGCTGTCACGTCTGTCGAGGTCCGGCAGCGCATCATCGACGGCCTCGGGATCCCGGCCGAGCTTGTCGGCGGAACCAGTGCCGAGCTTCCGCTGCCTTCGCTCGTGCTCCCCGGCCTGGTCGCGGAGCCGGAATCCGAGAGGCTGTGGCAGGTCACCAGCTCTGGAATGCGGTTGGACTCACCTTCGCTCGCGGCGATGGAGCGGCTGCTGGCAGAACATCGGCGGGCCGAAGACACCCTCGGTTCACGAGTGATGTCCACCGTAGTGGCCACGCAGTTCGAGGCGGTTGCCGGACTCTACGAGCAGGCACGAGGACCGCTCGCCGACAGGCTCGTGAAGGTGATGGCCGAGTACGCACAATTCCTCGCGTGGATGGCACAAGACCAGGACGACGCCCGTCTCGCGCGCGCGTGGTTCGACCGGTCCTACGACTGGGCCCTCGAATCCGGGTACAGCGACATGGCCGCCACGACCATGAGCATGAAGGCCCACCTCGCCTGGTCCCAGGGCAACGGGCGACGAACCGTCCGGCTCGGCGAAGCGGCAGCCGCAACTGCTGGCGCAAGCGACGCTACAAGAGCCATGGCCGTGCAGATGGCCGGCCGAGGTCATGCACTCGACGGCGACGGCGACGCGGCGTACCGCCGACTCGACGAGGCCCAGTCGATGATCGAGAAGGCCACAGACGCCCCGCCCTGGCTCTACTTCTACGACGAGCCCTGGTTCGCCGCGCAGCGCGGCATGGCAGACCTGCACCTGCGGGACTGGCCGAAGGCGATCGAAAACCTGACAGTGGGACTCGCGGGCTTCGCAGCCGCCTTCCGGCGCGACCGGGCCTGGTACGGGGCATGCCTCGCCCACGCGTACGCGGGCGCCGGGGAAGCCGAAGGAGCCTTGACCACGGCGAAGAGCATCCTCGTCGATGCCTCCGAGATCGGCCGACCGCACGCGTGGGGCGAGCTGCACAAGGTGGGGAGCCTGCTGCTCCGGCGTGGCGCCCACGAGGGTCGGGTGCTTGTCGACATGCTCGCCGAACTCGACTGAGCCAGGACGCACGAAAGCGTCCCCTCCCAGCCCGCAGGCTGAGTGCGTTGTGGCAAATCGGATCTTGTTCGAGCACGAAGAAGCCCCTGCTCATCGGACAGGGACCCCCTTCGCTACACCCCGTACTCAGCGTTCCTGAAGGCGGGCTGAACGCCCAACTCGGCGCCCGGCGGCCCGGATCCCGGGACCTTGGTCCCAAAAATCGGGGCAAAGAGCCCGCAAACGGAGCCTCCCCGGCGCCGTCACGGCCTGCGCCTTTATGCCGGAGGACCTTCGGCCACCCGCTCGGCCGGCCCCCCGGAGGCCCGCAACCAAGCGCCCAGGATGTCCCTCATGTCTGGTGTGCCGGGAAAAACCCCGGCCCGTTCAGGAGGAGACCCCATGCGCAAGGCACTCACCATCTCGGCGATCGCCCTCGCCTCGTCGATGGCCCTCGGCGGCGCGACCACCGCCTTCGCCGCCGGCACCCCGACGCCGTCGAGCAGCTCCAGCCCGAGCCCCCACGCGGCCGCCGCGAGCCTGAAGCTGTCGACCTCCACCGCCGAGCCGGGCGACTCGATCACGTTCTCGATGGACGTCCCCGACGGCTCGACGAACCTCTCCGTCTCCTCCAAGGCCCTGGGCGACGTGAAGATGACCGACGGCCGCGGCGGCACCGCCAAGGTCAACAAGGTGGACAACGGCACCTACGACGTCTCCCTCACCGGCACCGGCCCCGACGGCAAGAGGATCCAGGCCACCGCGCAGCTGACCGTCAAGTCCGACAAGCCCTCCCCCAAGCCCACCCCGCAGGCCTCCAGCGTGAACCTGTCCACCGACCACGGGCGCCCCGGCGACAAGGTCGTCGTCACCATCAAGACCTCCGAGAAGAACGCCTTCGTCAAGTCCGACGCCTTCGGCGGCCAGGTCAACCTGAAGAGCGACGGCAAGGGCACCTTCACCGGCACCGCCATCGTGTCCAAGGACGTCAAGACCGGCTACTACGGCGTCCAGGCCTTCGCCGGCGGCAAGCAGTTCGACACCGTCAAGTTCTCCACCGAGGCCACCGGCACCAAGCCGGACGTGAAGCCGCTGAAGCCGAGCGAGCACAAGACGCCCAAGGGCTCCGTCAACACCGGCCAGGCCCCGGTCGGCTACGTCGGCTCCGAGACCAGCAATGGCTGAGCAGACCACCACCCCCCGCCGGGGCGGCCGCGCACGCCGCGCCGCCGCCCTGGCGGGGGCCTCGGCCCTCGCCGTGGCCCTCGCCACCGGCTGCTCCGCGGGCGGCGCCGAGGACACCGGTGCGGACACGGCCGCGAACGCCTCGGCCGCCTCCTCCCTCACCCCCTCCGTCCCGGACCGCGTCGAGATCCCCGACATCAAGGTGGACGCCCCGCTCGACACCGTCGGCCTGGACGCCAAGGGCGAGATGCAGGAACCGGACTTCGCCAAGCCCAAGGACGCGGCCTGGTACAAGGACGGCCCCACCCCCGGCGAGCCGGGCGCGGCCGCCATCGTCGGCCACATGGACACCCCGCAGGCCCCCCAGGCCGTCTTCTACAACCTCAAGAAACTGAAGAAGGACCAGAAGATCGAGGTCCACCGGGCCGACGGCAGCACCGCCGTCTTCACCGTCGACGACGTGCAGACCTTCAAGAAGGACGCCTTCCCCACCGACAAGGTCTACGGCGACACCCACGGCAAGGCGGAGCTCCGTCTGATCACCTGCGGCGGCAACCTCACCCCGGACCGCCACTGGGATGCCAACGTCGTGGTGTTCGCCCACCTCACGGCCAAGGCATAGGGACGCACGCGATACCTTCAGGAGGTTCGGGGCAGGTTCAGGGGCCCGACCATCCTGAGAACAGCACAGCTGGAGGCAGCGGCGTGAGCGTGCGAGTGACGGCGGCCCAGAGCGGCGTGGACCCCTTCGGCACGGCCCGGCTGCGACGCGGGGTGCTCGACGCCTGGGGCGCGGGCCCCGCCCGCTTCCGCGAGGACGCCAACGCCGAGGAGGACCTGGCACTCGGCGGCTACCGGGACCGGCTCGTCATCGAGCTGGCGCAGAACGCCGCCGACGCCGCGGCCCGCGCCAAGGTCCCCGGCCGGCTGCGGCTCACCCTGCACCCCGGCGGACCCGACGAGGGCGGCCACGCCGTGCTCGCCGTCGCCAACACCGGGGCCCCGCTGGACGCGACCGGCGTGGAGTCCCTCAGCACCCTGCGCGCCTCCGCCAAGCGGGAGTCCGCCGGGTCCGGGGACACCGTGGGCCGCTTCGGCGTCGGCTTCGCCGCCGTCCTCGCCGTCTCCGACGAGCCCGCGGTGCTCGGCCGCCACGGCGGCGTGCGCTGGTCGCTGGCCGAGGCCCGCGAACTGGCCCGGGGCGCCGCCGTCGGCAGCCCCGGACTCGGCGACGAGCTGCGCCGCCGCGACGGACACGTACCGCTGCTGCGCCTGCCGCTGCCCGCCGAGGGCACCGCGCCCGACGAGTACGACACCGTCGTGGTCCTCCCGCTGCGCGACGCCGCCGCCGAGGAACTCGCCGAACGCCTCCTCGCCGGGATCGACGACGCCCTGCTCCTGACCCTGCCCGGCCTGCACGAGGTCGTCGTGGACACTCCCGCCGGGGGCGTACGGACCCTGCTGCGCCGCGCCGAGGGCCCGTACACGGTCATCGAGGACTCCGCCGGGCAGACCCGGCGCTGGCGCACCGTCCGCCACGGCGGCCCCATCGAGCGGGAACTGCTCGCCGACCGGCCCGTCGAGGAACGGCTGCGGCCCGTCTGGACGGTCTCCTGGGCCGTGCCCGTCGACGCCGACGGCGCGCCCGTGCACCCCGCCACCGCACCCGTGGTGCACGCGCCGACCCCCACCGACGAACCGCTCGGCATCCCCGCACTGCTCATCGCGACCCTGCCGCTCGACACCTCGCGCCGCCACCCCGCGCCGGGACCGCTGACCGACTTCCTGGTGGAGCGCGCGGCCGACGCCTACACCGAACTCCTCGGCTCCTGGGACCCGGTGAGCACCGCGCTCGTGGACCTCGTACCGGGCCCCCTCGGCAAGGGCGAGCTCGACGGGGCCCTGCGCGCGGCCGTGCTGCAGCGGCTCCCCCGGACCGCCTTCCTCGCGCCCGCCGCCCCGGCCGAGGACCCCGAGGAGCGCTCCGCGCTGCGCCCCTTCGAGGCCGAGGTGGTGGAGGGCGCGGGCGCCGACACCGTACGGGTCCTCGCGGAGGTCCTGCCGACCCTGCTCCCGGCTGGCCTGGAACGCCGCCCCGAACTGCGCACGCTGGGCGTCGGCCGGCTCCCGCTCGGCGACGCCATCGAGCGGATCGCGGGCATCGAGCGCACCCCGGACTGGTGGCACCGGCTGTACGACACCCTGGCCGGCGTGGACCCGGACCGGCTCTCGGGGCTGCCCGTGCCGCTGGCCGACGGGCGCACCACCATCGGCCCGCGCCACGTCCTGCTGCCCTACGCGGACACCCCGGCCGACCTGGCCCGGCTCGGCCTGAAGGTGGCCCACCCGGATGCGGTGCACCCGCTGCTGGAGAAGCTCGGCGCCCTCCCGGCCACCCCCCGCGCGGTCCTGACGACCCCGCAGGTGCGGGCGGCCGTGGCGGCCTCGCTCGATGCCGGGGAGGTCTGGGACGAGGACGCGGACACCCTCGACGCCGATGAACTGGCCGACGTCGTCCTGGGCCTGGTGCAGGCGGCCGAGCTCACGCCGGGCGACGAGCCCTGGCTGGGCGCGCTGGCCCTGCCCGACGAGGACGGCGAACCGACCCCTGCGGGCGAACTGCTCCTGCCCGGCTCGGCGTTGGCGTCCGTGATCCGCGCGGACGAGATCCCGTACTGCGACGAGGAACTGCTCGTGCGCTGGGGCGAGGGCCCGCTGACCGCCGTCGGGGTGCTGGCCGCCTTCCAGCTCGTGCGCGCCACCGACGTGGTCCTCGACCCCGACGAACTGGAGCCCCGCGACGGGGACTTCGCCGAACCCGACGACGCGGGCCTGCTCGACGCGGTGGACGTGTGGTGCGAGGACGTGCTCGACCAGCTGCCGGACACCCCGGTCCCGCCGGTGGCGACCGAGCTGGTCGCGGTACGGGACCTCGACCTGGTCGACGACGACTGCTGGCCCCAGGCGCTGACGATGCTCGCGCAGCCCCCGCTGCGCGACGCACTGACCCAGCCGGTACGGGTCCTGCTGCCCGACGGCACCACGCAGTCGGTCCGCCCGTACACCGCGTGGTGGCTGCGCGACCACCCGGTGCTCGACGGCCGCCGCCCGGCGGGTCTGCGCGCGGCGGGCGGCGACCCGCTGCTGGCGGGCCTCTACACCTCGGCGGACGCCACGGGCTTCGAGGACGAACAGGTCCTGCGGGCACTCGGCGTACGCACCACCGTGGCCGCCCTGCTCGACGAGCCCGGCGGCGCCGCCGAACTCCTGGGCCGCCTCGCCGACCCGGACCGCGAGGTCGGCGGACGCCAACTGCACGCGCTGTACGGCGCCCTGGCCGACCTGGACCCCGAGCAGGTCACGCTGCCGGACGAGCTGCGCGCGGTGATCGACGGGGAGGTGGCGGTGGTGGACGCGGCCGACGCGGTGATCGCGGACGCCCCGGACCTGCTCCCGCTGACGGAGGGCCTGGCCCTGCTGCCGGTCGCCCCGTCCCGCGCGGCCGACCTGGCGGACCTGCTCCAGGTGCGGCGGCTGTCGGACACGGTCCCGGCGGAGGTGACGACCCCGGGCGAGGAGCACGAAGTGCCGGAGTCGGTACGGATCCTGCTCGGCCCGGCGACGCCCGCGACCTACCTGGAGCACGAGGAGCTGATCGCAGGCGGCACCGAACTCGACTGGCGCCGCACCCCTGACGGCACCCTGCACGCCGCCACGCTGGAGGGCGTCGCGGCGGGCCTGGCCTGGTCGGCGGGCCAGTGGCCGCGCCGCTTCGAGGTCGCGGCCCTGCTGGAGGACCCGTCCCGGACCGGCGAACTGGCCCGGGACAGGTGGTTCGACTAGAGCGCCGGACCGAAGCCCGTCACCGTCGGGTGCGGCGTCGTCGTACCCGCACCCGGGAGGACGGTGACCTTGCCGGAGGCGTCCGCGGACCAGAGGTCCGGCAGGCCGTCACCCGTCAGGTCGCCGTCGGAGCCGACGCGCGGGTGCTCGGCCGGGGCCAGGGTGGCCAGCACCGGCCCGGCGGCCGGGTCGGCGAAGCCGGAAGGCGATGTGCCAGCCCAGGCCGTCCTTGACGAGGCGGGCTCCGGTGATCCGATGGTCGGTGTTCGCCGTCTTGCCGACGGGCAGGTCCT